>DLGN01000040.1 GCA_002482715.1 Oxalobacteraceae bacterium UBA7693
TGAGATTGTTTAGTGTGTAGGGCTGGTGCAATTAGCGCCGTGCAATCGAGCTTACGGGCTAAAATATTAAACCTACATCTTTTAACCGAAAATGAGATGGGTCGTTTGGGCTCATAAGGAAAAACAATGGATCTTCCAAAATTCAATGACACTTTTTTGCCAATTCTCGATATTCTCGACGACGGGCAAATAATTACAGGTAGAAAACTCATTGAACTTGTAGAGCATAAATACTACTCCGAGTTGCCCAACGAATTGTTGGATCAAACTACGAAGAGTGGTGATCGCTTAATCGAAAATCGAATCGCTTGGGGAAAGTCATACTTAAAAAAGGGTGGTATGGTTCATTACCCCCAACGAGGACATGTTCAGATCACCGAAAAGGGGAAGTCAGCCAACAGAGAGTCGATCACTTTGGAGAAGATGAATGCCGATGTGATTGATTTCTATAAACCTGAAAATTCCCAAATTGAGAAGCCCGCTTCGACCCTTAGTCCTCAGGATTTAATCGATAGTGGAATCGAGCAGATTGAGAGGAACGTCAAAAATGAGCTGCTTGAGAAACTCAAGAAATACGACCCTTACGCTTTTGAAAAAGTCGTGTTAATTCTGCTCAGTCGAATGGGCTACGGTGAATATGTCGAAACGTCAAAGTCTCGAGATGGTGGAATTGATGGTGTGATGAATGAAGACAAGCTAGGGCTAGAAAAAATATACATTCAAGCCAAACGATTTACGGAAAACAAAGTTCAAGAAACAGACATTAGAAACTTTATTGGTGCGATGAGTGGCGATACGACTAAAGGCATTTTCGTGACAACGACGGACTTTGCAGAAAGCGCCAAGAAAAAGGCAAATGACGCTCACCATAAGATCATTCTCATCGACGGCGTTCGGCTTGTTGATCTTATGTACAAATATGGAGTCGGTGTCCAAACAAAAAATTCATATGAAGTAAAGGCAGTTGATATCGATTTTTTCGAGACGGAAGATGTCTAACAGACGGGTGGATGAAACCCGCGCGGTACACTTTGGAAAGGACATGCCATGCATAAAAGCGTAAAGGGATTCATCGTAGTTACCCTCTTTTTCGGAGGCATATGGTCGCACGCGGCGAATCCAAGCGAGCAAATTCAGATTATGTCCACTGGACAATATCATGGTGACGAAATTACAGCTCGGTTTGGTATAGTGAGGGGATGGTTCGCGCTCATTGTTTCAGATAAACAAGCAGAGCTTGTACCGAGCTCGCCTAAAATAAGCCGAGTGTTCGATCCCGTTGTAGACGACGAAGAAATTAAGTCAAGCTATAGCGGGAAACTGGTGGAGGACACTCAACACGATCTGCTTCTGATGATAAAGGCAAGCTGGCTAAAGACCGGTCCAATAGTGCAAGCTAAACTGACAGAAAATCGGCAAGGATTTGCTTGGAATGATATCCATTTCAACATGGTTCACGTATGCGGAAAAGCAAGCTCTAAAGATAGTCTATTGCAATGCAAAGTTGAATTAAGTGACGGCAAGAGTCGACAATTTATCATCGATACCGCTGAACCCAATCAAGACTACAGTGACGAGTTCGCCAGCACTGTTGAGATCGTTTGGGCTGGTGACATTGACCGCGATGGCAAGCCTGATTTTATTCTTCTCAATACTCACTACAATGGCGAAAATACTCAGTTATTTTTATCGTCTAAAGCCGAAAAAAAGAATTTTGTGAAATCAGTTGCTAGGGTTTATCGCGTTGGTTGTTAATTCATGAGTGCGCACATTTCCGATCGTTAGCCATGTAGGGCAGGTGCAACCCCGAGCTGTAAATCAACCTAGTGATTTAGATTTCAAATATTTTTTGACCAATGAAGATACCGTCACGAAATTCTGAAAATTCTTGCGGCGCGGGTTGCACCTTCCCTACGTATTTGATCTTCAAACAAAAAAGCGCTTCGAAACCTCGAAGCGCTTTTTGCATTTACAACCCAACTAAAAACCAAATCACCCCAACTTAGCAAACGACTCCTGCATCTTACTCAAAGTCGCAGAGAAGCCCGCAACGCGTTCTTTCTCCTGTTCGACAACCGCTGCTGGAGCACGTGCCACAAAACTTTCGTTGCTGAGTTTAGCTTGAGCTTTGTTGATTTCGGCTTCGAGTTTTGCCATTTCTTTCGAGAGGCGTTCGCGTTCTGCGGCGACGTCGATTTCTACTTTTAACATCAGCTTGGTTTCACCGACGATGGAGACTGGCGCTGGTGAGTCTGGCAATACATCGACGATCTGGACTTCAGATAATTTCGCCAAGGCTGCCATGTATGGTGCGTAGCTTTCCATGCGTGCTTTGTCAGCAGCATTCGCCGGTTGCAATAACAGCGGTACGCGTACGGCTGGTGACAATTGCATTTCACCACGCAAGTTACGGCAAGCATCGGTGGCGGCTTTGAGGCCGGTCATCCAGATTTCTGCTGCTTCATCGATCGCTTCTTTGTTCACCAATGGATAAGCTTGCATCATGATGGAGTCGCCCTCGGCTTTGAGCGTTTTTCCTGCCAATGGTGCTACCGTTTGCCATAATGCTTCGGTGACGAAAGGGATCACTGGGTGTGCCATACGTAGCGTGACTTCTAACACGCGTAACAAAGTACGACGTGTTGCACGTTGCTGCGCTGGTGTGCCTTGTTGTACTTGGACTTTTGCTACTTCCAAATACCAATCGCAGTATTCATCCCATACAAACTTGTAAATGGCGGAGGCGATATTGTCGAAGCGGTAGTCAGCAAAACCTTTTTCTAATTCTGCTTCTGTACGTTGCAGCGTGGAGATGATCCATTTGTCAGCTTGTGAATAGTCCAGATCATTGTCTGTCGGTGTGCCTGTGAAACCGCAATCCTGACCTTCGGTGTTCATCAAGACAAAGCGTGTCGCGTTCCACAATTTGTTGCAGAAGTTACGATAACCATCGCAGCGACCTAAATCGAAATTGATGTTGCGGCCGAGTGAGGCATAGCTTGCCATCGTGAAGCGCAGAGCGTCTGTGCCGTAGGCAGGAATGCCGTCAGCGAATTCTTTGCGCGTGGCTTTGTCGATGCTGGCTGCTTGTTTTGGATTCATTAAGCCAATGGTGCGTTTTGCTGCCAAGTCATCGACGCTGATACCGTCGATCAAATCGATAGGGTCTAAGGTATTGCCTTTGGACTTGGACATTTTTTGGCCGCTAGAATCGCGCACCAAGCCGTGCACATAGACCGTGTGGAATGGCACCTTGCCAGTGAAGTGCGCGGTCATCATGACCATACGCGCTACCCAGAAGAAGATGATGTCAAAGCCAGTTACCAACACAGAAGATGGTAAGAACAGTTTCGCATCAACGGTGAGTTCTGGCCAACCCATGGTGGAGAATGGTACTAAAGCAGACGAGAACCAGGTATCGAGTACGTCGTTGTCACGGTTTAAAGCGCCCGTGTAACCAGCAGCAGCAGCTTTTGCTTTGGCTTCTGCTTCATCGCGCGCGACGAAAATTTCACCGTTCCCACCATACCATGCTGGGATTTGATGACCCCACCACAATTGGCGAGAGATACACCAGTCTTGAATATTGTTCAGCCATTGGTTGTAAGTGGTGCTCCAGTTTTCTGGTACGAATTTCACTTCACCATTCGCCACTTTTTCGAGTGCGACTTCGGCAATCGATTTGCCTGGGAAGTGCGTTCCTTCAGGCGCAGCTTTGCTCATCGCCATAAACCATTGATCGGTCAACATCGGTTCGATCACGACGTTCGTGCGGTCGCCACGTGGCACCATCAATTTGTGTGGCTTTACAGATTCGAGCAAACCTTGCGCATCGAGATCGGCGACCATTTGTTTACGTGCGACGAAGCGATCCATGCCTTGATAAACTGCCGGGCCATTCTCATTGATCTTGGCATCTAAAGTTAAGATGCTGATCAATGCCAAATTGTGACGTTGGCCAACGGCGTAATCGTTGAAGTCATGTGCTGGTGTGATCTTCACACAGCCAGTGCCGAACTCTTTGTCGACATAGCTATCGGCGATGACGGGGATTTCACGATCGGTCAAAGGCAGTTTCAGCATCTTGCCGACGAAAGCGGTGTAACGCTCATCGGTTGGATCAACCGCTACCGCCACGTCACCTAACAAAGTTTCTGGACGTGTCGTCGCGACTGTCAAATGACCGCTGCCGTCTGCGAATGGATAACGGATGTGCCACATCGAGCCGTCTTCTTCTTCCGATACGACTTCCAAATCCGATACTGCTGTACCCAAGACTGGGTCCCAGTTCACCAAACGTTTGCCGCGATAGATCAAGCCTTGCTCTACCAAACGTACGAAGACTTCTGTGACGGTTTTCGAACGTTCTGCATCCATCGTGAAGTATTCACGATTCCAATCAGCAGACGCGCCCATGCGGCGCATTTGACCAGTGATGGTGGAGCCAGATTTTTCTTTCCATTCCCAGACTTTTTCTAAGAATTTTTCGCGGCCTAAATCGTGACGAGAAATCTTTTGTGCATCGAGCTGACGTTCCACCACGATTTGCGTTGCGATACCGGCGTGATCGGTGCCTGGTACCCATGCCGTGTTATGGCCGCGCATACGGTAGTAACGCGTCAAGCCATCCATAATCGTTTGGTTGAACGCATGACCCATGTGCAAAGTGCCAGTGACGTTGGGTGGCGGCAGTTGGATACTAAATGAAGGTTTGGATTCATCGGTAGACGCGGCGAAGTATCCGCGCTTTTCCCATTCGGTACGCCAAAAGGATTCGATGTTGGCGGGTTCAAAAGACTTAGCTAATTCCATGATATGTGCAAACTCTCAGTTAGTACGAACGCAAGCTTTGAAGAAGATGCCTAGGTTCGGGTATTGGTATGGCGAAACCCTTGATTATAAATGAGTGTGTCGTGTTACCAGAAATAATCGCGCTGATTTTCTACTGCGGATGGGGCAAATTTTCGATTGCGATGTTCAATTGTGTGTTTTGTCTTGTAGAAGACATTTTGTGATGAAGAATGTTGGAGATGGTTTTGGGCTGAAATATGCGTTTGATATGTGTTTGAAATATGGAGTAAGTAATTTAAAAAGCAATATTGAAAATGGATCTAAAAAAACTGTTAAAAATAGTTTAATAGGTAGCGGAAGTCGTGTAATCCCTCTAAATCTGTCGCATATTCGAGAGAGTCTAACAAAAAAAAGCAATGATGCTTTTGGGAAAATGCTAGCATAGATGCCTCTGCACATTAGAAAAATAGACAGGCAAACTGCGCCAGGTTCTTTGACCGCGAATGCATTTTTCGTGCGCACAAAAGTAACGTGAACGAGGTGATAAACGCATGAAACACTTTTTCCATCTATCTGCTGTACTCAGCAACAGACAAGTAAGTGTTTTTAGTGGCTTAAAACATTATGTTTTATGGCAAATTTTTGCGATTATCGTATTGATCAGTCTGTCTTTCGCAGCGAAGGCTGACCAAGCCGGCGATCAAGCGCTCATGCAAGAGCTTGATACGATACAAACTTTGTCCGATCGAAATAATGAAGAGGGTTTGCGTCAATTATTAGCGTTTAAGAACAAACTTCCGGCAGATACTTCGCCTGCAATTCGTCTCGAAATTTTATCCGTGTTGAGTAGTTTGTATTTTGATGCGGGCAATACGAAACTGGGCAAGCAAACTATCAAAGAGTTGGAAGATCTTGCTAAACAGGTCAAGCTAAAAGATGCCTTATTAATTTTAGAGATTTATGAAGCCTATGATATTTTTGAAAAATCCGGTTTCGCAACCGCTGTTGCTCATTTAGAGAAGTTGGCCGATGTTGTTGCCAATAGTAACAACGTCAATGCACAGTTTCGTTATCGCGCCACTTTAGCGGTTTTTTATAGTAGTAACTTCCGCTTTGATCAGGCGCTCAAGCAGTATTTGGATATGCTCAAATTGAGCGATCAGCTTCCGCGTCGGCAAGTGCAGGCCAAAATGGCGACTTGGGGATTAATTTCAGGTTTATATCTGCAAATGAAAGATCCTGAAAAAGCCTTAACTGCCACGACCGAGGCGCTCTCGGTTTCTTCGGCCAGCCTTGCTCCAAAAGCTTTTGTAGAGATCTCGATTTCTCGTGGGGTTGCATTGAGCAGCCTGAAACGCAATGACGAAGCATTGAAAGAATATGAAAATGCTTTGAAAGTTGCGCAAGAAGAAAAGCTGCCGTATTTTGTCGCGTTGGCTTTGTTCAATATCGCAGACCAATACCTGATTAAAAAAGATTACAAGCGAGCAGAATCGTATGCCCGTGACGCGATGACAAAGTCAGAGGCCATGGAAGACAGTTGGGGGATCGCTGGTGCTAAAGTCAATCTTGGGTTGGCGCTGGGCTATCAAGGCAAGACCAAGCCAGGTGGCGATTTAGTCAAAGAAAGCATCGATTTTTTTGATAAGAATCACGCGAAATCCGACGTGGAAACAATTATTGGTGAGCTCTCGCACATGTACGAAGCGGCTGGCTTATATAAAGAAGCTTTGGAACAAGTGCGTCAGCAACAAAAACTCAGTGACGAGATTTTTCAATCCGATCGCGCCAAAGCAGTTGCCGCTTTGCAGGAAGAATTTGATAGCGAACAAAGAAAACGGCAGATCGAGATTTTGGCGAAAGACAATGCCTTAAAAGATGCGGATATTAAAAACCACCGCTTGCAACATATGGTCGCTTTGCTTGCTTCGTTGGTCGGCATCCTTGCAGGATGTTTTATCTATATGCTGTATCGTCGTAGCAAAAAGTTGAATGAGCAATTGCAAGAAGTGAATTCGCAATTGGAATTCCATGCCGTACGCGATGCTTTAACTGGCTTACATAATCGTCGTTCATTTATTAATTTGATGGTGAATCGCACTGGTCGGGTTGAGAATGAACGTCGAGAAGGTTCTTATCGTAATCCTGATTGCATGGTGTTGATGGATATCGATCACTTCAAAAATATCAATGATACTTGGGGACACGCGGTTGGTGACGTCGTTTTAAAAGAAGTGGCTGCACGCTTGAAAGCTGTGGTGCGTGATGAAGATATGGTGATGCGGTGGGGTGGGGAAGAATTCTTAATTTATTCACCGAAATCTAATCCTGAACAAATTACGAGCTTGGTAGAGCGTGTGTTACGGGCCATAGGCGAAAAGCCATTTACACATGAGGCTTTGGTCATTCCTGTTACCGTTACAGCGGGCTTCATTTCTGTGCCATTCTCAGATGTGCCAGAGGAGTTTTGTGATTGGGAACGTGCATTGCAAATTGCCGACATGGCTTTGTATCTGGGCAAAACACATGGTCGAAATCGCGCCTATGGCTTGGCGCGATTATTGGTGTCGCATGAAGATGCATTGCCAACTTTAACTCATGATTTGGCTGCCGCGATCAAAGATAATATGGTGGAAATTATCGAGGTTCTCGGGCCGCTACAAGATCTGGCTCCGATCACAGTGAGCGGCTATCAAGCTGCTACGCAATAAAAACGAAGTATTTGGTAATTTAATTCAATCGCAGATATAATGCGGCGGCAATATTACTATTGCTAATGATTTTTAAACGCTAGGGGTCCTGACAAGTTTGTTTTTGTCGGGTGAGAAATACCCTTGAACCTGATCTGGATAATGCCAGCGAAGGGAAGCAGCCAAAGCCGTGATGCCACCTGAATGTGAGGTGTGTCATCGCTCAAATTGGAAACTCCTTTGCTGGCTCCGCGCCATCAATAAAGCAAAGGAGCCAAATGAACGCCAACCCACAATTTTTGTCTGCCACCGCCAAGGTCGACGAAGCCGCTATTCAAGCCTTACCGAATTCTCGCAAAATCTACGTTTCTGGCAGTCGTCCTGACATTCGCGTTCCTATGCGTGAAATCTCGAAAGCCGATACAGCTGCGATGTTTGGTGCAGAAAAAAATCCCCCTATTTACGTCTATGATACTTCGGGTCCTTATACCGATCCTGATGTGAAAATTGATATCCGCTCAGGTTTAGCGTCTGTGCGTGGTGCTTGGATTGCAGAACGCAATGACACTGAAGAATTAGCTGGTCCGAGTTCCGAATATGGCATAGAACGCTTGCACGATCCTAAGCTGCACGAGCTGCGCTTTAATCTGCAACGCAAACCACGTCGCGCACTGCAAGGCCGGAAAGTCACGCAAATGCATTACGCCCGACAAGGCATCGTCACACCAGAAATGGAATACGTGGCGATCCGTGAAAATATGCGCCGTCAAGAGTATTTGGAAAACCTCAAAAACTCCGGCCCTATGGGAGAAAAACTCGCTGCCATGATGGGCCGCCAGCATCCGGGACAATCTTTCGGTGCATCGATTCCTGCGCAAATTACGCCAGAATTTGTGCGTGATGAAATTGCCCGTGGCCGTGCCATTATTCCTGCGAATATCAATCATCCGGAAGTTGAACCGATGATTATCGGTCGCAATTTCTTAGTCAAAATTAACGCGAATATCGGTAACTCCGCCGTGACTTCCTCCATCGGTGAAGAAGTCGAAAAGATGACTTGGGCGATACGTTGGGGTGGCGATAATGTGATGGATTTGTCGACCGGAAAACACATCCACGAAACCCGCGAATGGATCATTCGTAATTCACCAGTACCTATCGGTACCGTACCGATTTATCAGGCATTAGAAAAAGTAAATGGCAAGGCTGAAGATCTGACTTGGGAAATCTTCCGTGATACTTTGATCGAACAAGCAGAGCAGGGCGTGGATTATTTCACGATCCACGCAGGCGTGCGTTTGCAGTACGTACCCATGACGGCGAAACGGATGACCGGCATCGTTTCACGTGGTGGTTCTATCATGGCGAAATGGTGTCTCGCTCATCACAAAGAAAGTTTCTTGTACGAGCATTTCGAAGACATCTGTCAGATCATGAAATCCTACGACGTGTCGTTCTCCTTAGGCGATGGTTTGCGCCCGGGTTCCATTTACGATGCGAATGATGAGGCACAGTTGGGGGAATTAAAAACCTTGGGTGAACTCACGCAGATCTCCTGGAAACACGATGTACAAGTGATGATCGAAGGTCCAGGCCATGTTCCTATGCATCTGATTAAAGAGAATATGGATCTGCAATTAGAGCAATGTCATGAGGCACCGTTTTATACGCTGGGGCCACTCACGACGGACATCGCACCGGGTTACGACCACATCACTTCCGGCATAGGCGCAGCACAAATCGGTTGGTATGGCACGGCGATGCTGTGTTACGTCACGCCGAAAGAACATCTGGGTTTGCCGAATAAAGTCGACGTGAAAGACGGCATCATTACGTACAAAATCGCAGCCCATGCCGCCGACCTGGCGAAGGGACATCCGGGGGCACAAATTCGTGATAATGCTCTGTCGAAAGCGCGTTTTGAATTCCGTTGGGAAGATCAATTTAATATCGGTTTAGATCCTGATAAAGCACGTGAATTCCACGACGAAACTTTGCCGAAAGATTCCGCCAAAGTCGCGCATTTTTGCTCCATGTGCGGCCCGCATTTTTGTTCTATGAAAATCACGCAAGAAGTACGTGATTATGCGGCGACGCAAGGTATTAGCGAAATCGACGCCTTGAAAAAAGGCATGGAAGTCAAAGCGATTGAGTTTGTGAAATCCGGTGCAGAAATCTATAAAAAATCTTAGGTGCTGCGATGGAAATTGTGATGAAAATTCAGCTCAATGGCGAGCCACGTGTTTTGTCTTCAGCCATCGATTTACATAACCTGATTACTGAACTGCAATTAGGTAATCAGGCGATTGCCGTTGCCGTTAATCGTCAAGTGATACGCCGCGCGGAGTGGCAGCAACACACACTGCAAGCTGGCGATCAGGTGGATGTGGTGCGGGCGATTGGTGGGGGGTAGCGTATATGCGTAACGTTTCCAATTCCGAAATCACGTTGAATGCACGTGCGCTATGAAAGTAGATGACAGATGTGGAACGTCTATTGTGGTCACGTTTGCGTGGTGAACAATTGGGTGTGAAATTTCGCAGACAACATCCGTTCTTGAATTTCGTTCTGGATTTCGTGTGTTTGGAGTTGAAGTTAGTTATTGAACTGGATGGCTCTCAGCATGTGAATACTCAAACTTATGACGCGTACAGAACTCAGTGTTTACAAAATGCTGGTTATCTTGTTTTACGATTTTGGAATAATCAGGTGATTGAGGAGTTGGAAAATGTGCTGGAAGAAATTTATCGGCAAATTGAATTGACGAAGATGGCGTTGAACAGAAACCCATCCCCACCCTAGCTGTCCACCGCGCCGCTTGCAAGCGGCTTAGAAATTGATGGCGCAAAGCGAGCTTTGCGAAACCCCACCAATTTCCCCTTGAAGGGGAGGGAACGTTCCGGTACTAATGATGATATTCGCCGATGAACACTCCTTCCCCTTCAAGGGGAAGG
>DLGN01000342.1:0-11684 GCA_002482715.1 Oxalobacteraceae bacterium UBA7693
CAGGGTTCCAATGAATATAATCAACATGACGTTGGAAATCATCTTCATCACGGATTTGGTGTTCCCAGAATCTTCTTTGCCATAAATTGCTTTCTCTACGCTTGTTGCGAGAACTTGATAAATGAGGAGGTGGAACATTTCCAGCACATGCTTGAGAAACCTGTCGTTTGATCATGCTCCAGCGTTTTGAGAAATGATGATCGTCGTTTGGTAAGGTCCAGATGCAATGCATGTGATCAGGTAGCAAGACCCATGCATCGATAATAAATGGGTAATGGTTTCGCGTTGACGCGATTGCCTCGCGCAATGCTTGACGAATTTGTTCTTCTAAAAAGATGGGCTTGCGGGCATGGCTGACGACGGTAAAAAAATAGCTCGCACCGGGAGTGTAGGCGCGTCGATAGTTGGACATATCTTAATGGCAAAAAATATGAAGAGTGCTTTGATATTAAGTTTTAGTCAATTAATATTTGCAGTATTTTTCGTGGGGTTTGCCATGTGCACCATGTCCCGGCAACAACCAACCTTGATGATTGTTGCAAAGGTTTGGTGCGCACGGCGCACCCTACGGTCTAAATACAGCTGACGATCCGTCGGAGAGGTAAGATTTTGTAGGGTGCGCCATGCGCACCATGCTTCAGCAGTGAACGACTATGATGATTGTTACAAATGTTTGGCGCGCACGGCACACCTTACTGGGGCTTGGACCTTACACTACTTGTGCACCGATTTTTTCCGCAAGCCGATTCAACCAAGCCGGACGTTCACTAGCATCGATCCAGTATTTCACCGCAATCCCTAACTCCGTATTACCTTCGATTCTTAAACGACGACGGAAGAATAAAGTATCGGCATCTTCCAGGGCTGTGGCCAGCTTTAAAAAATCCATTGCACAGGCGCTGAGGCTGACGTCGGTGGCTTGCTGTTGGATGGCTTTAAAGCGACCATTCTCGCAACGAAAGCACAGGCGTAAGCCAAGATCTTCGACGTGGATTTGAAACGTTCTTCCATAGAGATTTTCTGGAGCTATCAGCCAGCTGCGCTGGCGCGCCAGCTCTAACATCAACATTAAGGGCGCGCCCGCCACAGGTGAGGGCAGGCGTCGGCCGATTTTTCCAAATACGGTGGGAAAGCGAAAATCAGTGAAGTTCATCATAGAATAAATTTAAATTGCTTGAATCGGTATTGTTTGCCATTGCATGCCGGAACTGCCGTTCCAATAGCCGTTGCAGCGTTCCGATTGCGGCGGCAGCAAGTTAGGCTCAATCACCGCCGATTGTTCACGGCGACGTGCGGTATCGAAGGCGTGGACGATTTTTTCCATATTATTGGACTGCACCTGCAGACGCATGACATCGACTTGCAGATTTTTGAGAGTAGGAATTTGTGGGCTTAAATCAAGGCAATTTGCGCTTTGAGTTTGTATGCCATTGATAGTTAAGAAATCGCTGTGCTCGCGGGTTTGTAACGCCAATCCATCGGGATAGTGTTCACAGCGAAACTCGCAATTATCTTTGCGCAGTCTGTGATGGCGGGCAGTGAAACAACGGGAAGAGAAGGCAAGTGCCATGCGTCCCCACACTTGGACTTCGGTCTCTAAACCTTCTGGACGTTGTGCCTGTAAGGCAGCCAGATCGGCACCGCTTAATTCTATTGGTGGCGTAAAGCGCATCGCACCTAAATCACGCAACCAGTTTAAGGTGCCGGTGTGATAGACATTTAAATGCGGGCCAGCGACAAAGGGGCGTCCTTGCATCGCACGCACAGCACTAAAATCATTGGCTTCGATCAGTAAATTGTCGGCTGCTGCGGCATCGATTAGTTTGTGCATGGCACGTCGATCAGCTTCGTTATCGATCAAAGTTAAGCTTGAGAGTACCACCTGCTTACCCGCATCACGACAAGCTTTCGCCAAACTAATCCAATCCGGCAAACGCATTACATGCCGACGCGAACAAACGACTTCACCCAGATAAATAACATCCACAGGCCAGTGCATCGCCTCCACATAAAAGCGCATCGTAGCTTCTTTAGACCAGTAATAAGACAGTGGTGCGAGTGAGAGTTTCATAAGTTCTTTATGTTTAAATAGTCAAACAAAGCGCAGAGTGTGATGTCTAAATCGCGATCTTTTGTAGGGCGGGTGCAACCCGCGCCGCCAGGACGTGATGCAAGCAAGCTCGACCTATGAACAGCGCGGGTTTCACCCGCCCTACGAGTTCGAAAATATCAGTTCAGAATAATGGTTTTTGTTTCGTCACATTCAATGGAACACTATACCCCACGGGTCGCGGTTGCTGGCGAAATACTTGCCGCTCTCCAGGCTGGTGCATACACAGCAATGACACCTAACATCCAAAATAGTAACGGCGACAGAAGCAGATAAGATACTGGTAGTTTCGGTAATTCAAATTGTCCCACCAATACCTGATTCAAGCCAAGTGCTAGGGCAATCCCAAATACAATACCGCCCGTCGTAATCAACCAATTTTCAGCGATGAAATAAGTCAGAATATCGATACGTCTCGCACCTAAAGCACGGCGAATACCAATTTGTTTGCGACGCTGTGCTACCCATAAGGTACTCATACCGACGATACCACTGGCAGTCACGACGACCAACAAGGCACTTACCGCGAGCAACATCCAAGCCAAGCCTTTTTCACTACGATAGCGATCGTCACGAAATTTCTCCATACTCGTTGCTTTGACGTAGATCGGTGTAGCTGATGCTTTACGTAGAGCTTCTTCCACTTCTTTCATCACACGATCACGCTGTCCCGCTTCGGCACGTACTGCATAACCGTCCCAGATTTGGCCAGTCACACGCGCAGGCATAATCGTAGCAAATTCACCGTTCGGTGTAGACTGAGCGCCAGAAGTTTGCAAAGTTTCGACTACGCCTATAATGGTTACGCCATTAGCGTTACTCCCGGTCCCAAAGAAATACTCTTTCCCTACGAAGTTCGACTGTCCTGGAAATAGTTTCTGTGCTAAAGCTTTACTAACTATCACTTTTTTTACGAAGCCACCGTCGACATTAGGGTTCACCTCTAAAAAATCACCTGCCTGAAAATCTTGCCCTTCAACCAAACGTAATTTCCAAGTCTTGACAAGTGAATCTGGGGACACAAATATCCCGCTTGTTGCAGTTTGTACCGCCTGCTTGCGATCAATAGCCACCGAATTATTGCTACCTGAACGCGAAACAGGAAAGGAGCTAACACGTGCGACTGACACTACACCAGGGACCGCACGTATCGTATCGGCTTCACGCTTTTGCAAAGCGAGTTGATCTTCATGTCCGCCCAAAATCTGATTTCTAACATTAACCCTAAAAACCTCAAGCTCATCGGCAATACCACTAGGGCGGGCGGCTACATCAAGACGTAGATTAACAATATAAATCGCATTCACCAGTATCGCCAAACTTAATGCCACCTGCAAAGCGACTAACACGGGACCCAACTTATTGCGCATCAATGCGGAAAAAATGGGACGTAGTTCAAATAATGTTTTCATGATTGTTGCTCTCTTCTTTATTGCGATTTAAGTTGAATTGCTGGTGTCACCTGACATGCACGCCAAGTAGGCAACAGACCGGCAATCATCGCTGCACTCACCGACATGAAGAAAGTCAAGCCTAACATCGCCCAATCCATGTGTGCGACGACAGCCAGTGCTTTCGATTGCAAAGCAATGAGTTGCAAAGCTCCTGCTGCTAGTAACACGCCTAACAACGCGCCGACCAAACCGACCACCGCGGTCTCAATCAAGAACTGGGTAAATATCTCCTTACGTGACGCACCCAGTGCGCGTCTGACACCGACCTCTGACGCTCGCACTGAAAACTTCGCCAACAATAAACCCACCGTATTGACCAAACAAAGCAAAAGAAAACCAAATGCCAACCAAGCCGACAAGCGACTATCGTCCCCAATCACTTGCATTTCGACCAAAAATTCACGCACATTAAACAAGCGATTTTTTGCCTGACGTTGGAAGCGCCCTAACTTGAACTGCTCAGCTGCGTAGCTATCCAAATAATTTTGTAATTCAGCGCGTTGACTTGGTGATTTCAATTCGAACCAAAAATGAAACCAAGTGCACTCAGAGTTTAAACGCCCTTCCCAACCCGGATCTGAACGTGAAGTACAGCCCATACTCCCACTATGCGCAGTTTCACGGCGAATCGCATTGCTCAAAGGCAGTATGAAATCAGGCTCTTCAACAAATGCAGCCTCACGGCCATTAAAGATGTAGAATTTTGGCTTGGGCGCCCAGTCATCGGCAACACCTATCACCGTGAAATCACCTTTCAACATACGAAGTTTTTGCCCCACAGGGTTCGCTGTACCAAAAAACTTTTCTGCCATTTTTTTACTTAGAACCACTACATCCGCAGAGTTTTTATCTTCAGAGGCTTGCCATCCTTGTCCAACAACAAAGGGAATCTCAAACATGGCAAACGTATCGGCTGTCACGGCTAAACCTTCCATCGAGATGGCACCCAAATCTTTACGTGCAGGCTCTGCTGTTGCCTCAATCCCGTACATTGCAGCACGACGTACGCCTTGCTTGCTTTCGAGAAGATTACTTATGTCTTTATATGTAAATTGATGGTCATTCGGTTCATCACCCGGTGTGTAACCTTCCTTCTGCCCAACATCAAGAATAGCGGTGAACAGGCGATCACTCTTTTGCGGAATAGGATCACCGGACATCACATGTAAAATAGTGAGTGTCGAAACACTGGCTGCTACGCCAATCGCCAGCGTCAATATCATCAAAGCGGTCAATGCTGGATTGCGTCTTAAGCTACGCAAGCCCAGAAAAAAATAGTAAGTCAACATAATCGTTCCGCCTTTTATGCAATGTGCAGATTGGTTTCAACATTCTGATGCTCTACCACCAAGCTCGGTGTTTTACGCACCAGATCAGAAACCTGACCGTCAATGATATGCACATTCCGTTGTGAACGTAGTGCTAATTCAGGATCATGGGTGACCATCAAAATCGTCGTGCCTCTGGCATTAATTTCTTCCAGCAATTCCATCACGCTACGCGCCATTTGTGTGTCCAGATTACCGGTTGGTTCATCGGCAAGTAGCAAGCGCGGGGAACCAGCCAAGGCACGTGCAATCGCCACACGTTGCTGCTGCCCGCCTGACAGCTCGGCGGGATAATGCTTCATGCGCGAAGCCAATCCCACTTGCGCTAAAGCGTCTTCGATCCGCTCTTTGCGCTCTTTTGCAGCAAAGCCACGATAGCGTAAAGGTACATCGACGTTATCAAACAAATTCAAATCAGGAATTAAATTAAAGCCCTGAAAAATAAAGCCCAGCTTTTCATTGCGCAAACGCGTGCGGGCGTTGTCGTTCATACCTGTCACGTTGACACCATCTAGAAAATATTCACCACCGGTAAAATCTTCTAACAATCCAGCGATATTTAAGAAGGTGGTTTTACCTGACCCTGAAGGGCCAGTCACCGTCACAAATTCACCTTGCTTAACGTGAATTTCAAATCCACGCAAAGCATGGGTTTCTATCATATGCGTACGATAAACTTTGCTCAGATTTTTCATGTGTAACATGGCATTTCCTTTTCTTAAATTCGGTTTTAAAGATTAATTATTCAAAGAGATTTTTTCTGCATTTTCAAACTGATCGGTACCAGCGACGACGACCTTATCGCCTAGCTTTAAACCATCCACAATCTCAACCGCAGAAATACTGGTCGCACCTAATTTAAATGGACGACGTACTGCGATATTGTTTTCGACAACGTAGACAAACCGACCGCCTTCGCTCTCAACAAAGGGCCCGCGAGCCAACATCAAGACATTCGGTTTTTCTTCAATTAAGAGTCGTGCTGAGACTCGTTGGCTTTGACGCAAACCCGATGGTTGGGTGCCTTCAAAACGTACTCTTGCTAAGACTTGGTTTTTCACCACTTCAGGTGACAAGGCGGATAATTTTCCTTTGGTCGTCACACCATTAATCGTGATCTCAGCAGTCATGCCTAAACCTAAATCTGCCACATAAGTTTCTGGAATTTCTAATTCCACTTCGAGCTGAGATAGATCGACCAAGGTCATTAACGCGGTATTCGCTGCAACGACACTCCGATTCGCCACCGATAAGGTACCGACCATGCCATCGACTGGGGCTTTGAGCTTGAGCTCGTCAACTTTGCGTTTGGCATCATCACGTACCAAACGTTGTTGTTCTAACTGTGCACTCTTGGTTTTAAGATTCAGATCGACGTCTTCATTTTCTAAACCCGTCGCGGCCTCTGCATGTTTTGCGCGAATTTCAGCCGTCTTCAAAGCATCTTGGGCACGCATGTAATCAATTTTAGAAATCACACCTGAAGGGCCGGCTTTCTCAAAACGTTCGTAAGTACGCGCGGCAGTGATGCGCTCAATCTCGGCCTGATCTGCATCCCGACGTGCGATCAGTTTTTGTTTGCGGGCGAGGATTTTTTGACGTGCAACTTCGGCTTCCAGTTGATCGTAATTGGCTTGTTCGCGCTTGAGTAAGCTAGTCAGATCAGGCGATTCTAGTTCGGCGACGATATCGCCCTTTTTCACCATGTCGCCGGCTTTGACTTTTAAAGTCACCGTACTAGATGCGGTGGAATATAAGGTGGGACTGATCGCAGCAACCATGCGGCCATTGACAGCGACATCGCGCACCAAGGTACCGCGCGTGACTTGTGCTACTTTAATGCGCGCGCTGTTAATCGATTTCGAACTATTGCCATAAGCACGTAAGAGTGCAAAGCAAATGATCAAGAAAGCGATAGCGCATAAGCTGATTATCCATATTTTTTTTCGACGCCATACTGGTGGCGCTGCAATCATTGCGTCTTGACCTGAGGTATCTCGAATCATGTGGTTCCTGCCTAAAGTTAATCGAATGTTTAACTCTTTAGCAGGAAGCGTGCCACAGGAAAATTTCGCTCTAAGACATTGATTTATATAGATTTAGCGTTTATGTGTTCAATACAAAGCAGTGTCCGCACTTGTCCAAACATGCGCCTATGGACAGCTGTGGACAACTAAAACAGTTCATTCCACATTTGGCACAGCAATCGATTTGCCCGCCACATGCGTGGTCAACACAATGGCAGTTGAAGTCGATCCAAAGGCATTGAGCTCATTAATAATCCGTTGCAGATGATCGACGTCGGTTGCCAATACCCGCATCACCGCACCATCTTCACCAGTGACGGTATAACAATCAATAATCTCAGGACAGTTAGCCACATACTCTACATAGGGGCGGCCTTGTTGGGTTGAAACGCGTATCATCGCCGTAATGTCATAGCCCAATGCTTTAGGATTAATATCTGCACGATAAGCGCGAATCACCCGATTGGCTTCTAAGCGCTTAATGCGCTCGGATACCGCGGGCGGGCTCAGGTGGACTTGCCGTCCAATTTCTGCATGTGACATACGGGCATCTTCTTGCAATAGTTGCAGGATTTTTTTGTCAAATTGGTCAATTTTTTGATTCATAAGCCAAACCTTGTGATTTCTGTTGAATTCATGGTGAAAGCCCAGTTTCTCCGTTAAATCCCCATGTCGTTTCTGCATTGTACGCGCTACAGTAATGCTTCTCAAATGCAAAATTTTTCGAAAGACAACCATGCCGAACGCCATCAACGCGCAACAAATTCAACAAATTGCTCAAGACTATCAAACCCCTTGTTGGGCCTATGATGCAGCGATGATACGTGCACAGATTGCACAGCTTCGCCAATTCGATGTCATTCGCTTCGCACAAAAATCTTGCAGCAACATCCATATCCTCAGCTTAATGCGCGAACAAGGCGTATTGGTGGATTCAGTTTCGTTAGGCGAAGTCGAACGCGCCTTGGTGGCAGGCTTTGATCCAACTACAAAGCATGAACATGCACCAATAGTGTTCACCGCCGACTTACTCGATCGCCAAGCCCTCAAACGCGTGGTGGAACTGAATATTCCAGTCAACTGCGGTTCACCACAGATGTTAGAACAACTCGGGCAAACCAAGCCAGGTCATCCTGTCTGGCTCCGCATCAACCCTGGCTTTGGTCACGGACACAGTCGCAAAACCAATACCGGTGGAGAGCAAAGCAAACACGGCATCTGGCATGAAGAACTTCCGCAAGCTTATGCATTGATTCAACAATATGGTTTGCAGCTAGTCGGCTTACACATGCACATAGGCTCAGGTGTGGATTACGATCACTTACAAAGCGTCTGCGATGCCATGATCAATCAAGTAAAAGCTTGTCCGCTCGATCTACAAGCGATTTCCATTGGTGGTGGCTTATCGATTCCCTACCAAGCTGGCGAACCGGAAGTGGATACAGCACATTACTTCGAGATCTGGGACAAAGCACGACAACAAATCGAAGCGCACCTTGGTCACAAAATCAGTATGGAAATTGAACCAGGTCGCTTCTTAGTCGCACAATCAGGCATCTTGATTTCAGAACTACGCGCGCAAAAACAAGTCGGCAGTAATTATTTTATCTTCGTCGATGCAGGCTTTAATGACTTAGTGCGTCCATCCATGTATGGCAGCTATCACCGCATCAGTGCTCATACCACCGACGGTAAATTGCGCACCGGTTCCTTACGCCCAACCGTGGTCGCAGGTCCTTTATGTGAATCGGGTGATGTGTTCACCCAAGAAGAAGGTGGTGTGGTCACGCATCAAGATTTGCCTCCGTGTGAAGTCGGCGATCTGATCGTCTTCCATGATGCAGGCGCATACGGTGCAAGCATGTCGTCAAATTACAATTCACGACCTTTGATTCCTGAGGTCTTGGTGGATGGTGATGGGGTGCGTTTGATACGTCGTCGGCAGACGATACAGGAGTTGATTGAGTTGGAGATGTTAGAGTCCTAATTATGTTCGAACTCTTGTACCCGCTCGAATTATCGAAATTCTGGACGGGTACAAGTGGTACAAACTACTACATCAGATTGACAGCCAACTCCTCAATCAAATCTGCTTTCATAATCAAACTCGCCTGACTACCTTTCTCTAACAAGAACACGCCGCGACCGTTGGAATACACTATATTGCCATCGGCTGTAATCTCGTAAGCAACCACATTGGTTGCCAGTATTTGCTCGTGACCCTGCCGATCACGAGAAATCAATTGCCAAGTATTAGGAACGAGCGAAGGAACACCATGTACCATACCTGCGCTGCGCAAGGCTTTTTCAGCGTCAATGCGTTTACCTTTCAATATTATTTCTTTCAAGTCGGCATTAACTACAGGCCCTGAAGCACTGGTCAAGGGCTTACGGCTATACATCATTGAAAAGAAGTTCAAGTAATGAAATACGGCTCGCAGTAAACGGAAAGGGAAAAATAAGGTATCCAAGATCACAGCGCTTACATCAGTTTTTTGCCCCTCGTATGGTCGACGTATAAAGTGCAAGTTCCCTTTCAAGCAAACACGTGGATGAAGGTAATCAAACTGCGGATCATCCATCACAGGTGTCACCTTGCTGGTTTTCATATCCAACATCTGTATGCAAGAATTTCCTACTGCGACAATATAACCGCTCGGCGCGCGAGCCAAACCTGCGGATTGATACAGAATTTGGTTTTCTACACCGGGTATCCATGCTGGTGCACTGTCCAGAGTATCGCCGCCCGTCAGTGACGTAAATTGACCACCATCACGATTGATGATCGCTATGTTCGTTGAACCATCTTTACAGTTGGACGTGCATAAAATTTTCTCACCCGAGGTGTCTAAACTCAGGTCACTCAAAGACAAGTTCTGTTTATGCAAAATACGTTTTTCCTCGTATGTCTGCAAATCCATAGAAAACAAGCCACCCATCACATCATCTTTTAGAAAATAAAGAAGATCCTTAGAACTCGTAAACAACATCGAAGTCGCAACGATGTGTGGATTGTCTTTATCAAACTGCCGCATGCCGCCGTTCGCAGATACACTAAAGCTCGTATTTTCTTTCCAAGCGTGCCGCTCTTTATTGCGCTCCATCTTATCGATCATCTCTTGCACATAAGGACTTTGCACCTGCTCAACGCCAGCATTTGCCTCTTTATAAAAGAGTTTTCCACTGGCAAGATAAACAATGGAAATCGGAGACGTGTTTTGTAGAGCTGTTCGCTGACTCGGCGTTAGTTCTGCAAGTGACGAGTTTGCAGCGGCTTGCCTCATCAGTTTCGAAACTACAACAAGCGAAATTACAATACCCAAGAGAATAAGGACGAAATGCACTGTATTTCTCCACAAAATAATAAAAAATACATTCTCTCATGTCACGATGAAATTGAAAATCTAACGACTAAAATCAGCAAACAAACAAAATTATTCATCAAAAGCAGCGCTAACCTTGATTCGCGGTGAGATTAACTCAGCAACACAATTTCTTCGTAAGTAATCAATAACCAAGAGCATATTGCGCATTATGAATCTTGAATTTAGCGAAACTTCATCTTTATCAATGTAATAAAAGACATCGACCTTAAAATGCACGCTAGTCCAGACCTTCTTGCCACATGTTTACAATTTTTATGTGGCAAGAATTATGTTGCAATCAAAGTGATTAAGAGGTGAAGCAGCTCTATTCGACCTTTCAAGCGACCTATCACACTGAATCGAGAATCTATCGCAATGGGCACAAACGAAGGAGATCATTCATATTGGCACGCTGAACCGAATTGAAAATCGATTGCGACGATCGGATACCTTTTTCAATCATCGTTTTTACGATGCACATGCTACACCTTCAAAGCAATAGGTTGGTGGCTTGCCTGGCAAGCATAAAACGGATATCCACAGTACACATGTTCTAGACAATATCCAAAGCAACGAGGTAGATCTGCTAATGAATGGCTCGGATGCTGGAGAATCCGTTTTGATACCTGAGTCGAACTCCTATGCCGAGTGAGTACCTCATCTAGATTATTTAGTTGACGAAAAAATGCCAACCGTCATTTTGAGCAAAACCTACGCGATACCCGTCTATACACCTAATCCCGCTCGATTTGCTGTTCACAAATTGTTTTCAGCCTTTTCGCGTATCAATCAATCTGCAAAAAGTGATAAAGACATCCTACAAGCCGCCACCGTGATATGCGCGATGGAAGATAAATATCCGGGCGATATTGAAGCTGCATTACTCGCTTTTCCTCATACTGGAAAGACAGCCATGTTGCAAGGCGCGAGGCGAGCCTTGCCAATCATAAAATCGCATTCCGAACACTATGCCAATAATCTGACGGCATTAATTCAAGGCATAAGCTAGGGTCCTTTCTTTGCAAGACTAAATACAAAGAAAATGGTTAGTGGCTCACTGACGTATCAGAAGCACGGTTCGAGCAAGCGCCCATAGCAAAGCGATCACTGACGATATAGCCATCATTAAGTGAAGATCGGGGTAAAACATGCCTACGGCAGTCAGGTTTACGCCACTTAACTGCGGAACGACAAAAGCTAGAAAGTAACTTAGTCCAGCTAAGAAAAGTGAAGGAACACTTATTCTTAACCATCGTTTCAGAACGGAAGCCGTGTGAGATTTGGATGAGTGCTTAGTTAATTTAACCGCCGAGTAGACAAAACCTAATGCTAACAAACACATCAAACCCAACGTTCCCCATAATCTAAATAAAACGACATTTGACGGAGCGATATCAGTA
>DLGN01000342.1:11726-26231 GCA_002482715.1 Oxalobacteraceae bacterium UBA7693
TGGAAGTCCCAGAGCGTAATCGGTTACGACGTAGATAAAATTGCCCTCATGACTGCCCGACATATTAGTCAAAATAAGCACACCCTCGCGCGTTTGTGGCTTGTACTTCACCATCGCCAGAAAACCGGGATTTAATCCGCCATGAAAAATAATTCTTTGTCCGGCAACCGTATCAAATTCCCAACCAAACTCATAGCCACCTTTTCGTTCCTTGGCTAATGCTTTAGCCAGTGTGTTTGAGATAATCCGTGGGTCATTTTCAAAAATGGCGACGAGATAGGTTGCCAAATCTTCGGCGCTGCTAGTTACACCACCAGCGCCCATCATCAATCTTCCTGCTATGAAATTCTTTTCAACAGTAAAACCAAACCATTGCGCATGACCTAATGCCGGTCTTTCTACAGAATCGCTAGCCATTTGTATGTAAGAATTTTTCATTCCAAGCTTGGCAAAAATCCTATTTTCCACCACTTTTTCATACGGCATTTTCTCTACGGATTCAATCAATTGAGCGATTAAAATGTAGTTTGCGTTTGAATACTGAAATCGAGCGCCGGGTTTTGCAAACAACTGCGCATACTTAAAATCGCGGATGACACGCTCCATCGCATCAGCGCCGCGATAAGTCGTGTCTTGATTACGATTCCCTTCTAGCGTAGTCAGACCACTACGGTGATTGAGTAGATGGCGAATGCTGATTTGGTCGGAAGCAGTTTTATCATTCGTCTGAAAGTAGGGAAGATATGTTGATACGGGATCGTCTAGTGATAATCGCCCCTCATCAGCGAGTTGCAAAACCACTAGCGCGGCGAATGACTTACTAATAGACCCGATTTGAAACGGTGTTTGGGCATTGACAATCGCACCCGTGCTATCGATACGTCCAAAGCCTTTCACATGGGTGACTTTGCCATGACGGAAAAGTGCAAGTGCAACTCCTGGAATAGCAAGTTGCTGCATCCCTTGCTGAACATAGGCATCAATTTGCTCAGTCGAAGGTGAGGCTTGATCGGTGGTTTGAGCAATTGCAATTGCTGACACAAATAAACAACTGAAAAGCAGAATTGAAATCTGAACTACTGTTGAACGCATCACCATGCTGCTTACCTCGACTTAGAATGTACACAAGCCTTCAGCAGAAAGTGTGCCAACTAAAGGATATGTGTAAGCAGTTGATTTCATTCAACAATATATCCGACCGAGAAAACTAACACTTGTCCGTATCAGAAATACCGGACAGTTGTGGACACGTAGAGATGACGCGAAGGTTGTTAAAGTTAATCCCATCCGCGTTATGTCGACTCCAGCTCAATTGATGATTGATCCATTCCCCATCATGCAATTAAGCCCATGCAGAACCTGTGGACTATCTAATGGTAAATTTCAAAAGGCTAGATGTACTCTTTACGCGAGCGCCTACCAACTTTATCGACATGTTGAACTTGCACAAGTAGCGCACGCAGACCGCTGCCAATTTGCGAAATGACTTCACTTCATGGAGTTGCGCAAAAATTTTGACATCACCAATATGAGGTTGACAAGCGAAGCTAAGAAGTCGACTTTGCACGCTTTAAAGCATCAAGTACCGCATTTGGATTCTGCACACTCACCAGCAATGATGTTCCTGACTTCGCTGGCAAATACAGTACCTGAGAACGATCCGTCAAAGCTACGAAAATCGCCTTTCCATCTTGCGTAGAAAAATGCCCTGCACTCACTCCCGGCAATCCCAGTCCATTCCGGCGCCATTTGAGCTGTGCCGTGGGAATCGATTCATAAGAACCGATCTGCGCATTACCTAAATCAAACTCATCAAGACTGCGAGTGTAATGATAAAAATAGTCTGCTCGAACCAGAACATTCTTTCCGCTCAATTCGAAGGCATTGTCATGCATTGTGTAAGCAATTCCGAGAATAACCGGGGAAGCTAGTACCAGTCCGATAAGGGATTTTTGTATGGCGAATGCCATCCCTTCTTTATTCAACCAGAACAAAGGAACACAAACGACAAACACAGCAATCGCCACTAATACGAGATAAGCACTCAAGCCGACAGGAGCAATTTCGAAGGTCATCACGTCACCTTTCATTTTGATTAAGTAAAAATAATAATATTGTATTCAACTGAAGAATCACTTGCACTTTAAGTTTGTATTTAATTCGTGCAATTTCTCATAATAATTCATACAATCAAACTCCGTAGCAAATGAAGATGTCAGATCAACTCTAGAAAGGAAATTCCTATGGGCGATATCGTTAATCCTCAAATCACCGATGCCATCACGCAAACCAATGTGAAAGTACTCGGTGAAGCACCTGCAATGGCGATGGGAAGTCTTTATCAAACTATCGGCAATTCAGTCGCGATGGCAGCGGCCAATGCAGTCTATGCGCAACAACAGGCGAATGTGACTTATCAAGCAGCGACAACCATGGGAATTACAAAGCTATTTGAATCCAATACGGCTAGCGCAGCGAACATTGCGTCAAGCGGCAACAGTGTGCAAGAACAAATGCAGGCGAAAATGGATGCCTTAGCCGCTAAATTAGCGCAGCTCAAAGCTGCAAAATCAGGGGGATAACATGACATCACCGAATGCTTTCGCTTCAGAGAATGTGGAAGCTGTGGACAAGGAAACACAGCATGCAGATTCTATGGCTTATCTTGCGGCATTAAACACCGTCAACCTGATTCTGATTGATGCTGCCAATTTACAGCGCAACAACTATATGGTGTACACCTCTGCCCTCTGCTTAGCAATGCAAAAAATAGCTGATGGTGATGAGCAAGGGCAAATTTTGCTGCAGACTATCCAACAAAGCATCACGTTTGATCAAGAGTATTTGATGAAGAGTGGAAAAGGCTGCGTCGAAATTCTGGCCGAGTTCAAAAAACTTAGCCATTTGTATTGTTAAGGTAAATTCTGGTAGTTCAGCAGAAAGTAGCCTTTAAAAACCGGATTACAAAAGCCGGTCAGATTAACGATGCTTTCAAAAATAATAGGAAAACACTAAACGTAATTCTATGGAACGGCACGCGGCGGATTCGACTCCGATATTGGTATAGATCGACATCCATTCATTTAAGTCAAATACAATGTCAATAATTAATTTAAGCAAGAAATATTTCCTTTGGAAAATGTGTTCTTAATTAACATATAATTCACATATTTGAATTTGAGAGGATATATGAAAAAGAATTTTTGTTATTTATTGATGGTCATATCTATTTTTGGGTGCGGAGGAGGTAGCGACGCAACAATGAAGGAAAACTCCACCGGTTCAACTGGAAACACTCCGCCGGCTTCAAAATTAAGTGTTGATCAAACAATATTTGAAAAATTCTTTTTAACCCAAAATGGTGGCGCGTTTAACATCTATTTCCCTAGAACTTGGACCAAGCTTGAGAGTGACTGGTCCAAGGGATACTCCACGCACGAATATATTTCCCAAACACCTCTTGGCACCAACCCAATAGAGCTCAATGAAATCACCAACAAATTCGGTTTAGACACAAGCACTCCGATCTCTCTAAAAAACAGATATACTTTTTATTTACACAATGGTCAGATAGTCAAAAGCAAATGGAAAGATAATAGCTATCGCCAAATAGAGCATGCAATGTATTCTGGGGCTAAAGTTCAATTAGTTATACTTGCGGATGATAATAAAACAATTGTCGACTCCCTTGACTTGGAACAGTTTGAAAGCCAACCACTTGAAGGACTACTCGTCAACGCTCCGAATGGATTATTTACTGAGAGCTTTGACCCTCGCCCCTTCTTGCAATTAAAGAATAAAAATGCATCTTTTTTACCGGGGGCACAATTCATTAAATTTTACAAAAGACAGACAAATAATGTCTACACTGTAGAAGAATGTGGACAATGGGAGCCAAATTATTACATACCTCAAACTTGTGCCAACGGCTCCAGCGATTTGAAAGCCGCGCTCTCTAAAGGCATAAACGTTAATGGATATATTTACTCAATCAATGAAGGGACCTTTTCTACGTTAGATGGAAACAAAATCTGGATAACTTCGAAGTACACAGAAGCCTACAAATTCTCGGAATATTTCATCGAAAAAAACAATCAAATTTACTTTGGATTTTTTTACAAAAAAGACACTGATTATGGCAATAGAGTGCGCCTAAATGATGTCGCAGAAAAGAGCTTTAGGCGTGCCTTGACAGAGTAATTTCTTTTATGCAATATGAATTCACCTTTATATCACCGATATCAAGATAAAATTTTCTATTCGAATAGTTATGCTTCTGAAACTCAAATATGAAAATATCTACTTAGAAGCTCCGAAAATACTGATTCACGGAAAAATTAGCTCCGAACAACAAATAAGATTCAAGCCTCTAAAGAGGCTTGAATCTTATTGACGTCAAATCTAACTTTTTACATTAAATATAAATAAATATTCGAACTTATACGCATTCGTAGCCATAGTTTGATAGCTATCAAGCTGTACATCCTCTAATTACAAAATCTCCTCACGTCATTTTTCCAGCAATTGACGGCAGAAATTACTCTGTTCGTCTCTTTGCGAATGTGATTTGCATAAGTTTTTTTTACAATTCAATGCGCCTGTTATACGCCAGACTATCGATAAAGGATCGTCTGGCAAAAACCCGCGCTCAATTAAATCACTCTTTCAAATCAGGAAAATACATGCGACACACAACCCCAAGCACTCTTTTCATTACAGCAGGTTTTGCTTTAAGCCTAGTATGCGCTCAGGTATCCGCACAAACGTTCAACGCAGTCCAATTACATGCCGCAGCCCCCGGACAAAGCGGTGGCATGCTCGGTGTGGCAGCACTTTCTACACCCGAATATCAAGGCTCTGCTAAAAATCGAAAACTCATCGTTCCTGTTGTCGACTATCAATGGGCAAACGGCTGGTTTGCTGGTGGATCCAATGGGCTTGGTTACAATTTTTCTGGCGATCCAATGTTTCATTATGGGGTACGCGTGACCGGTGACATCGGACGTAAAGAAAAACGCGCGAAACTATTACGCGGTTTGGGAGACATTGACGCAAAATCAGAAATTGGTGCCTTCTTCACCTTCAATCCAGGAGCAGCTACCTATTTCGGCAGCTCAGTTCGCTATGGTGCAGGAAATGATAACAAGGGAATGCTGTTTGATCTGAGCGCAGGATTTACCGAGTCCTGGAACCGCAACCTTCGCGCCGGTGCAAGTCTAGGTGCCAGCTATGCGAACGACAATTATATGCAGTCATTTTTCGGTATCAGTCAGGCGCAAGCTGCACGTTCAGCACACAAAATATATACACCTAAGGCCGGACTGAAAAATACCTATGTCTCTGCATTTGTTTCTTACATGATCAACGACAGAACTTCACTTAACTTAATTGTCACTAGTGACCGCTTAGCTGGGGATGCGAAATCGAGCCCCTTGAGCGAAAAAACCCGTACATCAAGTATCGTTGCAGCAGCAGCCTATCGTTTCTAATGGTTGATGGAATTGGGTGTTGTCTCATTTTTTCAGTCAACACCCAAGCAAACTTACAAAAGAATTTCAGGCAAGCTAGCGGAACGTGAATCCGATATCGGTAAGTTGTCTTGAGCGCGGTACGTGAACACCATAGAAAACTTCGTTTGGCCTGTTTGATTGCACCCTGCGGCATGAAATAAGTTACTAGAAAAAAGTAAGACATCACCTTGCTGCAAAGGCACACTAATCGCTTGTGCCAGCAAGGCTTGATTGGCAAGTACATCCGCGCGCAAAAACTGTGCGCCGTCTAACTGCCCTGCCTCAATTTGCCATCGGTGTGAACCAGGCAGAACCAATAAACAACCGTTCTCAATGTTCTCATCACGTAAAGCGAGCCATGCGCTGATCAATTCTGGCTTTTGAAAATGCCAATAACGGCTATCTCTATGCCAACCAGTCAAGCTTGAGAATCGCGCCTGTTTAGTCATGATGCAGTTGTGATGCACTTGCGACATCCTCACACCACTACCCAAGAGTTGCGTCAGCACTTGCGCTAAATCTGCTTGAGTAGCCCAATCAGCTAGCAGCGGTGAACGTGCATAGGCTTGCAATAAGCGTCTGGCTGTTTGCCCACCTTCTGCATCACGCGACACTGGCGCACCAGGATAACGCGTATCCGCTTCGTACTCTATCGGTAGAACCACAGCGTCTAATTGTTGCTGCGCAAAGCTTAGCACTTGCTGACAATATTCCGAAGCGGTAAAGGCTGGCAAAACCAAAAATCCTTGTTGCTGAAATTGAGCGATTTGGTGAGGATTCAACATAGTGCAAACATAAAAAGGAAAAGGCGAGTTTCACATTATAGGATATGTAGCAAAGCCTTCTGCGAATCTCACGGGACAAATAGTAAAAAGAAATGAGACTGTAAAGTACGCAAAGTGTGTGATACCAGATAAAATTTATTATCTGAATTTTTTGATCAAACTATCATGCACAATCGCCGCCAGTTCTTAAAGAAATCCTTGCTACTGACAGCGAGTGGATTATTGATAGGTAGTCGCCCCTTACTCAGCGTAGCGCAAGACGGTGACACAAAAACGAATAAGCTTATGCCGCCGCCAGACTTGTTTGACGCGCAGGTGCTGGATATCGACTTTTGGTTGAAACCGCGTACTTTAGATTTGATTCGTCCAGCCAGTGGTGAACGCACCAAACTCTTGTATTGGAAAGATGGCGAAATGATCGATTCTGCGTATCAGCAGTTCTGCCATATTTTGCGCGATGTCCATGGTAAAAAATCCGCCCCGATTGATCCAAAATTACTCGAGACGTTGTGGGCAACACAAGCCTTTATCGCCCGATTTGGCATGACTAAGCCATTAGAAGTTTTATCTGGTTATCGTACGCTTGAGTCGAATAAAAGATTACGTGAAGATGGTATCCCCGCAGCACGAAAATCCTTACATCTTGAAGGCAAAGCTGCTGATATCCGAATTGGCGATTTACACGAAGAAGTACTAGGCGAGCTGATTCAAAGCTTTAAACAAGGTGGCGTTGGTTTCTATTTCCGAGCCAGCAGCCGTGGTGGCTGGATTCACACCGATACGGGGCTACAGAGAAGTTGGAAAGGGTAAGCGGGAATTACTTTTTCTTGCGACTACGATCCGCTGATTCACGTAAGATCGTAAAATTCCAATCGTGCTCATTGGTGACGCCGTTATGCACCGTCGTAATCCGAAACAGTTCAGGGGTGGCTTTCACGCGTTGACCGCTAGCTTCGAGTTTCACCGCCAGATCATTTCTGGCATAAACATCTAACTCAACCAGCGAGCCTTCGATCGCGGCTTGCGACAACAGAGAAGCGATGGTTTTAGGTGTAAATTCCAACATATACACAGGCATTGCGAATGCATTCATACCGCCTCCTAGTTCTTCAGAAAAGAATTGCCGGAATTTGATTCTACTCGCGCAATTTAAATTGCAGAAATTTATTTCCCACTTACAAGACAAAAGCGGACGATAAAACCACATGTCTTATCGTCCGCTTTTGTCTCGCGCTGATTTAGCGCTGATCTAGCACATATCTAGCAGTTACTAAGTGATATGCAAATTAATTAATGATCAGATTCACCTTCTTAACTATGATTTTGTCGCAACCCAAGCTTTAATCCTGCTTTCTAATACATCTAAAGGCAAAGCACCCGCGCCTAAAATTTCATCGTGAAATTCTTTTAAACTAAACTTGCTGCCGAGCGCCTTGCTTGCATAATCTCGCAATTCCAAGATCTTCAATTGCCCGATTTTATAGCCCAAAGCCTGGCCTGGCCACACGATATAACGATCAGTCTCACTCTGAATTTCGACTTCTTCTATCCCTGAATGGTTACGGAAAAAATCGACAACTTGCTGTCTGTCCCACTTTTTATAATGCAAACCGGTGTCTACCACTAAGCGGATTGCACGCAGCATTTCATCTTGCAGATGACCATAAAAACTATACGGATCTTGGAAAAAACCCAGCTCGCGTCCCAAGCGTTCAGAATACAAAGCCCAACCTTCTACATAAGCATTATTGCCACCTTGCTGGCGATAAGCGGGAAGACCTTCTAACTCTTGTGCGATTGCAATTTGCATGTGATGACCCGGTACACCTTCATGCAAAGCAGTAGTTTCAATTGACAAAGTCATGCGATTAGCAAAGTCACCGGTATTCACCATGACGTGACCTGGACGTGAGCCATCTGCGGCGCCCGGATTATACGAAGCTCCAGCGGCTTCTTTTTCACGGAACTCTTCCACCGCCATGATCTTCACTTTGGCTTTGGGTAAGCGCCCAAAGAGTTCAGGAATTTTTGCGTACATCTGATCCGTATATTTGCTATACAGATCGAGAATTTCCTGACGTGATTTTGGATGTAAATCAGGATTTTTTTCCATCGCTGCATTGAAAGACTTCAAATCTGCAAATCCTAATTTCTTCGCAACCGTTAACATCTCGCCTTCGATACGCGCTACTTCACGCAGGCCAATCTGGTGAATCTGTTCAGGTGTTTTGTTCGTGGTAGTTTGCGTTTTGACTTGCAATTGATAACGCGCCGTACCGTTCGGCAAGGACCACAAACCAACATGTTGACGCCCGTGAGGCGCATAATCACTACGTACAAAATTGGCGAAATTTTTATAGGCTGGAATAACTTTGCTTTGAATCGCTGCCAACACCGCAGTCTTCAATCTTTGCTTGTCGGTTTCTGAAAACTCTGCGGGAAATTGCATGACTGGTTTAGCAAATGGCGAAGTCTCCATGCTCATCGCGACGATATCTTCACACTGACGCGCAATCTTCGGCAACAAAAACTGCGGTGGCATCAATTTATTTTTCAAGCCCTTGCGCATTTGCACCATGGTTTGTTCAAACAACACTGGCAACTTATTCAAACGCGCAATGTAATCCTCATAATCTTTCACGCTGACAAAGCTCAACATAGAAACCAGTTCAGGCGTATCCAAATGCAAGCCTGAATTTTGCAATACGGGCATTTGCCAAGGCATGAAACGTGCAGCGGCCAACTCTTCTTGCAATTGACGAACCATCAAATCTTTGTTCAGCTTTTGTTGAACGTCAAAGCCTGTCGTGTCAATTGCCTGAAAGCGACCCAAAAATGCACGGCTCTTCTTCAAATTCGCATCAATCGCGGTTTGTGAAAAATCACGTAATTGATCGTTAAATCGTTTGTCACCAAGCATAGATGCGTATTCTGGATTGGTTTTCAATCCATATTCCCACTGCTCCGTCAACAAACTATCTAACTGACGCAAACGTGCTTCCAACGAGCTTGTTGCGCTCTTAGTTGCAGGCTTATTAGTTGCCAGCTTGTTAGTGACAATACTATTGGTGTCGACGGTTGCCTTTTTCGTCAAATTGTTCGCGAGTGCGGGCATACTGAACAATCCTGCACTAAGCAAGGCTGTAGCCAATTTCGTCGACAAATTTATGGCTAATTGTTCTGTCAAATTTTTAGTTGCACGAGTTTTCACAGCTGCTCCATTTCATGATTTTTTTTGAATTCGCTCAGGTATTAAGTGAATCAAATTTTTTATAGCTGACGTAGTTGCTGCATGCAGGCGACGTAGTTGGCAGTGATGTTCGCCTGATCTCGATGTTTGCCATTCTCCACAACCTGCACTCCACCGACGAACACATCGCGAATTAAATTATCGTTACCCGTAAATACCACACTGCTAAGAACATCTTCAACCGCGCTGCACTGAAGATTCGGATGCTGGTCATCAAAAATAATCATATCTGCACGCTTACCGACTTCCAAGGAGCCAACAGCACGTCCAGACGCTTGTGCCCCGCCAAGTAAACACTGCTGCCACAAATAATCGGCAACACGTCTTTGCCCCTTAACACTGGCAATATTACGAGCTTGCATTTTTAATCGTTGTCCATATTCAAGCCAGCGAATTTCTTCCACCACGCCCTGTGAAGCATGACTATCTGTACCAATACCAAAACGCCCATTGGCTGCGATGTAATCAGGCAATTCAAAAAAACCGTCGCCAAGATTACCCTCAGTCGAGGTACAAATACCAGCGATCGATTTACTTGCTGCCATACTCGCCACTTCGTGTGGATTCAAGTGCGTGGCATGCACCAAGCACCAACGTTCATCCACCGTTTGCGTATCAAATAATAATTCGACCGGGCGCTTGCCAGTCGCTGCCAGACAAGCATTCACTTCGCGCATTTGCTCAGCGATATGGATATGAATTGGACGTCCCGCCGGCAAAGCAGCGGTAACCTCACTGATCTGAGCTGTGCTGGCGGCTCGCAAAGAATGAGGCGCAACACCAATTTCAGTCTGTGCATTTCTCTGCTTCTCTAGTGCCTCAATGATGCGCAGTATCTGTTCAACATTGGTATTGAATCGTCGCTGATCTTCACGCAAGGGCTGTTGATTAAAATCTGCGTAGCTATATAACACTGGCAGCATCGTGATACCCATACCGGTTTGCTGTGCGCCTGTAATTACTTGACGCGAAGTCTCAGCGATGTCGCTATAAAATTCACCGTTTGGCGCGCGATGGACATAATGGAATTCACACACCGAGGTATAACCGTGCCGCAGGCATTCTGAGTACAACTGCGCGGCAATCGCTTGCATTTGTTCTGGTGAGATCGCCAGCGCATAGCGATACATGAGATCGCGCCAAGTCCAAAAACTATCAGGCCCTTCACCTGCGATTTCGGTCATACCTGCCATCGCTCTTTGAAAGGCATGTGAATGCAGATTCGTCATCCCCGGTGAAACATACACATATTGTCGTTCATACGGCAATGGCATGACACCTGTTTCTATTTGCGATAAATGACCTGCAACATCCCAATGCAAACGGACATCGCTAGTCCAACCGGATGGCAATAAAGCCTGCTTGGCAAATAATGTTTGTACAGTCATCTTACTTTCCTGTCGTTTGCTGCGCCCACTTCAGGCAAGTTTCTAATAATTGTTGCAGCAAAGGCTGCACTTGAGCGGCCAAATCTGCGCGATAGGCGTATGGTTCACTTTCGTTCATATAAACACACTGACTCATCTCTAATTGCACCGCATGAATTTGTTGTGCTGGTTGTCCGTAGTAACGAGTGATATGTCCACCTTTAAAGCGACCATTAAATACATGGGAATACGCTGTTGCGCTGTGCTGCATCAATTCAGATAAGGCTTGCTGCAAACTGGGATCGCAGGATTTTTGATCGGCGGTGCCAAAATTCAAATCGGGCAGTTTTCCTTGGAAAAACCTTGGTACCTGCGAAGCGATCGAGTGCGCATCCCACAAAACGACAGCACCATGCAATTCTCGTAAACGCGCAAGCTCCATTTGTAATTGCTGATGATAGGGCAGCCAATACTGTTGCACACGCGCTTGTACTTCGTCGGCATCTGGACCAACACCATTTTGGTATAAAGGCTGCTTAGAAAAAGTATCGACTGGACACAAGCCAGTTGTGTCTTGTCCAGGATATAAATTCACATCATCTGATGGACGATTTAAATCAATCACGTAACGCGAGTATCTGGCCTGAATATAAGAAACGCCGAGTTCATCGAGCATGTTGTAAAGCAGAGGTAAATGCCAATCAGTGTCGGCCTTAATCTGCGCAATAGGATTCAATTGCGCTAGCACGGCATCGGGAATTTCAGTACCGACATGCGGCATAGAAACCAGTAAAGGAACACGTCCTTGTTTAAAATGGAATGCGGCGGACATCATGATTTTTTGAGGATATTAGACAGTTTGGACTATGCAAATGTTGCGTCAACTTATTCGCTACTACTTATTCGCTACTACTTACTCGCTACTATTTTTGCATTCTTGACTTTGGGTCTGTGAGAATCCTGATTTAATTTGATCAAGAATTTGCTTTTCTTCTTCACTAAGATTTTCAAGTCGATAATTGATTTTTGCAGCAGTCACTGTACGTGGCGCTAGCTTTGCTTCCTTTAGACCTTTTTTTACCAGATTAGCCAAGTGGGCTTTAGCTGCTTCAGGTGTCTTAAATACGCCTAACGAGATCCCCCAACGCAATGGCGTTTGATCTTGTACCACATAGAATTCAGTCACACCTAATTTACGGATTTGCGCCGCTTTCTTTTCTGCCGCATCTTTACTGCCCAACGAAGGCAGGTAGACCATATTGCTTGCCACCTCAGCTAACTCGGTACGCGTAAGGCGTTCGGCCAACGCAAGTGATTTGATTTTCTCATCAAAACTTTTACTATCAGCGACGCTAAATCCGGATAGTTCGAGGCAAGCCAAAACCGGTGTCATCTTCTTTGTATGCGTTTCAATACTGTCTTGCGCAGCGTTAGCATTCATTAGCTTGATTTTATCGGCATTTTTTTCATACTTCATCCGCAGAGGTTCACGGACATCGCTGGACCAATTACCTAAAAATCCAAAGTTGAGCGCCAGCAGCAAGGCATTTAAGATCAGGAAAATCCAGAAAAAAAATCGCAACATAATCAATGGTCTCTATGAAGGAATGGAAGCTTGAGTAAGGTGACTGGCAATCCACAAGCCTGTGAGCACCAGGTTTTCAGAATGTCGCCATTGTAAATCCTCAATCAACTTTAAGTGAGGAACGAGATAAACGGCAGCACCGCCAGAAATAACTAACTGCACGGGAGCGCCAGTATGCTGTTCTAGATTTTTGACAGCGCAATGTATTGCTCCAATTTGCGCATGTACACAACCGCTCGCAATCGCCTGATCCGTATCCGTTGCAAACAAATTTAATAGTTGTGCATGTTGCTCTATGTGAGGTAATTGCGCAGTATTTTTGGCGAGAGAATTCGCCATCAATTGCAAGCCGGGCAAAATCATTCCTCCTAAAAAGTCCCCATCGGCAGTCAGCGCATCGATGGTCGTTGCGGTCCCACATGTGGCAACAATGAGATTTTTTTTGGGGAACTGGGTATGTGCGGCAATCATCGATGCGAATCGATCTGAACCTAACTTTCCGGGGTGCAGATAATGATTGCGGACACCAGCACATTGCGCTTGCGAGTTGAAACTTTGAATCTGTAATTCTGGGAAGGAAATCGACAGTAATTGTGCGAGCTCCTGCTTCACCGCATCGCCAGCGACATTCGACATCACGCAACGCACCACAGAATAATGACGAATCGAGAGCAGTAATTGATCAAAGCCTTGATGCGTCACTGAAGCAATTGCCTCCCATGCTGGTGGAAACGGCGAGTGATCATTGGCAGAATCTGCATCAATACACGCCCACTTCACACGCGTATTACCAGCATCAATCAGCAGTAGCATCGGACGTTTATCCATGATTTTCAATTACCAATAAGGTTTCAGTGCGCTTTAGTACTTTTTTAGTGCGGCTTAGTGCAGCTCAGTACAAGAGATCGTATTTTACGGCAAAGGTCGCAAAGAGACATCACCTGAATGGATATGCAAACGCGCCTGTTCCGTTTGCAACAATAAACAACCTTGGTGATCGACCCCCAATGCCAGCCCTTGATGCAGCACTTCAGCTTGTTCGACAATCATCACGGTTTGCCGGGTATATGCATGTAGACGATTCCAACGATCAACGAAAGCCGTAAATCCTTGCAGCGCAAATTCATGTAAAGCGACCTGCAAGGCCTGTATCAACTCGGCCAGTATTTGATTCCTATCCATCTGAGCAAGCCAGGCCGCATCCGCAACTTCTTGCCCAATGTCTTTTTCTAATTCCGCTGGAACACGTAAATTCAAACCCACACCAATGATCGCCCAACAGGTTCCTTGATTACCCGTCTGCGACTCCACCAAAATTCCGGCTAATTTTTTCGAATCTTTTAAGATGTCATTGGGCCATTTTAACTTGGCAGGCACACCGAGTTGTATCAGCCGTTCAGCAAGTGCAACACCTACCGCTAGTGGTAAGCCCAACAATGCCTGCCCACCAACAGCAAATTCCCACGCCAATGAAAAAGTCAGCACGCCATCAGGTGTCGATACCCAACGTCTTCCTGCGCGTCCTTTCCCTGCGGTCTGATGCCGAGCGACCAACAAAGTTGGCGTATTCAGATTCTTCGCCCTGCACATTAAGTCCGCATTTGTCGAACCAGTTTCATCAACTACTTCGATCGATATTTCAGGATAATCGTTAGCTTGGTTAAGGCCATACAAAGCTTGCTCAATCAGCTTCGCTTCTAATCGCGTCATTTCTACTACCTTCTAAGTTTGCATCGACTAAACAGACAGCAGATAAATAAAAACGGCACCGCAGAAATTCCACGGTGCCGTTTTCAGGTCTGACTCAGTAACTCTGAATTACAAATTACGCTTCATCAGCATTCACATCAGTAGCAACTACTTCTGCTGCTGGTGCGAAGATTTCCTTTTCAGCTTGCAACAAGGCTGCACGTTCATCGGCTTCCCATGACTCTTTCATCTTGCGCGCACGGTGATACGCCAAACCTGTACCAGCTGGAATCAAACGACCCACGATGACGTTTTCTTT
>DLGN01000342.1:26259-30346 GCA_002482715.1 Oxalobacteraceae bacterium UBA7693
CTTTCTTACCCATGATCGCTGCTTCTGTGAGAACACGTGTGGTCTCTTGGAAGGAAGCGGCAGAGATGAAGGAATCTGTCGACAAAGAAGCTTTGGTAATACCCAACAAGATATTTTCATACGTTGCAGGGATACCGCCAGCAGCAGTAACGCGATCGTTTTCACCTAACAAATCAGAGCGTTCAACTTGTTCGCCCATGATGTAGTTCGCATCACCTGGATTCACAACGACAACACGACGCAACATTTGACGGANNTTCACCAGTGATGAAGCCTGTGTCGCCGGCATCGGTCACACGTACACGACGCAACATCTGGCGCACGATCACTTCAATGTGCTTGTCATTGATCTTAACACCTTGCAAGCGATAAACGTCTTGAACTTCATCAACGATGTAACGTGCCAAGGCTTCGATACCCAACAAACGCAAGATGTCTTGTGGATCGGCTGGGCCGTCAACAATCATTTCACCCTTGTTTACAACCTGACCGTCATGCACCAAAACTTGTTTGTCTTTGGTGATCAGGAACTCATGCTTCTGACCATCCATGTCAGTGATTTCCAGACGTTGCTTACCTTTGGTTTCTTTACCAAACGCTACCGTACCGGTCACTTCTGCCAACATACCTGCGTCTTTTGGTGAACGTGCTTCAAACAACTCAGCAACACGTGGGAGACCACCGGTAATATCACGCGTTTTTTGTGATTCAGTCGGGATACGTGCCAATACTTCACCAACGTGTACTTGCTGACCGTCTTTCACCGTAATCAAAGCGCCAACCTGGAAGCCAATTGTTACCGCGTGCTCAGTGCCAGAAATTTTCACTTCTTCACCAGCTTCGTTCAACAATTTAACTTGTGGACGTAAAGTCTTACCAGCCGCAGAACCACGACGTTTCGCATCGATTACGACCAAAGTAGACAAGCCAGTAACATCGTCAACTTGCTTAGCTACTGTCACGCCTTCTTCGACGTTTTCAAACTTCACCTGACCTGTGTACTCAGTGATGATCGGACGTGTCAATGGATCCCATGTCGCCAAATCTGTACCTGCTTTGATCGTCATGCCGTCTTTCACGATCAATGTCGCACCGTAAGGTACTTTATGACGTTCACGTTCACGACCATGATCATCCGTGATCAACACTTCACCAGAACGGGAAATCACGATTTGATCGCCTTTACCATTCGTCACATAACGCATCGTTGCTGTGAAACGAATCGTACCGTTAGATTTTGCTTCAACCGAAGACGCAATCGCTGCACGAGAAGCCGCACCACCGATGTGGAACGTACGCATCGTCAACTGTGTCCCTGGCTCACCGATGGACTGCGCAGCGATAACACCAACTGCTTCACCCGCATTTACCATAGAGCCGCGACCTAGATCACGACCGTAACACATTGCGCACAGACCGTAGCGTGTATCGCATGTCAATGGCGTACGAACTTTCACTTCATCAATGCCCAAGGCTTCGATTTCTTCGACCATAAACTCATCGAGCAAAGTACCAGCAGCATACAAAGTTTCTTGTGTTTCTGGATTCACGATATCGTTTGCTGCAACGCGACCCAAGATCAAATCACGCAAAGGCACGTTAACTTCACCACCTTCAACAATGGCTTTCATGGAAGCGCCGTTCGCTGTGCCGCAATCATCTTCGATCACAACCAGATCTTGCGTAACGTCGACCAAACGACGTGTCAGGTAACCGGAGTTCGCTGTCTTCAACGCCGTATCTGCCAGACCTTTACGTGCACCGTGAGTGGAAATAAAGTACTGCAAAACGTTCAGACCTTCGCGGAAGTTCGCAGTAATCGGCGTTTCAATAATGGAGCCGTCTGGTTTCGCCATCAGACCACGCATACCTGCCAGCTGACGAATCTGTGCTGCAGAACCACGCGCACCGGAGTCGGCCATCATGTAAATCGCCTTGAAAGATTCTTGCGTACCAACTGTACCGTCACGACGAGTAACCGCTTCAACTTTCAGCTGCTCCATCATCGCCTTACCGACTTCATCACCAGTCTTACCCCAAATATCAACAACCTTGTTGTAACGTTCGCCCGCAGTCACCAAACCGGAAGCATATTGCTGCTCGATTTGTTTCACTTCGTGCTCTGCCGCTGCCAACAATGTGACTTTTTGTGGTGGTACCAACATGTCATCGATACAGATAGAAATACCAGCACGGGTCGCCAAACGGAAACCAGACTGCATCAATTGATCAGCAAACACCACCGTCGCGCGCAAGCCGCACTTACGGAAGGACGTATCGATCAACTTAGAAATTTCTTTCTTCTTCAATGGACGATTCAAGACTGAGAATGGCAAGCCTTTTGGCAAGATTTCAGACAAGATCGCACGACCAACAGTGGTTTCGTAACGCTTAACTGTTTTAACGAACTCGCCAGTTGCTTTATCTTTTGGATATTCAGTAATACGTACGGTAATACGTGTCGCCAATTCCACTTCTTTGTTATCCCAAGCACGAATCGCTTCAGAAACGTCTGGGAACATCATGCCCTCGCCCTTGCCATTGATGGCTTCGCGCGACGCATAGTAGAGACCCAAAACGATATCTTGAGAAGGCACAATAGATGGCTCACCGTTTGATGGGAACAAAATATTATTAGAAGCGAGCATCAATGTGCGTGCTTCCATTTGTGCTTCGATAGACAAAGGAACGTGAACCGCCATTTGGTCACCGTCGAAGTCGGCATTGAAAGCCGCGCAGACGAGTGGGTGCAATTGGATCGCTTTACCTTCAATCAATACCGGCTCAAACGCTTGAATACCGAGACGATGCAAGGTTGGCGCACGGTTCAACATGATTGGATGTTCGCGAATCACTTCTTCCAAGATATCCCAAACGACTGGCTCTTGAATTTCAACGAGTTTCTTCGCTGCTTTGATCGTTGTTGCCAAGCCCATCAATTCCAATTTATTGAAAATGAATGGTTTGAACAATTCCAAAGCCATCAATTTTGGCAAACCGCATTGATGCAATTTCAGTTGTGGACCCACCACGATAACGGAACGACCAGAGTAATCGACGCGCTTACCCAACAAGTTTTGACGGAAACGACCGCCCTTACCTTTAATCATCTCAGCGAGAGATTTTAATGGACGCTTGTTCGCACCAGTCATTGCTTTACCGCGACGACCATTGTCTAACAAGGAGTCGACCGCTTCTTGCAACATACGCTTTTCATTGCGCGTAATGATTTCCGGAGCGCGCAATTCCATCAGGCGCTTCAAACGATTATTACGGTTAATGACGCGACGATACAAATCGTTCAAATCGGAAGTTGCGAAACGGCCGCCATCCAAAGGTACCAATGGACGCAATTCTGGCGGCAATACTGGCAACACTTCCATGATCATCCAGTCTGGCTTAATGCCAGAGCGTTGGAAAGCTTCCAATACTTTCAGACGCTTAGAATACTTCTTGATCTTCGCTTCAGATTTAGATTCTTTGAGTTCAGTACGCAAAGTTTCTGCATCACGATCGATATCGATAGAGCGCAACAATTCACGGATACCTTCTGCCCCCATGAACGCGGTGAATTCATCACCATGCTCTTCGTACTTCGCTGCGTAATCATCTTCAGACATGATCTGGCATTTTTTTAGCGGAGTCATACCTGGATCGGTGACTACATACGCTTCAAAATACAAAACGCGTTCGATATCGCGCAAAGTCATATCGAGCACCATACCCAAACGGGATGGCAAGGATTTCAAGAACCAGATGTGGGCTGTTGGGGAAGCCAATTCGATATGGCCCATGCGTTCACGACGCACTTTGGCCAAGGTCACTTCAACACCACACTTCTCGCAGATCACGCCCCTATGCTTTAAGCGTTTATATTTACCGCACAAGCATTCGTAATCTTTGATTGGGCCAAAAATTTTCGCGCAAAACAAACCATCACGTTCAGGTTTGAACGTACGGTAGTTAATTGTTTCTGGCTTTTTTACTTCGCCATAGGACCATGAACGGATTTTTTCTGGAGACGCGAGACCAATTTTGATCGCGTCGAATTGTTCATTGGGCTGAACTTGCTTGAATAGATCGAGCA
>DLGN01000020.1 GCA_002482715.1 Oxalobacteraceae bacterium UBA7693
AGCTTGGCGAGATTTAATGCAATTTCAAATTAGCAGAGCACGTAAAATGATGCTCGCGGGTAGCCCACTATGCAAAAAATTACCGGGCCGCTTTGGATTTGAACTACGCTTAGTCGTTCAAGGTGGCTTGAGAATTTTAGAGAAAATAGAAAATGTTGATATGGATATATTTCAACATCGCCCAACCATTAAATCTTCTGATTCTGCGCTGCTGTTTTGGCGAGCATTAAGAATGTAAATCTATGCAAACATCTGATCATTCACGCTATGCCTGACATCCTGCAAATTCAAGCTCATCAAAAGGTACAACACTGTGCGAAAACGGTGATGAAACAACTACCACATTTACTCATTGCGGAGGATAGTGAATTCACCATTGCAGCAAAGGCATATCAATTATTATGCGAGCAGGGTTTAACGGAAACTTGGTATTACGACTGCCCGGCTCTGGTGCTAGCTGGTACCCGCAGCTGCCTTTCGATTTCGGGCAGAGAATACCAAGCCAGCCATGAAAAACTCGGTGGAAAAAATCTGATTAGTATCGATTTAAGTCCAAGTCTTGACACGGTTTGGGGAGATTTTTCACGCACATTTGCTTTTGAGTTTGGTAGCTACGTCGAACATGCGAAAACACTAGAGTACCAAAATGGCTTAAGTTTTCTTAGAAAATTACATGAAGAAATGTGTAATTGGGTTCGTCCGAATACTAGCTTTCACCAACTATTTCAATGGGCAAACGTACGAATTCGCGAAAGCGGTTTCGTCAATTTAGATTTTCGTACCAATGTAGGGCATAGTATAGAAGTGCAACGTGAACGACGACAGTACATACAAGCAAACAATCACCAATTGATCTCAAGCATCGATTTTTTCAGCTTCGAACCTTTTATTCGTCTAAAAGGTGGCCATTGGGGCTTTAAGCATGAAGATATTTATTATTTCGGCGAGGACGACAAATTAATTTGCCTATGATTTATCGCTAGTACAAAAGTAAAAAAGCCAGGCAAGCCCGGCTTTTTTAACTTAAATGAGTCGATTCAACAAGAATCTCAAAAACATCCCAGGAATCAAAATCAATTTAATCAAACCGCAACACAACTAATGCCTATACTATTTGTAGGAGCAGGATTTGCCAAAGATGCAGTACCTTTACCATTAGTCACCGTGCATTTTTGACCTGTTGGCTGAGTCGTAATCTGAACATCATAGCTGTCGCCATTAGCCAAACTAAACGTCATCGTGTATGCACCGTCTACCAGTAAATTACGTGTATCCAAAGTACCGTCAGCCAAAGTATTGGTCAACGTCAAATACGTTCCTGATTTTAATCCTGCCAAAGTGCCGCCAACAGGAACACCTGTCGAGCATGCAACCGCAATATTTGTTGGTGGACTACTGAGGTTAGCGATACCAGAAGCATTTTGGATTTTGCAAACTTGTCCAACTGGAGGCAAAAACACCTTCGCAGCATATTCTTTACCGTTCACAGCATAAGTTTGAAACGAGAATACGCCATCGGCAGTCAAGGTGGTTTGCGTTGCGCCATTCATAGATAAAGTTAAGGATTGGCTTGCAGCGAGTCCCGTCAACGATCCAGCCAGCGGCACATTGGGCACGCAATTCACAGCAATATTATTTACCGCAGCTTCACCACTCATTTTGCCACTGCCATTGCTAACGGTGCAATTAACGGGATTTGGCTGCTGTCCTACCGTAATATTGTAAGAAGCATTACTCGCGACACGGAATGAAAAAGGACCATCTACACTCAAAGCTTGCGTATAACCGACTTCATTTACAAGCACTAAGTAGCTACCAGTTGCCGTTAAGCCTTTTACATTACCGCCAACCGAAGTGTAAACAAAGCCACCACAGCCGACTAATACGCCTGCTAATAACGTGCCTAACACTGCCACTTTTTTATTTAATTTAATCAAGATAAGCCTACCTTATTACGATATATAAACGACTCAACGCTGTTTGGCCGTCAAGACAACTGCACAATAATCCGGCATTGTACAACATGCTTGCTGCATTTTTTTGTCTATATATTGTAAGAACAAAACGCGCGAACGCTGTAGCAAGTTTGTGCTTAAACGCGCAGTCGGTTAGCATTACGCCTTAATTCATAGCCTAGCCTAACCAATTCAGCATGTCTCCAGACGAATATTGCCAAGAAAAAGCCGCACAAAGCGGTTCTAGTTTCTATTACAGCTTTCTATTTCTGCCACAAGAAAAGCGCCGAGCCATCACCGCACTTTATGCATTTTGTCGTGAAGTGGACGATGTGGTTGATGACTGCACAGATGAATCTGTCGCCAGAAACAAGCTGCTCTGGTGGCGTCAGGAAATTCAAGCAATGCTCAAAGAGCATCCTAGCCATCCGGTGACCAAAGCTTTACTACCCCATCTGCAAACTTATCAGTTAGATGGCGCACATTTCCTGGCGATCATCGATGGCATGGAAATGGATTTGAATCAAAATCGGTATCTGGATTTCATCGCCCTGCAACGCTATTGTTGGCATGTCGCTGGCGTCGTTGGCGTACTCTCCGCCAGCATTTTTGGCATCAAAAATCCACAAACGAAGCAATTCGCAGAAAAATTAGGTCTAGCATTTCAAATGACCAATATCATCCGCGATGTTGGAGAAGATGCCCGTAAAGGTCGCATTTATCTACCCGTGAATGAACTGCAGCAATTTAATGTTCCGGCGAGCGACATTTTGAATGCGCGTCATAGTGAGCAATTTGTCGCATTGATGCAGTTCCAATACGAACGCACACAAAAACTGTATGACGAAGCATTTGCCCTATTGCCGGAAGAAGATCGCCGCGCGCAACGAACCGGATTAATCATGGCGGCAATCTATCGTGCACTTTTAGTCGAAATCCAAGAAGATCAGTTTCAGGTATTGAAGCAAAGAATCTCGTTAACTCCGATACGTAAATTGTGGTTAGCTTGGAAAACCTATATTCGTGGTTAATTTCAGTGATTAAACACAAAGCAAAAAACACTGCAAAAAACGACAAAAAACACATTGCCGTGATTGGTGCGGGTTGGGCTGGTTGCTCTGCAGCCGTCACTTTATGTCAGCAAGGGCATCAAGTAACTTTGATCGAAGCCTCACGTACATTAGGTGGACGAGCACGCGCTGTGGAAGTTGATGGTCGCTTAGTCGACAACGGACAACATATTCTACTTGGTGCCTATTCTGCTTGTTTAGAGCTGATGCGATTATTGAGAATCGATCTAAAAGAAGCGCTACTACGCCTTCCATTGCAGATGGTTTATCCGCATCAGACCGGTATTCAATTTATTGCGCCAAAACTTCCAGCACCTCTACATGTCCTGTTCGCGCTAATGAGCGCAAAGGGTTTATCTGGCGCAGACAAAATGGCCTTGGCGAGATTTTCTACGACCGCCCGTTGGATAGATTGGCGTCTCCATCAAGATTGTACCGTTGCAGAACTATTAGAACGTTATGAGCAGACCGAAAATCTATGTCGTTACATGTGGAATCCGCTTTGTATCGCTGCACTAAACACCCCGCCTGAACGCGCCTCAGCACAAGTTTTCTTGAATGTTTTGCGCGATAGTTTAGGGGCAAATCGGGCGGCCTCAGACATGTTAATTCCACGCCACGATCTTAGTCGTCTATTACCCGATGCCGCCGCCGAATTTATAAGGCAACACGGTGGACAACTCATAACTGGTGTTTCAATACAGTCCTTAAAGCAACAAGACAATCAAAGCTGGCGGCTTGAATCGCTCAGGACAAAGCTAGATCCAACGACAGCCATTGAAGCCGATCCAATTGCCAATCAACAGTTTGATGGCATCGTGATCGCCACCAGCGCAAAGCAAGCCCAGCGATTACTGTCGGCTGCAACGATAGACACAACAAATCAAGCCAGATCGGATACGACGCAAGCATCTCTAACAAACATGGAGTTTGCATACGAGCCCATCAGCACCTGCTATTTGCAATACTCAGAATCATTACAACTTGATCGCCCGTTCTATGCATTGGTGGATGACCCACAACAAAAACATTGGGCGCAATTTGTTTTTGATCGCGGACAACTCAACCCAGCGCAAGCGGGATTAATGGCTATCGTGATCAGCGCATCGACCGCAGCAAGCTCCCACTCCACATCACAAGTTATCGCAGATATTTGCCAGCAACTCGCACAGCAATTGCAAAATGCGGCACTCGCGACACCCGTATGGACGCAAGTCATTACCGAGAAACGGGCAACATTTGCCTGCACACCCAATCTAAAGCGCCCTACAAATCAGACGGAAATTCCAGGTATTGCTTTAGCAGGCGATTTCACCGCAAGCGACTACCCGGCAACTTTAGAATCTGCCGTTCGTAGTGGGATAGAAGCTGCAAAAGCCTGGATCTAGTTAAGTAATCGGACGACGGATTTAGACCTTTTTTTCACACGCAAAGGCCAGCCAATTTTGTGCATTTAGACCTTGTTTGTCATATTATTATTTTTGCTCAAACATTTATTCAGGAGACATAATGCGTCATCTTTTTTCGCTATGTATCATTCTTTCATTGAGCGCATGCAAGAGCGTCATTATTGAAGAATCGCAATTCATTCGACCCGATAGCATCGCTCCCTATCAATCCAAAGGAAAATTTGATGATCAGGCGTTAGCAAAACTTCTGCCAAACGCTAGCTTAAAAGAAGAGCAAATCGCGATTGATTCACAAGTTCAATTAAATGGATTCAGTGTCAAGCAAACGCCCGCCTCAGTCACCGTCCTCTATTTCGGTGGCAATCGTTCACACATCGACGATGCAGCCAAGGTCATTGGCCGAAGCGTGGGCAGTTGTCCCATCAATTTCACCATGTTTGACTACCGTGGATATGGACGTACCAACGGCAATCCAAATGTGATTAATTTGAAAGAGGATGCCTTACGAATTTATGATTACGTCAAAGCGAACACCTCAGGTCGATTGATCATTCACGGTCACTCTCTAGGCAGTTTCATGACCGCTTATGTTGCGCAACACCGTCCAGTCGATGGCATTATTTTAGAAACCACGGCAACCAAGGTAAGCGACATTCTGCGTTTGCGCACACCCTGGTATGTAAAACCATTTATTCGCTTTGAGATTGTTCCTAGCTTGCAAGCAATCGACAATACAAATGCACTCGCACAGTACAAAGGAAAAAGCCTAGTCATCTCGGCAGAAAATGACCAAACCACACCACCAGAGCTTGGTTTGGCGGTGTTCCAAGCAATCCCAGCGAAAGAAAAACAACACTTGTTTGTAAAAGATGCGGGACATAATAATTTGTTAGATAAAAAGGAAGTGCAAACTAGCTACTGTGAGTTCGTACAATCTTTTACATCACCGACGCAAGCAACTGGTAGTTAACTTTTCCGCATAAACCTCTGCACAAGCGTAGCAAGCAACCAATGTGTGCGTCGAAAAATGCAGCTGTGCTAGAGCACAGCGAGCATCGCAAACTCAAAATTCGGGCGCGTAGCAGGTAGTGCAGAAGTCCCCCCTTACATGGCACATGCTGACTAGCGGTGCATTCTCTCAATGCCTCACTAGTCAAACCACACATTCCTCCGAGAAGTACTACCTCAATAAGCCTAAGTAAAATCACTTAGGTGCAAGAGTAAATTTCTCAATTGCGAGACTACCCCACAAAGATAAAACTACGACAAGCCTCATTACTAACAGAAATTGTTGTAGTGAGCTTCGCATCGAGCGTGTTGGGGAGTACAAACGGCTCGATACCTAAGTCATTATTAATATACTTTCGAGAGAGCTAAAATGCCCCGCCTCAGAACATCACGATCAATTATGCACCTAGCCATTGCCAGCGCCTGTTCGATGCTGGCTTTCCAAGCAGATGCGCAAGAAGTTTCAAACAACCAAAATACGACAACCAAAGCCGAGGATAAAAAAAAGGATGCAATTCCTGAAGTGATTGTTACAGCTACACGTCAGGCAACCTCGTTATTAAAAACGCCTGTCGCCGTCACCGCACTCAAAGCAGAAGATTTATTGCGTGCCAATGTGAAGGAATTATTAAACCTGAGTGGTTCCATTCCGAACGTGCAATTTGGGTTATCCAGTGCCGATTCCGGTGTCTTGGTTTCGATTCGAGGTGTGACCTCTACCAATTTTACCGAGATTGGCGATCCCGCTGTCGGTATCCATATAGATGGAATTTACTCGCCACGCCCACAAGGCTCGCTGGCATTAATGTTCGATCTTGATCAAGTTGAAGTATTACGCGGTGCACAGGGAACACTGTTTGGTCGCAACTCAACCGCTGGTGTGGTAAATATTTTGCCTGCCAAACCAGAATTCAAAACCAATTATGGCTGGAGTTCTTTGAACCTCGCCAATTACAACGGCAAAGAAATACGCTCCGTTTACAACTTTGGCATTAGCGATAATTTCGCACTACGTGCAGCAGTCATGGTGGATAAACGCGATGGATACATCAAACAAGAACGCGATCTAAGCGATCGCGGTGTATTACTGTCCGATGGTAACGGTGGTTCAAGTTTCACCCCGGATGGTAAACCTGACGTTGACCAACGCCTCAACCGTCAACTATCACCAAAAGATTATTACACCAATTCTGATCAATGGGCGACACGCTTAACAGCACGTTGGGCGATTGATAAAGATCTTGAATGGACCGGTGGTTTTGAACATTATCAAAACTCTGGCGCAGGTGAAGTTGGTCTAAAAGATTGCAAAATGGCTGCTGGTACCCGCTTCGCTTGCGGCCCACAAGGTCAGTGGTACGCAAAAATTAATGTGCCAGGCAAACTCGATATGAGCATCGACACTTACCGCAGCAATCTGGTGTGGAAACTGTCACCACAAACAGAGTTAGGTTATAAAGTCGCATACGCGGTACAAAAACGCGTGCAACATCATGACGATGATGGCGGCCAATCCTTTCTTGCTTCCGATGTCGGTGTCATGGAATCATGGGGCAATTGGGGTGCGCAACACGCTTTAGATTGGGCTAGTTACACACTAGATTCCAATTATCGTTCATTGGTGAACGAACTCCAGATCAAACAAAATTTTGATCAATGGCGTTACGTGGCCGGTCTCTTCAATATGTCAGAAAAAAATGCGATCGATTTCGCCCAAGACAATCTGATCGCGGCACCTTGGGGTATGCCTCAAGGTCAATACTATGCGCAACCTGATCGCCAAGTACATTCCAAAGCTTTATTTGCACAAGCTGACATTAAATTAGCGGATCAACTATCGGCAACTGTTGGTTTCCGTATGAGTAAAGACAGTCGTGAAGATATTGGAGGCGTCAGCGCAGGCTTATGGAGTGCTGATACTCCATGGTATTACAACGGCAAATATGTACCAAAGGCACCGGGCACTGGTACACCGCATAACGGCACTGACTTAACTTTAGGAATGGGACCGTTTGCCGGGGTTGGGGTATTTCCCGGCCCTGTCGTCAATACACACAAAGCGAATTGGGAAAAGCCAACCTACCGCTTAGGCCTGCAATACGATATCGATAAAGCGACCATGGTGTTTGCCTCCGCTGCGACTGGTTATCGTCCCGGTGGCTTTGGCGATAAATTTGATACTTGTGGTGGTGGAACTTGTGTCGATGGCGGCACACAAAAATACAGCTACCTTGAATACAATCCGGAATTAACAACCAACTTCGAAGTCGGTTACAAAGGTCGACACTTCAATAATAAACTTGATCTGAGCGTGGTCTATTTCCACACCAAGTATGACGACATGCATGTCACTGGCATGAATGCGGTTGGTCAGAGAAAACTACGTGCAGAAGAAACCTGTCCAGATTGGAATCCGGCTTGCGATGTCGTTACTGCGTGGAAAACTGAAAACATCGGCAACTCTAGAATTCAAGGTTTAGAAATTGAATACAAAGCACGGCCTTGGGTTGGCGGTAGTTTGTCAGGATATGCCTCTGTCTTAGACTCTAAAGTATTAGCCTATCCAACATATGACGATAACTGGATGTGCGGTCACCGCCAAGAATTTGGGGCAGAAGCTTGTGCTCCACTGTACTTGGGAACGGATCCAGCTAAGCGCGGTCGTGCAATTCGTGACGTAGTTGGCAATCAATTGCCAATGGCTCCGAAGTATTCTTATGCCATCAATTACTCACACGATTTTGAACTCGACAATGGTTGGATACTGACGCCATCAATTGGTATGCGTTACCAAAGTCGTATGTATTTCACTGTTCGTAATCTCGACAATCGCGTGCTCGGTGACTATCAAGATGCCTACACCAATTGGAGTGCAGCCGTGAAGTTAGCTGGGCAAGATGACAAGTGGAACGTGGAATTATGGGGCACCAACTTGAGTAACAATATCGTCAAAAATTGGATGGGGCAAGGCAACGCAGGTGGCTATACATTTAATAGCTACAATCCACCAAGAATGTTCGGCCTGCGTGCCACGATAAATTATTAAGATCACGGAGGGTGATATAAATTTTTGGATGCGAATCACATTCGTATAGCGCTTCCCCCAGGACGTTCTACCAATTAGTTCCATTTGTTGGGTCTCCCCCATTGCCCCAACAAAAAGGACTGGAAACAGCAACACCAGTTTTAAACAGAACTAAGTAATAAGACGAACTGGCTTTACACGGCAAATTTCGCTAAGAGATTTGCCGTCTTTTTTATTGATGCATTCAGTTTTCCATATCCATGCCTAAGAAAACTGAGGAAGATTAGAGAACTAAAATTAACACGCATACTTTTTGCAAAAGCAGATCGCGAATGCTAAATTATGTCTTGTGATGAACTTCAACAATTTGGTGCCTGCTAACTCATCACGCTATTCAGGAATTACGATGCGATTCACGCGACACCATTTTTTTACTAACCGCTGGACCTTGTTAGGCATGATGTTATTCCTAACTGTTGGGTTATTCGCATCTAGTACGCTTGGTTGGCTTTGGTATGCAGAGAAACGCGCAACCGCAGCACGTCAATCCTCACTCGATTTGCTGTGGATGGAACAAATCATCACCAACAAATTAGAAACGCAGCAGGTCATGCTACAAAATTGGGCGCTCGATTTAGATCCTGCATCGAAACCATCCCGGCAAGAATTTTTACGAAGAATCGATGAGTTAATTAAAGAAAACCATGCCATACTCGCTGTAGAAATCATCGACGAACAGCAGCAACGCCTAATCGGTTTGCCAGATTATGATCAACGTCCCGCACATTTACCACCACTCAACGACCCTTTGGTGAGTGAAGCAATTCAGCAAAGTCGTCGTCTCAACTCCAGCGCTTACAGTCAAGTCATAGAACAATTCGCGCCACTGTGGGTGTTAGCACTACCAAATAGCAATGAGCAACATCGTCTGCACCGGATTGTGGTCACTTACAATCTAGATAAATTGCTCACGCAAGAAGTTCCTTGGTGGTTTGTCCAACGCTACGACCTCAGTTTGGTGGATGAACACGACAAGCAATTGTCACCCAGTGAAGGTGGAATTGTCGCGCACAACAAAGAAATTAACCGTCTCGATTTTGGACCATCTGGCAGCGGTCTAACATTCAAGACCAGTGTTCGTACAGTTCAAAATTTCGATAATTTATTGATAGGATTAGCCATCGCGGTACTTTTGTTTGGTATCTTGATTATCTGGTTACTACGTTTATTGCGACGCTGGATTAAAGAGCGCAAAGCAGCGCAGCAAGCATTACGTGAACGTGACGAATTGCTGCAACATACTGCACGTCTATCGAGCTTGGCTGAATTTGCATCGGGGATGGCACATGAGCTAAACCAGCCATTAGCAGCCATCGCTAACTACGCAGCGGCAGCCGAATGCTTGTTAGAGGCCGATAAAATTCAATCCCCTAAAGTCAGGCAAGCGATAGAAAAGATGGGGGAGGAATCGCGACGGGCTGGAAAAATTATGCATAGCATGCGCAATTTCATTCAAAAAAGTGCGACGCCGCATGAACCCTATTCGATCTCGCAATTGGTGCATGAGTCGATAGAACTGATCGAAGCACAAGCAAGGCGCCAACATGTACGCATCCAAGTAGATTTACGTACAGAGGATATTAAAATTGACTGTGACGCAGTGATGCTCAAACAAGTGTTATTCAATTTAATGCGCAATGCTCTAGATGCGATGGAGGCTAAGCAAACAGATCATGCACAGCAACTAGAAATACGCACAGAACAAACAGAAGATTACCTTGTCTTTAGCGTCACAGATCAGGGGCAAGGTGTGCAGGATATCGACAAATTATTTCAGGCGTTTTATACCACCAAATCAGAGGGAATGGGCTTAGGCCTAGCGATTTGCCGTACCGTGATTGAAAATCATGGCGGCAAGATATGGGCAGAAAACAATCCAAGTGGCGGCGCAAGCTTTCACTTCCGCTTACCGCTAAAAACACAACAGATGCCACAAACACAATCAGCACAACCAGCGCCATCAATACAAAGATCATGAGTGCATAGAAATTCAAAGGCAGAGAAATGACACAAAAAAAATCACCCGAAACACAGACTGAATGCCAATCACGTATTGCGATTATTGATGATGATCCAAGTGTACGCAATTCTTTGGTCATGTTATTAGAAACTCGCCATTGGCAAACAACAGAATTTGAACGAGCCCAGGATTTTCTTGATCAAGCGGATCCTGTCGATTTTAATTGTCTGTTAGTCGATGTGCGGATTCCTGGCACTAACGGATTAGAGTTATTTGACGAATTGATCCGTCGTAGCAAATTGCACAGTAGCTATCTCCCGCCTGTGAT
>DLGN01000411.1 GCA_002482715.1 Oxalobacteraceae bacterium UBA7693
TACGACTTCACCACCTTTTCTAGCGACGTCCGAAGCTTTCAATGCCATAGAGTTTGCTTGTCTGGCGTTGTCTGCATTTTGTTTAACCGTGGACGTTAGTTCTTCCATAGACGATGCAGTTTCTTCCAATGAACTTGCTTGTGATTCTGTACGAGAAGAGAGATCCGCATTGCCGGCGGCAATTTCACTTGATGCAGTGGCAATGGTTTCGACACTGACATTGACTTGTCGTATCGTCTGAACTAAGTTCTGATTCATGTGTTCTAGTGCGTCTAATAAAATGCCTGTCTCATCTTCAGAATTTTTTTCAAAGTTGGCGGTTAAGTCGCCGTTGCCAACTCGAGTCGCAATATCGATTGCTTCGTTCAACGGTACGGTGATTGAGCGTGTAATCCAATAGGCAAAAAGAGCGCAAATGGCAGTTGCAATAACACTGCTTAAAATCATCACTTTAATTGATGAGCTAATGTCATTTTTGACTGCATCATCTTCTTTCTCTAGCTGCTTGCGTTCATAATCGACCAGGGTTTTCATATCGATTGTTGCCTTGTTGAGCGCAGGGAAGACAATATTGTTCATTTGGTTTTCAGCCGCTTCAACATCATCCAACTCAAGTGAGTCGGCTGCATTCACAAACGCAGCAACAAAGGCGACGCGTGATTTTGTTGCCGTTTCAATTAAATTCTTTCGCTCGGCATTATTGTCTTGCTTTGCCAACTTTTCCAACAATTGTCCGATGGCTTTTTTGTTGGCATCGATTGCTTGGTAGTGTTCTTTGCGCAGGTTTTGATCTCTGGTTAAAAATAAGGCAGAGACACGTCGACCATTTTCTTGCATTAAACGAGCGACTTCTAAGGAGGTCTCGACCCCGCTGACGTTTTGTTCAAGCATCAGGGAAGTTTGATTTGCAATTGAATTTAGTCGCGTAGTATTAAAAGTCGCCATGATCAACATGATGATCAGCAGCATGCCGAAGCCCATCCATAAACGCGTGCGAATCATGAGTGAATTTAAATGCATTTGAAGCCTCCCAAACTTAGGTAAGAATTGAAAGTATCTGAAGTTACTACGAAAACTAGAAGACGGAACGCTGCGCAGAAGTACCACACGTGCAAGACACAGATTGATGCATACAATTAATCATACACAGACTTATTTGTTTCTAAAATCGATTTATTGCATCGCACACTGAAAACCAACAACTGTCACGCGGTAAAATGCGTGTCTACAATCAGTGATCAATTTGCTGATAACCATTGATTAACTTTTATTGAATTGCATTAAATATGAAATTAGCCACGTTGAAAGATGGTACTCGTGACGGCCAGTTGATGGTGGTCTCACGTGATTTGAAAACTGCCCAAATAGCAGATGGTATTGCTGCGACTTTGCAGCACGCTTTAGATGACTGGAATTTTATTGCCCCGCAATTGAATGAAGTCTATGAACGCTTGAATGCAGGCCGAGGCATCAATAGTTTTGATTTTATTCCGCAAAATTGTATGGCACCTTTGCCACGCGCTTTTCAATGGGCTGACGGTTCTTCTTATGTGAATCACGTTGAACTGGTGAGAAAAGCGCGCAACGCTGAGATGCCAGAGAGTTTTTGGCATGATCCTTTGATGTATCAAGGTGGCAGTGATGATTTTATCGGGCCTATGGATGACATCCAATTACTTTCAGAAGAATGGGGCATTGATTTCGAAAGTGAAGTCGCGGTGATTACTGGCGATGTGCCTATGGGAGTTAAGGTGCAACATGCAGGCGAGCATATTCGATTACTGATGTTGGTGAACGATGTGTCGTTGCGAAATTTAATTCCTGCGGAGCTGGCAAAAGGTTTCGGATTCTTTCAGTCTAAACCAGCGTCGAGTTTTTCACCGGTTGCAGTGACGCCAGATGAATTGGGCGAGGCATGGAAAGATGGCAAAGTGCACTTAGCTTTACGCTCCACTTGGAACGATACTTTAGTTGGGCAGCCAAATGCCGGTGTGGATATGGTGTTTTCTTTTCCGCAGTTGATCACGCATTTATGTAAGACACGCAATGCTCGCGCGGGCACGATTATCGGCTCAGGTACCGTTTCTAACAAAGATCCGAAAAAAGGTTATAGCTGCATTGCTGAGAAGCGGGCCTTAGAGATGATTGCTGATGGTGTCGCGACCACAGAGTTTATGAAATTTGGCGACAAGATTCGCATTGAAATGTTAGATAAAAATGCGAAGTCGATTTTCGGCGCGATTGAACAAAGCGTGGTTGAGTACGTCAAAAACTGAAGATTCGCGGTTTTTGGCTGGGAATTGGGAATTTTTCTAGAAATTCATTCCTTGAGTCTATATACTGTTCAAGTTATATAAACTGAGTAAAGTTAATATTTATCATATAAAGAAAAACGTCTTTATGTCCGATAACTAGCGATCAATGATCGATAACAACTTTACTCTGACTCAAGGATGCCTGCATGAATCTTCATCAATTGCGTTTCGTTCGCGAAGCTGTCAGACAAAATTTCAATCTAACCGAAGCTGCCAAAGCTTTGTTCACGTCACAGCCTGGTGTTTCCAAGGCGATTATTGAGTTGGAAGAAGAATTAGGTGTGGATATTTTTGCCCGTCACGGTAAACGTATTCGTGGCTTGACCGAGCCTGGTCGTGCGGTATTGAAATCGGTAGAAATGATCATGCAAGAGATCGATGGCTTAAAGCGCATCGGTAAAGAATTTGCAGCCCAAGACAGCGGTAGTTTCACGATCGCCACCACGCATACGCAAGCGCGTTATGCACTGCCTAAGTTGGTGCAGGCGTTTATGCAAAAATATCCGAAGGTACGCTTGTCCTTGTTGCAAGGTAGCCCAAAACAAATCGCCGAAATGGTCATGCGTGATCAAGCGGATATCGCGATCGCGACGGAGGCAATCACCAGTGTTGATGGCCTTGTTTCTATGCCTTGTTATCAGTGGGAACATGTGGTGGTGGTGACTCCCGATCATCCTTTGATGAAATTGAAATCGATAACTTTAGAAGATATCGCGAAGTATCCCTTGATTACTTACGATGCCGCATTTGCTGGGCGCAGTAAGATTGATCACGCCTTCGAAGTGCGTCATTTAAAGCCTGACGTTCTGTTAGAGGCAATTGATGCTGATGTGATAAAGACCTATGTTGAACTTGGCATGGGCGTGGGCATCATCGCTGGTATGGCTTTTGATGCAGAGCGCGACCAGAATCTGCGAACCATTCCAGTTGGCCATCTGTTTGGGATGAATGTATCGCGTGTCGCCGTGCGGCAGGGTGCTTATCTGCGCACTTATATGTACACATTTATTGAGATGTTATCACCGACCATGAATCGTAAATTGATCGATCAGGTGATGCAAGGTGGCAAAGATAGTTACGATCTTTAATACATCGTCAAATCTCGTCTTACCAACAATAATCATAAACATAAACATCTGTCACAAACAGTTTTGAATAATTTTTACCCCGAAAGAATGAAATGAAGCGTGAAGCACTAGCCGATTATTATGCGCAATGCGCCGAGAGCTTTGATGAGAAATATCAAGAACCCGATTTAGAAGAAGATGCGTATGCTGCTGCTGAGCATATTGCGGAAGCGTTGGCTGATCGTGATGTCTTGGAACTTGGTTGCGGTTCTGGTTTTTGGACGCAACACATTGCCGAATCAGCCAAATCCGTATTGGCGACGGATATCAATGAAGTGATGCTGGATCTGGCACAAGATCATGATTATCCAGAAGATAAAGTGCAGTTCGCGATCGCCGATTGGCATGATTTACAGTTGCCAGCTGACCGCAAATTTAACGCCTGTTTTGCGGCTGGAATGTGGTCGCATGTCCGACGTGATGAATACGATTCTGCCTTCAAAAATATTCGAAAAGCGCTAGGCTCTGGTGGCTTGGTTGTCTTGATTGACGACAATGTCATCGAGGATTTTACACGACCAACGGCTCGCACTGACAGCGACGGCAATACCTATCAAATCCGTGAATTACCTGATGGCACTCGTGTGGAAGTGATTAAAAACTTTCCGACAGATAGCTACTTGAAGAAAAAATTCGCGACAATCGCACGCGATATTCGCGTTAGTCGTAATGAGTTTTTTTGGATGTTGACCTGTGTATTGAAATAAGGAATGTTGAGAAATGACGCTACAAATCTGTACAGAAAAAATCAGACATAAATTGGGCCAAGATAGTAGTCTGAATGCACGCCTCAAATTTGATTGCGGTGATGATGGCGTGATATTCGTTGATGCGGTGGCAAATCCGCATGTGGTGGATAATCAAAATCGTGATGCCGATTGCACCGTCAGTTTATCGCTAGCTGATTTAGTCGCTTTACTAGCAGGTGAGCTAAATCCTGTGAATGGATTTATGAGTGGCAAGCTCAAAGTTGCTGGCGATATGAGTATTGCAATGCGTTTGCAAAAAGTTGTTTGAAACCTTAGCGACATACAGTGAGTAAGCAAATTCAGCCATTCACAATACGCTTGCCGCAATACGATAAAGAGTTTTTGTGTGCCGCTGAAGAAAGCGTGTTGGATGCGGCTTTAAAGCATGGCTTGATGTTGGCTAATTCTTGTAGAAATGGGACTTGCCGCACTTGTCTTTGTCGCTTGCAAAGCGGTCAAATTACCTATCAGATCGAATGGCCGGGCTTAAGTTTTGATGAGAAGGCAGAAGGCTATATTTTGCCTTGCGTTGCTAAGCCTTTGAGTGACCTTGTATTGCTCGACTGGGTCTTGAGTCAGGCATGAATCTATAATCTATAGTTCAAGAATAGAAAACCGATAGTCATGAAAAGCCTATCGGTTTTTTTTGCTTATTGTCCTTGTGTGTTTTTACATGAAGCCTTTAGCCCCGTCTTCTTATTCCAACAAGCGCTATCAGTATCTGACAGTGGGCTAGGAATTCCTTCGGGATTAATTTTCGCGATACGGGTATCCCAAGCTTTGACACCACCTTGATCAATATGCAGTCGTACAGCCCAGCCTAAGGTTTGCGCTTCATTGTCTAAAGCATCCATCATGAAATTGCCGATACTGTAAATGATAGGTTTACCTTTGTAAGTCTCAGTATCTTGGATCACGTGTGGATGACCGCCGATTACCGCATCAGCACCGGCGTCAATCATGATG
>DLGN01000336.1 GCA_002482715.1 Oxalobacteraceae bacterium UBA7693
CCTATATCGATACCAGAAAAAATAATGGCAGGCGTCGTAGTTTTGGTCGACGAGTCAGCGATCAGACTTCAGGATTGCCATTTTGAGCATTTTTTTAAACTGGTGCCGAATAAATATTCATGACTTCGATGAGGAACAAAACCAAAGACTTACTTCTTTTGCATATCTAGATCACATTTTCAATACATCTTCAATAATTCAAGGATGTGCATAAAAACCCCATGCAATTTAAGCATTGTGACTTCTTCGTCGCGATTGCACCGACAAATTCAGGGAATCTACTGCTTTTGCGCGTTTTTTGCGCAGTTTTTTTGCTAAGTGGGCAATCAATTGGTAGGATGGAGCCTGTGCAAAAATGATTGTTTTTTCTGGGTTTTCGCGTTTGAACAAAGCCGTCTAGCACAGAAAATGGTGGTTTATAAATTTCATAATAAACTATCTAATCAATGCATTAAGCCAACTTTATTTTTTCATTTCTGATTGATCTGCAATATGCGAAATAGCCTGACCCGCAAACCTATAGAAATAAAAATATCCACGGTTGTGGCAATTGCCGTCATGCTGAATGAAGCTGTGCTCACCACGCTTGAAGTCGCACTGAAAGAAATGACTGGCGGAACACCTGATTTTTTCGATGATGAATTCGCGATTATTGATGTGGAAAGTATCGCAAATGAAACTTTGGATTGGGAAGCAGTTATCGCCTTGTTCAAATCATGCGGACTGAACGCTGTTGCGGTACGTAATGCAGCAGAGGAACAGCATGCAAAAATTCGTTCTCACGGACTGAGTATCGATGTCGTTAGCAAAGCCAAACCTGAATTACCTAAGGATGTAGGTGCAGTTGCCGATCCAATAGCACCTGCGCCAGTGACGATCTCTGTAAAACCAGAACCACAAGTCTCACCCTCGTCTGCAACAATGCCCGCTGCTGTTGAACATATTCCTGCGATGATTATCGATACACCAGTACGCGCGGGACAACGAATTTATGCACGTGGCTGCGACTTAATTGTTACGGCCTCTGTAAATAATGGCGCCGAAGTCATTGCAGACGGCAGCATTCATATTTATGCACCGTTGCGAGGACGCGCTCTAGCTGGTGCCCGTGGCAATACCAACGCACGTATTTTTGCAACCGCGATGGAGGCCGAATTAGTCTCTATCGCTGGCATCTACCAAACTTTTGATGCAGGCTTCCCAAAACTAGCGGCAAACCAGCCTGTACAAATCAAATTGGTCGGTGACAGTATTGAAGTATCATCACTGAAATCGGCTTAACAGAAACCAACTTCAACTATCGCTTCATTTTCGTCTTAGTTATTATCAAGTTTAACAAAGGAGTACCCTGTGGCAAGAATCATCGTTGTAACATCCGGTAAAGGCGGGGTAGGCAAGACCACTTCCAGCGCAAGTTTCGCTTCTGGTCTGGCGCTACGTGGGCATAAAACTGCCGTTCTCGATTTTGACGTCGGTCTGCGTAATCTCGATTTAATTATGGGATGCGAACGCCGCGTGGTGTACGACCTAGTCAACGTGATTAGTGGCGAGGCAACTTTGAATCAGGCACTGATCAAAGATAAACATTGCGACAATTTATTCATTTTGCCCGCTTCGCAAACCCGTGACAAAGATGCACTCACCGAAGAAGGTGTCGAGCGGGTATTAAACGATTTGATCAAAATGGATTTCGAATACATCGTCTGCGATTCGCCAGCGGGTATCGAACGTGGTGCTGTGATGGCATTAACGTTTGCCGATGAGGCGGTGGTAGTGACTAATCCTGAAGTCTCTTCTGTACGCGATTCTGATCGTATTCTCGGCATTATTCAGGCCAAGTCCAAACGTGCTCAAGCGGGCGGTGAGCCAGTCAAAGAACACTTGCTGATTACTCGTTACTCACCAAAGCGTGTCGAAGCGGGCGAAATGTTGTCTTACACTGACGTTCAAGAAATTCTGCGGATACCATTAATTGGCGTGATTCCAGAATCAGAAGCGGTCTTGCATGCGTCAAATCACGGCAACCCAGCGATTCATGTCAAAGGTAGTGATGTCTCTGAAGCCTACACTGACGTTGTCGCACGTTTCTTAGGTGAGCAACCACCGCTACGCTTTGTCGATTACGAAAAGCCAGGTTTGCTGCAACGTATTTTCGGAGGTAAGTAAGATGGCTTTGCTTGATTTTCTGTTTAAATCACAGCCGAAGAGCGCCAGTGCAGCGAAGGAACGCTTGCAAATTATCATTGCGCGTGAACGCAATGGCGGGCGCGAGGGCTATGATTTTCTGCCGGCTTTGCGTGAAGAACTGATCGCGGTCATTTCTAAATACACCAAAGTCAATCCCGACGATATTAAGGTATCACTGGATAAACAAGGTAATCTAGAAGTATTAGACGTGAACGTCATCCTGCCTGACGCAGATTCACGCATTTAACAATCGCCAGAACTTGAGAGCGGTAATCTAGTGCTCACAATGAGTGCTCTCAAGTTTTTTGTTTTTTGTTCGTAACCTAGCTTTTTTACCCAAGAAAATATGCGAATTGCCATACTGGATGATGACCAAAATCTACTCGACTTGACCGTAGCAACCTTAACGGATGCCGGTCATGTGTGCCATCCGTTCTCCAGCGGTAAAGCGATGTTGCACCAGTTACATCGTGAAAGCTACGATCTGCTGGTTCTCGACTGGCAAGTGCCTGATTTAAGCGGGACAGAAATTTTGCATTGGGTGCGTGAAAAATTATCCAAAAGCTTGCCTGTTTTATTCATGACTAGCCGCTCAGGTGAAGATGATATCGTGGCAGGGTTAGCAGCTGGCGCCGACGATTACATGATTAAACCGATACGCCGTGCAGAACTCATCGCTCGCGTGAATGCTTTGCTCAGACGTGCCTATCCAACGCAAACCGCCAACGAATTAATTACTTTTGGATGCTATGAATTTGATGTACGCGCCAGCCGCGCGAAGTTAAATAATGAACCCATAGAATTAACCCAAAAAGAATTCGATCTGGCCTTGGTGTTATTCCAAAACCTCGGACGCCCATTATCACGCGCGTACATTTTAGAAGCGGTCTGGTCACGTGACATTGAAATTCCGTCTCGCACGATGGATACCCATATTTCACGCGTGCGCAGCAAACTTGATTTACGCCCAGAAAATGGATATCGATTAGCGCCAGTTTATAGCTATGGTTATCGACTGGAACAAATCTCTAAAGAATAACTAGCGTCGTCGATAAGCAATGACTAGCGAATAAAAAGTAAATTTGAAGAGTGAAGCCAATCGCTTCACTCTTTTTTATTGTCACACCTTAATTGAATCATTACTGCTGCCTATTCACAAACGCCTTGCCAGGACGATCAAGGCAAGGCCACAGACATCAAACACAAGCTTGTGAATGACCTTATGCTGGAGCATCCTATGTTAGACCGTACTGCCTGCAACTCATCCGCCAAATTATTAGCTAACATCGCGCTGACAATTTGTTTTCTAACAAGCAGCGCTAACAGCTTGGCGGAAAAATTGAAAGGGCAGCCCGGCACGATGAAAATCGATACTGCAGGGATTACCTACTTTGCATTAGAGCGCGACACCTTAACTAGCATCGCGAAACGCTTTACGACAACACCGAATAACTGGGAAGCATTAGGAAAGCTAAACCAAGTGCGCAACGATAGAGCGATTCCGATTGGTTCAGGAATTATCATCCCTGCCGATTTATTGCCTGAAGAAGCCAGTCAGGCACGCGTACTTGCTATCGCGGGCAATGTGAAGGAAATCAACGCTAAAGGCATAGAATCAAGCCTTGCGGTTGGCAGCATTGTGTATGAAGGTAGTCAAATCAGCACCGATAAAAACAGCTTCGTCACCTTCGGATTGCCGGACGATTCCCGTATTTCTGTGCCATCCAACAGTCAAGTGAATTTGGCCAAATTACGGATGACGCAATATGTGAAAAGTCCGCGTACGCAAATTAAATTAGTACAAGGCAAGGTGGAATCTAAAGTCACACCGCTCAGTCAAAACAAAGGTCGTTTCGAAGTCAGTTCACCGCTGGCAATTGCGGGTGTACGTGGCACCCATTTCCGTGTTGGCGTGAACGAGAACGGTGTGGCGAATGAAGTGCTCGAAGGTGGGGTGGCCGTCGGCAATAAAGACAAGCCGCAAGCACTAGTGCTTCCTGCTGGGCAAGGGAATATCGTCAGCAAAGCAGGCGTAGGCAAAGCGATTGCCCTTTTACCAGCACCAATTTTAGTCGATGCTTATCAATTACAAGAACGCCCGACTTTGCAATTTTCAGTGCAAGCGACCAATCAGGCTGTTTCATATCATGCGCAAATTTCTAAAGATGCAGAAAGTCAAAATCTGGTCGCAGAAGCGCATGACAAGAATTTGCATTTCAAATTTGAAGGACTGGATGATGGCAACTACTTTATCCGAGTCACTGCTATCGACGCCAACGGTTTAGAAGGAATGCCAAGCACGCATGCGTTCAAACTAAAAGCGCGCCCAGAACCACCATTTTTGATGAGCCCCAAACACAAGGTTCGCGCAGAACGCGTTAGTTTCAATTGGACACAGTCGGGCGAGGCCAAAGCCTATCGCTTGCAAGTAGCCAGCGATGTGCAATTCAAGCATATCGTTCTTGATCAAAGCGATATCACGGCAGTGGAATATAGCACCGACAAACTCACACTTGGTTCGTATTTTTGGCGAGTCGCTTCCATCATTGAAAAAAATCAGGCCATCGACCAAGGTCCCTTCTCTCTTGCGCAAGGCTTCAGTTTATTAGCGCCACAAGCAATGAACGAAGTCAAAGACACGGGACAAAACGAAATGGAATTCACGTGGCCAGCAGAGCCGGGGCAAAGTTTTCTGGTGCAAATTGCCGAAGAACCTGATTTCAAAAAACTGTATTTAAGCAAAGAGCTCGATCAAGCAAATTTACGCATTCCTCGTCCAGAGGCTGGCACTTACTACATTCGCGTCCGCGCGACAGATCCTGACCGCTTTGTTGGCAATTTCTCTAAACCACAAAAATTCGAGATCTTTTTACGCTGGACCACGGGTAGCGGTGACCCTTTAGATTCAGCAAGCGGAACGGTACGACCACAAAAACCTTAAATGACGAAACAACCAAGAAACGGCTGAGTTCATGCTGAACAGCAACCATACTAATGCGGTTCGTAGCGCTAACAAGAACTCTGGCCGTCGGTTCAAACCAAGCCAATCAATCGCTCTACATGAATGGCTGATACTCAGTCTTTTTCTTTTCTGTTTGGCGTGTGTTTTGAGTTTATTCCATGGTTTGCAACGCCTAGATCAAACCGCTTACGACCAACTATTACGCTGGCAAACTCAAAGTACCCGCGAAGACATCATCATTGTCGCGATCGATGACTATAGTTTGGCAGAGCTAGGTAAGTGGCCTTGGCCACGCAATCGTCACGCCGAACTAATTCAGACAATTCAAGCAGCGAAACCACGCGCGATTGGGATCGACGTAGTATTTACCGAAGCAGAATTACCAAGCGCTGCGAACCAGAATCAAGAAACCAATTCGCTTGGCGATCAAACACTAGCAAACGCAATCACACAAAGTGCGAAAGTCGTATTGCCACTAGTGTCTGTCAATGCGGGTCAAGGGCTGCAAGCAGTTCAGCCAACAACCGTGTTAAGTGATGCAGCTGCCGCACTTGGCCACATCCATCTCGAACTCGACGAAGATGGCGTCGCGCGTAGCGTATTTTTGTACGAAGGAACACAAGGTCAATGGTGGCCACACTTTTCGCTGGCACTCTATCAAGTCGGGCAAGTTGATAAAGATACCAATGCCGCAAAGTCCAATCAAAAACAACTACCCGTTTCGACTTTACACCAACAAATCACCACGACCCAACCGGGCATTTGGCATCGTAATCATCAGATGCATATTCCTTATTACGGCAGTGGCGGACACTTCACTTCGATCCCTTATGTCTCGGTACTGCGCGGCGAAGTACCTAGCGCTTTTTTCAAAGATAAATATGTGCTAGTTGGTACCACCGCACAAGGCATGGCAGACGCATTTCCCACCCCGGTGACATCCAATGAAGGCGCACTTTCAGGGATAGAAATCAACGCCAATATACTCGCTAGCCTGTTAGACGGTCGCTCGATTGTTCAAGCCCAAGATTGGCAGATTCTTGTCATCACCAGCCTCATTATCGCCACTGCCTTACTTAGCTTTTGGTTCTTTTCTCCACGAACCGCCTTATTCACAATTTTAGGGCTCATCGTAACGACCATCATCACCAGCGTGGCGCTGCTCAGACTTGGATTCTGGTTCCCGCCTGCGGTCAGCATCCTGATTTTACTGCTGGCATATCCATTATGGAGCTGGCGAAGACTCGAAGCAGCGATTGATTTTCTTGGTGAAGAATTCATTTTGCTCGATCAAGAACCACATCTGCTCCCCGAATTCAACCCCGATCTCACGCTAGCCAATGGCTCGCAAACGCCTGTAAAACGGGTAATTCAGGACAAGCTAGAGCGTCATTTCAGCGCCATGCAAGCTGCCGCACGACGGGTTCGCGATTTGCGTCAGTTCGTCACCGATAGCTTAACCAGCTTGCCCGATGCGACCATGGTCACCACCACCGATGGCAACGTGGTCCTGACCAATCCAGCGGCAGTCGAATACTTCAATAGCATAGGCATGCCACATGTGATCGACACGCTGGTGCCCTATCTGTTCGCCAACATGAGCCACCCTCACACGCTATATGCGAATGAACGTGACAGCTTTAGCTGGTGGCATATACTCGATTTAAATCAAAGTGATATCTTGATCAAAGGCGTCGAAGTCGTCGATCCAAAAAATCGTGATCTGATTATTAAAAGTGCGCCCTGCTACTCAGGGCAAAAAGTGTTAATCGGTTGGATCATCAGCATTCTCGATATTTCAGAAATCCGGCAAGCAGAACGCCGTCGTGATGAAACGCTACATTTTATTTCACACGACATGCGCGCACCACAAGCGTCGATTCTGGCGTTGATTGAATTACAGAAAAGTCCGAAGACTGCGATTGAACACGAAGAGTTTTTGAGTCGTATAGAAAAAGCTTCTAATACAACCTTGAGTCTAGCTGATAGCTTTGTACAACTAGCCCATGCTGAATCGAATGAGTATCGATACAGCGAAATCGACTTTCAAGATATGTTAATCGACGCCACCGAAGAAATGTGGACGCTTGCGAAAGCGAAACGTATTCGTATCGTCACTGAAATCCCAGAAGGCGATTATCCAGTAAGAGTTGATCGCAGCTTAATGACGCGCGTGCTGACCAATCTACTCTCGAATGCGATCAAGTACAGCCCTTGCGACACCACCGTAACATGTACGCTAGCATTTGAAACCAAGAGCCTCAACGATAGCGTCGTCTGTCACATACAAGATCAGGGCTACGGCATCGCCCGCGCCGATCAAAGCCGCTTGTTCCAACGTTTTCAACGTTTAGGACATGGCAAGCCAGCGGATCAAATCAAAAACGATGGTATCGGTCTAGGCATGGTCTTTGTCAAAACAGTCATCGACCGCCATTTTGCCCATATCAGTTTTACCAGCGTGCCGGGTGAAGGTACTTGTTTTACGATTACCATCCCAGCGCACAATATCTAAATAGCAATTGATTTTACGCAAGAAGCATAAGCCAGTCATGAAACACCAAGCGAGTCGCGCTATAATGGCGCCTCCAACAAAATAATCCTATGCAACTACTCGCCGTCGGCCTCAATCACACGACTGCCCCTGTCTCTTTACGAGAGAAGGTGGCGTTCTCTCCTGAGCAAATTTCTCAGGCGGTGGTGGGTGCGCGCTCGTGGTTTGCACGTAACGGATCGACTCAGGCATCAGAGACAGCTGTCTTATCGACATGCAATCGCACTGAACTATACGCCGTTGCCGATGTGGATAATCCTATCGACATGACTGCGCATTTTTTGGCGGATTTTCATAAGTTGCCTTACGCGGATTTGCGTCACCATCTCTACACACTGCCGCAAGACAATGCAGTTCGCCATGCCTTCCGCGTGGCATCTGGTTTAGATTCTATGGTCTTAGGTGAGCCGCAGATTCTCGGACAAATGAAAGAAGCTGTTCGTCAAGCTGATGAAGCGGGTGGACTTGGCACTTATTTGCATCAATTGTTTCAACGTACCTTTGCGGTGGCGAAAGAAGTCCGTTCGACAACCGAGATTGGTGCGCACAGTGTTTCCATGGCGGCAGCGGCAGTACGTTTATCGCAACGCATCTTCGACAAAATTGCCGATCAAAAAGTGCTGTTCATCGGCGCAGGTGAAATGATAGAACTGTGCGCAACGCATTTTGCAGCACAAAATCCTAAGAACATCACGATTGCCAATCGCACCTTAGAACGTGGTGAAACACTCGCCAATCGTTTTGGCGGCAAAGCGATCCGTCTGGCTGAGTTACCGAATTGCTTGCATGAATTCGACATCATCATTTCTTGCACAGCATCTTCACTACCCATCATCGGTCTCGGCCTAGTAGAGCGCGCCATCAAAGCACGCAAACATCGCCCTATTTTCATGGTCGACTTAGCGGTTCCACGCGATATCGAATCCGAAGTCGCGCAACTTGACGACGTGTTTTTGTACACCGTAGATGATCTAGCCAGCGTAGTGCAAAGCGGTTTAGAAAATCGTCATGCAGCAGTGGCGCAAGCAGAAGCGATTATTGAGACCCGCGTGCAATCGTTTATGCATTGGGTTGATGGTCGTCACGTGGTTCCGGTCATCCAAGATCTGCACGAAAGCAGTGAACAAGTACGCCAACACGAATTAGAACGCGCCCGTAAAATGCTGGCACGCGGCGATGATATAGAAGCGGTGTTAGAAGCTTTATCCAAAGGCATCACGGCAAAATTCCTGCACGGTCCACAACAAGCTTTGCATCAAGCGCAAGGCGAAGAACGCGCGCATCTGGTGCGCCTGCTGCCACAATTATTCCGCACTAAGCGTTAGCTGCTACCAGCTATCTGAGCATGCTTTGTGCATGCTCTACGCCTGTCACGTCGTCACGACGGCTGCCCCCGATTTAATTATTCATGGCTCAACGACATTCAAGAATATCGAGAGCCACTAAAGCATAAAGCGAAACAAAATCATGAAACCATCCATGCTACATAAACTCGATCAACTCTCTGAACGCCTAGTCGAGGTTGGTCAATTACTAGTGCAAGAAGGTGTCACCAATGATATGGACACCTACCGTAAGCTCAATCGCGAACATGCGGAATTAGAGCCTTTAGTCGCGCTGTATCACAATTATCAACAAGCGCAGAGTGACATCGTTGAAGCGCAAGAGATGTTGAACGATCCCGACATGAAGGACTTTGCACAAGAAGAAATTCAAGCAGGCAAAGATCGCATTGAAGCCTTGCAACGCGAACTGCAAACCATGCTGTTACCGAAAGATCCTAACGATGAGCGCAATATTCTGTTAGAGATTCGCGCCGGAACAGGTGGTGACGAAGCGGGTTTGTTTGCGGGTGATTTGTTACGCATGTACACCCGCTTTGCCGAACGCAATCGCTGGCAAATCGAAGTGATGTCTGAATCACCTTCCGAGCTCGGTGGCTATAAAGAGGTCATCATTCGCATCGCTGGTTTTGGTGCGTATTCCAAACTCAAATTTGAATCGGGCGGACACCGTGTACAACGCGTACCAGCGACGGAAACGCAAGGCCGTATTCACACGTCCGCTTGTACCGTAGCAGTCATGCCAGAAGCGGATGAACTGACTGATGTTGTGATCAATAATGCCGATCTGCGCATCGATACCTTCCGCGCCTCAGGTGCTGGTGGTCAGCATATTAATAAGACTGATTCCGCAGTTCGTTTGACGCACATCCCAACTGGCATCGTGGTTGAATGCCAAGATGGTCGTAGCCAACATCAAAACAAAGCCCAAGCCATGCGCGTGTTAGCAACCCGTATCATGGACGGCCAACTCCGCAAGAAGCAAGCGGAAGAAGCCGCCACCCGTAAGAGCCTGATCGGTTCTGGTGATCGCAGCGAACGCATACGCACTTACAACTATCCACAAGGCCGCATGACGGATCACCGTATCAATCTGACCTTGTACAAGCTCGATTTCATTATGGATGGAGATTTGACCGAACTGACCAATGCACTGGTGGCTGAGCATCAGGCTGAGTTGTTGGCTAGTTTAGGGGATGATTAATTACGAACGGCATCATTTGAATCGCTGAACTTGAGCGTAGATCAGGATGCCGAATCCTATCTGCGCTTTTTTTATATTTATCCTTCAGCGTGCCAAATCATGCCCGATTCAAAATCTTCGCAGCTCAAATGGCGATGAGCTTTATCCGGATGTCCGTATTTTTAAAAAATTAATACATTGATATAATCTACCTTCTTTGCTCTCGCCGATTCTCAACCATGCACAAAGACTACCTAGCCAAGCTCTGTAAAACGACTGCGTTCGCGTTCACTATCCTCTCGTCACTTGTTGCAAACGCAAAAGATTACGAGATCAAGCGCTTGGACGCAGCGACCATCTTCTATCAGGGAGGAATCGTCGAAGGAAGTTTTCAAGCACTACTTGCTCAACTCACACCAGAAACCACAACACTTCGTATTCGCTCTAATGGCGGCAATGCCGAAGAAGCGATGTTAATTGGCAATCAGATCATCGATCAAAATCTTAGCCTCGTTGTTGATGGTTATTGTTTATCGGCTTGTGCGAACTATGTGTTTTTGGCCGCACCAAAAAAAACCTTGCTAACCGGTGGAGTCTTGGGATTCCACGGTGCGGTTTCTTTAAAAAATAGTGCCGATCTGAGAGCGCAATTTGAGCTTGGGAACCTAAGCAAAGACGACTTCACAGGCATAGAGGGATATAAGCGATTACAAATTTTAGAATGGGAACTACTCAAAAAAATCGGCCTCAATTTAGATGCGATAAGCACCATCAATCAACAACTTTACAAAAAAATGCCGCTCGATCCCAAGCTAAAGCGAAAAGCAACGCTTATGATAGACGGCAAAAAATATACCTTCACCTGGGACAATCGAGGTCATAAGCTTATGGGAAAAAGACTTGAAAAGTCACTTAAAAAAAACTCACAATTTTCTCTTAAGGTTGACAACCCTTATGCTGACGCGATGTATTTTCCGTCTCAACAATTTCTCCAAGAAATCGGCGTAAAGGGAATACTCAACTATCCCTATCCTGAAAACAATGCCGCGCTCCAAAAATTGCTATCAGAGGACTTTAGTAATATCAAAGCGGTCGGGGACTTTCCAGAACCTGAACCCATATCAAAAAAATAGTCCTAATTTGCTATTTGCAGAACCCGTAAAAAAGCCAACTTAGAGAATGGATCTAAGTTGGCTTTTGTTTTATGCCTGAAACCTATTTAAGCACGCGCTGACATTCCCAAAATCTTGCGAGCTTCATCAGGTGTTGCAACTGCACGATCATGCTCACGACTAATGCGTGCCACACGTTCTACTAATTGTGCATTACTGCTAGCAAGTTCACCTTTGCGGTAGTACACATTATCCTCAAACCCAACACGCACGTGACCACCAAGAATAATCGCCATCGTTGCCAATGGCAATTGTGCTGCACCGATGCCAGCGACTGTCCAACTTGCACCTGCTGGCAATTGCGAACGCATATACATCAATGCCTCTGGCGTACCAGCCATCGCACCAGGAATGCCGAGTACGAAATCCACGTGCAATGGCGCGGTGATCAAACCTTTTTTCAACCAGCGATTCACGGTCGTGATCATGCCAGTGTCGAACACTTCATACTCAATTTTGACGCCCAAGTCTTTCATTGTCGTCGCGAAGATATCCATATCGTCGGGGTGATTCATGAACACGTCGTTACCGAAATTAACCGAGCCCATCGACAGGGTTGCCATTTCTGGCTTCAATGTGACTGGAGCGAGGCGTTCTTGCGCCGTCATGCCGACTGCACCGCCTGTTGAAACTTGCACGATCACATCGCAGCGCTCGCGGACTTTGTTGATGATCTGGCGATAGACTTCTTTGTCTTGGGTTGGTGTGCCGTCGTCATAACGACCATGTACGTGGACGATGGATGCGCCTGCTTTGGCGCATTCGAACGCAGCATCGGCGATTTCGTCTGGAGTAATGGGGAGGTTGGGTTGTTGTTCGCGGGTGACTTCTGCGCCTGTTAGGGCGGCTGTGATGATGAGTTTTTCCATGATCTTGGTCTCTTTATTTAGTACATTCTTTGCGCGTTCTTGCACAGACTTTTTAACTTATTTGTAGGGCGGGTGCAACCCGCGCTGTTCTGCATTTATCTATCTCATTTCAACGTTCTAGCTTACTCGTCGTTCACAGGTCGGGTGTGGCCCGACAGCCAATTACCTTTTTTGCTTCGCCAAAAAAGGTAATCCAAAAAAGGCGACCGTAGACTCGCCCCTACGGGGTGCTTACGCT
>DLGN01000378.1:0-289 GCA_002482715.1 Oxalobacteraceae bacterium UBA7693
ACGTGGCCAATCTTCATCAATCAATCGACCTGTACGCAAACGATGCTGATCTAACTTGCCTACAGAACCAAGCATACGCATCGCCAACTGCGCCCCGCCCATTTCCATAGAGAAAACAGCAACTGGCAGACCACTATCAATCGCCACATTCTCACCAATGTTAATAGAGAACGCAGTTTTACCCATAGATGGGCGGCCAGCAACAATAATCAAATCGCCAGGTTGCAAACCTGAGGTCATTCGATCTAAATCGACAAATCCCGTAGGGACACCAGTAATATCGCTGGTG
>DLGN01000378.1:326-14972 GCA_002482715.1 Oxalobacteraceae bacterium UBA7693
GATGCGCTCAACAACTTGCGTAAGAAGAGGTTGAATCGCCTGAAAGCCTTGCGCGCCACGAGAGCCCTCTTCCGCAATGGCAAAAATCTTCGCCTCTGCCTCATCCAGCATTTGCTTAACTTCTTTGCCTTGCGGATTAAGTGCTTGTCCAGCGATCTCATCAGCAGCAGTTATCAGTTTTCGTAGTACGCCACGATCTCGAACAATTTCTGCATATCGACGGATATTGGCAGCTGACGGCGTATTTTGCGCCAAGGCATTCAAATATGTCAGGCCGCCAACATCGTCTGCCTTACCCGCAGCATTCAAATAATCAAATACTGTGATTACGTCCGCTGGTCGTGATGAGTTAATCAGTTTGACAATCGCTTGAAAAATCACACGATGATCAAAGCGATAAAAATCTTCTTCCCCAATAAAGTCAGCAATCCTATCCCATGCTGCGTTATCCAACAGCAAACCACCCAGAACCGATTGTTCTGCTTCGATGGAATGTGGAGGAACGCGGAGTGAATCTAACTGAGGATCAGGTGCATGTTTCATGGTGCGCATTATACCTTTTTATTCGAATGCAAAAAAAGAAGAAGTGTGGCAATCAGCACATTCAAAGTTACGATTTTTCTAGGCTGATAATGCTTACATAAGTTATTTTTGCAATATCATTTCACCCATAAAAAAAGCCGGGAAAACCCGGCTTCTTTTTGCTCTCGAAAGAACTAAAACTTACGCTTGCTCGCCCAATACTGCAACGATAACGTCAACGACTACATCAGTGTGCAATGCCACTGAAACAGAGTGATCGCCTGTTGTTTTCAAAGGACCAGCTGGCAGACGCACTTGCGCCTTTTCAACTGCGAAACCTTGCTTTGTCAACGCTTCAGCGATGTCGAAGTTTGTTACTGAACCAAACAAACGACCATCGACACCTGCTTTTTGGGAAATTTGAACTGTCAAACCGTTCAATTTTTCGCCTTGTGCTTGTGCTTCAGCCAATTTAGCTGCTGCCGCTTTTTCCAACTCAGCGCGTTTCGCTTCGAATTCAGCGATCGCAGCTGCAGTTGCACGACGAGCGATACGTTGTGGAATTAAGAAGTTACGAGCGTAACCATCTTTAACACGAACTACATCACCCAAGTTGCCGAGATTAACGACTTTATCCATCAAAATAACTTGCATATTTTTCTCCTAATTACGGTCTGCGTTATTCAATGAATTACGCTGTGTGCAGATCAGTGTAAGGCAACAACGCTAAATAGCGTGCGCGCTTAACTGCTGTGTCGACTTGACGTTGATACAAAGCTTTAGTGCCAGTCAAACGTGCAGGCATAATTTTGCCGTTTTCTTGGATGAAATCTTTCAATGTATCGATGTCTTTGTAGTCAACTGCAGCTACATGACCCGCTGAGAAGCGGCAGAATTTTTTACGCTTGAACAAAGGATTTTGTTGCTGACGCTTTTGTTTTAATTTGCTTTTATCAAATTTTTTACCGAATGCCATTTTTGGCTCCTAATCTAGTAAATTTGTGTCGTTTTCTATGTTGATTTCAGATTTCTGAAAGTCAGTAACATGAAAAACGAGACTTTTGCTGTTGCGGTTCTTGCGTGCTAAGAAACCTGTAAAAATCATAGCGACACCCAGTTCAATATCCAAGAATCGTTTTGAAATTTCGCCTGCAGCAATTGCAGGAACTTCAAATTCAACTTGGCGCTGGCTACCTGCTTGCTCTTGCTTAGAACCGTGCATCAAAGTTGCAGTGGCGATGGGTATTCCCGCTGGGGTATAACGCAACACCGATTTTTCTACAACTGTGGCGACGACTTTAAGTTGATTCACAAATTTGTTTTTTACAGTTCTTACACGCTCTTAGTCAAAACTATTAAGCTGCTGGCGCTTCAACGCGTTGTGCCTTAGCAGAATCTTCTTTCTGCACAGACTTCATCATTGGAGAAGCCGCTGTTTCTGCTTTTTTCATTTTCACTGTGAGGTGGCGCAATACGGCATCATTAAATTTGAATGCTGTTTCCAACTCAAGCAAAGTTTCAGCGTCGCACTCAATGTTCATGCAAACATAGTGAGCTTTAGCTAATTTTTGAATCATGTAAGCCAATTGACGACGGCCCCAATCTTCAACGCGGTGCACTTGGCCGCCACGTGTAGTTACGCTAGTTTTGTAGCGTTCGATCATTGCAGGAACTTGCTCGCTTTGATCGGGATGTACGATAAATACGATTTCATAATGACGCATAATTTCTCCTTGTGGACAAAAATAAAGCCTGCCTCGGCGTCAAGACGAGTGCAGGAAGAGGACAGCCCACGATGATAACGCACTTTTCATTCACAATCAAGCGACCAACACATCTTGTATATTACAAACCACCTCAAAACACACTCATCAAGCCTTTATCTCTATCGAAATTTCACAATCTCGCTGTCAATTCGCATATTTAAATCTAAATAAGTACAAAATAACTTGCATTCAATCATTTACTGTATAAAAATACAGTCTGCTTATATATACAGCTGAATTGGAATTCATATGCTCAAACTGACCGCACGCCAAGAACAAATTCTGAATTTGATTAAAGATGCCATTCAAAACACAGGTTTCCCCCCTACTCGTGCGGAAATTTCCAACGAATTAGGATTTCGTTCAACGAACGCTGCGGAAGAACACTTACAGGCTCTTGCTCGTAAAGGTGTAATCGAAATCGCGGCAGGGACATCACGCGGCATACGATTACTTGACTCAGAGCTATCTGGAACGATGCCAAGCCAGCAAATGGCCCTACCACACCCCGCTTTAATGCAATTAAGTTTGCCCTTGGTTGGTCGAGTTGCTGCAGGCTCACCAATATTGGCGACCGAGCACGTCGAATCAACTTACCATGTTGACCCATCTTTATTCTCCGCAAAGCCAGATTTTCTCCTCAGAGTTCGCGGCTTATCCATGCGTGACATTGGGATCATGGATGGTGATTTACTAGCAGTAAAGAAAACAGATAGTGCGCGAAATGGACAAATCGTCGTGGCACGCATTGGAGATGATGTCACTGTAAAGCGATACATTAAAACAGCGACAGGAATAGAATTACATCCAGAGAATTCAGAATTCTCACCGATTATCGTCAATGAAAGCGAACAAGACTTCGCTCTTGAAGGTTTGGCTGTTGGTTTAATGCGTAGTTGGTAATCGCTAAAGGTCGTTTTGATTCATTCTTTTCTGGCAGTGGCAATTGTGTTCAATTGCCACTCGTCAAAGTAACTTTTCTCTCCAGCAGAAAATAACAAGTACCGAATTTCAAAATAGCTTGAAATTCGGCACTTGTACATAATCCATTATCGTTAAAAATAATTTCTTGAGTTAGCTTATTGCGCTGAGTCGAACTGCGTTAATAAATCAAACTCACAGCATCAGAACGGCAATCAATTCGGAACTCTACTCACCAATTTAATTGACAGGCAATTGTCAGCATAATTAAAGCTAATATAAAGTAAATTACCTGCAAAGGAATCATCCACTTAGCCCAAGTCACCCACGGGATACGCGCTAAAGCCAGAACACCAACGGTAATGCCTGAAGTAGGAATCATAGGCGTGGTGAATTCTCCGAATTGAAATGCTAACACCGCAGTTTGACGCGAGACGCCAACCAGATCGGCTAAGGGTGCCATGATCGGCATCGTCAACGCTGCCTGCCCACTGCCGGAATGAATAAAAAAGTTAATCACGGTCTGAATCACAAACATTTTATGCGAGGCAAACACTGGATTATCCGCTTGCACTAGCGGCGTCAAATGAAACAACATTGTGTCGATGACATGCGCGTCACGCGCCAAAATCACGGTGCCGCGTGCCAAAGCGATGACGAGTGCGGTCGTGATTAAATCTTTGGCGCCTTGAATAAAGGCTTCAACAAACTCATCTGAGCTCAGGCGTCCAACAATGCCGACCACGATCGCCATCACCAAAAATAGAGCCGCAATTTCATTAATGAACCACGAGTATTTCACCACGCCGAACACCATCACGCCCAGTGTCAACACAAACATCAACAAAACAGCTTTGTGCGTCTTAGTCACACCCTTAAAGTTGGCCAATTCATCGTCTTGCTTTTGAGCGCGTCGTTCTTGATCGATCGCATAAGTCGGTGACAACATAGGATTTTTCTTGATACGCGCGGCGTACCACATCAAAAAAGCGATCGTCAACGCGGTTGCCAAAGCCCATACAATCAGACGAAATCCAATGCCAGAAAACACGGGAACGCCAGCGATACCCTGCGCGATACCGACGTTAAATGGATTTAAAAATGCCGCTGCAAATCCGACTTGTGAACCGACAAATGGAATCGAGACACCGACAATCGAGTCATACCCCAAAGCCAAAGCTAAAGGAATGAATATCATCACAAAAGGGATTGCCTCCTCGGCCATCCCAAACGTCGCGCCTCCTAATGAAAACAAGGTCACAAATACAGGAATAATCATCACTCGCACTAAGTGTGAGCGCGTGTGTGCTTGCGCGACTGATTTGATCATCGAATCGATCGCTTGCGTTTTTTGTAAAACAGAAAAAGCGCCGCCAACAATCAACACAAATCCGATAATCAAGGCTGCTTCCACAAAGCCCTTAATCGGTGACATCATCAAATCAACAAATCCTTGCGGATTACTGGCGACATAATGAAACGAGTTGGGATCAATCACTGTTTTGCCATTGACCACTTGGGTCTCATATTTTCCACCTGGGACAAACCAAGTTGAAATAGCGAGTATCGCCAATAGTGCGAACAGCAGCACAAAGGTATTGGGCATTCTGATTTTTTTTAACATGCTAAGTCTCCGAATTTCATTTTCAAGCTTCGTTTCCGACGATTTACATCGACAACAAATTACCGCTACGATAAGCAAGCGCACCCGCTATTTTTGCAACACGCATACCGTGTTGCGCATAGCGTCGGGCAACTCGCGCATACAGGACGCCTGCGACGCTCGAAATCAATGGCGTCACTTTGCCACTAATTGGATCAATCACATCACCAATTGATTCGCCTGCTGCAACTAAATCACCAACATTTTTAGTGAACACTAGCGCCCCCGCATGCGGTGCAGAAATAGGTTCAGAACCTTCCAGTGGCGTTGCTTGGCAAAGTGCTTCCGGCATCGGCATGGCATCACCATCAATATGCCCAGCTTGCATCAAAAATTGTAGGATGGCATTGGCATCTTGCAGCGCGAAGCCATGCGTCAAATCACTCTCACCACGCAACTCAATTGTGACCGCCTGACAGCCCAAGGCTATCGGTGTTTCCGAACCAAAATGCTGCGCCAACTCCCACCAATGACGCGAACAAGATTCATCGAAAGGATCATCACCAGACAGCACAGACAATAACAATGCACGAGCCCCCAAATAACGCGCTAACGGCATAGTAGCTTTTGCCAACGGCGTGCCAGTGTAGAGATGCATTACTGCTTGATTATCGCAATGCAGATCAAGCACGATATCCGCATCAATCGCCAAACTTTGTAGCGTCTTTTTGAGGGCCGAAGCTTCATTTGATGACTGCCACTGCGCCAATATCGCGAGCGCTTCGCGTCGAATCAAAGCTGTATTTTCACGTTCATTCGAACCAAGACGACCAGTTAACTTCTCTATCAACAGCGGGGTCAAATATTGGTAGGCCCGGTTAAAGTTGATTCCAGTTGCCAAATCGAATCTACCGAAAGCACTTCCCTGTATATCCTGCGCTAGGCCAATCGGGTTAGCCACTGGTACCAAAACAATCTCACCAGCAATTGCATCAGCCTGTTCCAACGCGAGCAAACTCTGCCGTAAATAATGACTCACCAACATGCCGGGAATCTCATCGGCATGCAGGGAAGACTGGATATACACCTTCTGCGTTGTCTTAGCGTGACCAAAATGCAAGCTCGTTATTTGCCGACTTGTGCCCGCACTTATAGCTGGCAGTGGATGATTTTTAATTCGCATGGTTTGTTAATCTCTCTTATCTTTATTTAATCAATACAAAATACTGTTGGCACTGTTGGCACTGTTGATACTGAAATCTCATTTGCAACGCAAGATTTCAGCTTAACTATTACTTCCCCCTGCTAAGTCGACCAATTCCAACTTAGCATCAATTTAACGCAACCGGCAAATCAGATTCGAAATGAACTAAACAATAATTTTATGTCTGATTTTTTACACATTCTATCTTTATGAAAAAAATCTGACAATAACTATTGAAAATTATTTTAATTCGTTCTAAAGTGCAGCCATACCGATTGTTCAGATTTTTTCAAAATCAAGAAAATGAAAAAAAACCTTACACCAACCGAATCACACTCACCCGATCTGGTCTTTGCCAAATCGAGCCTAGGTGAAGCTTTGATGACGCAGCTAAAAGAAGGCTCTTCGTCTTACAGACGCATTGCTGATTATTTGCTGCGCAATCAGGTGAAAGTAACTGCATTGGGCATTGAAGATATGGCTGAACAATGCGAAGTCTCCACTGCTACCATTAGCCGATTTGCACGCGATCTGAATTTTGCCAATTACGCAGCACTAAAAAACAAAATTGCAGAAACCGTACAAGAAATATTTTCACCAGTTGAGAAATTACGTAACACGATCGAAGGTCGCAAGAGTGCAACCTCCCCAATGGGTGCGAGTCTGCAATCTGCGTTAGCAAACATCAACGCAGCAAGCCAAGGCATTAACGATGAGCAGATTGATCAAATCATTACGCGCTTAGCCAAAGCTGGGACGGTGTATATCATGGGTTTTGGCATCAGCTCGCACTTGGCAGGAATACTTGCATTACACCTGCAGCCATATTGCAATCGGGTAGTGGAGGTTGTCACCTACGGTGGCACCGAAGTGGCCGCAGGCAATTTGGCAAACATTACTGAAAAAGATGTTCTGATCGTCATTTCATTTCCACGCTATGCGTTAGACGTGATACGCCTCACCGAATTCGCACGTAAACATTCTACTTGTATTGTCGCGATTACTGATTCATCTGCATCACCAATCGCGCAACTTGGCGACTATTTATTATTAGCACCTAGCAACCACGCTGTGTTGGCAAGTAGTTCTAGCGCAGCAACCGCCGTCATTGAAGCATTGGTTAGCAGCATGATGGTATCAAACAAGAAAAATGTCGAGAAAGCGATCCGATTGACAGAAGCGCTCTCAGGCTATTTACACAATAACGATAACACCTCAAGAACCACGCAACTGGAAAGTCGCAAGCCGAAAAAGTAGCTCCCCTTCCTTATCTTCAACTAGCAACGAGCACTCGAAAAAGTGCTCGATGGGGAGCGTTTTTTCGCAAATTTTTTAGTCACACTTTTATTAAAAACTGAGGAGTACAAACAAATGAAGCATCAACAGCAAAGTTGGAATGCCGTACCAAAAAAAATTACGGCTGCAACTTGGTCCGCATTAGGCGTCATGGCGATCTTGAGTGTGGCTAACGGCAGTGCAATCGCCCAAACACAAACTACAGAAGCCGCAATACAAAAAGTCGAAATTACAGGTTCGTCCATCAAACGCATCAACGCGGAAACTGCCTTGCCGGTGCAAGTGATCAGTCGAGTCGAAATCGCAAAAACAGGCGCAACGACTGCTGAACAATTACTCAGTACGCTCACCGCCAACACTGGCTATACACAAGAGTCTGCGAGTATTAGTGATAAACCAGGCTCAAGTGGTTTATCTGGTGCGAACTTACGTGGCCTTGGCGTTTCCTCGACTTTGGTCTTACTCAATGGTCGACGCATGGCAGCTTTTGCATTTGGTGGCGAAGGCACTGATTTGAACTCTATTCCATTGTCAGCGATTGACCGCGTTGAAGTACTGAAAGACGGAGCCTCTGCGGTATATGGTGCAGATGCTGTAGGTGGTGTGATTAACTTCATCACACGTAAAGACTTTAGCGGCGTCGAAGCAAGTATCAGCGGAATGCGCACGCATGAAGGTGGTGGCGGTGATAAATCTGTTAGCTTGCTGGCTGGCTTTGGCAATCTCGCGAACGACGGCTACAACATCTTCGCTAGTTTGCAGCACAAAAAAAATGATCAATTGCGCACATCACAACGCGACTTCGCGGTCAGTGCGTGGCGTCCATTAGAAGCTCGCGGTTATCCTGATAACTTCACTTCAGCAAACACATTCCCAGCTGGCATCTACTCAGTATCCCCTAGCCGTTACTTGGGCAATCCAAGTGCGCCAGATTGCGCAGGTCCATCAAGTATCTTGATCGCCGGCGCTTGCCGTTTCGATTACCAAGCGGCGGCTGACGTTTATCCGGAATCACAAAAGACGAATTTGATCACACGTGGAACTTTCGCAATCAATGCTGACCACACCCTGATCGCAGAATTTACCGCCTCCAAAAACGATGCCAAATATCGCTTGTCACCAACTGGCGTTAATGGCGCTCAAGGAACCCGCAGCAGCGCATGGACTTATCCTGCTGGCGGCCCATTCTATCCAAAAACTTACGTCAACTCTGCTGGACAAACGGTGGCGACTGACGGCAAACCTTTCAATGTCCGCATCCGCTTGACACCAGGTGGTGCACGCACCAATGGCCAAGAATCAGAACAACAGCGTTTGTTGTTGGGCGCGGAAGGTGTCATCGCAGGTTGGGATTACAACACAGCTTACGCCCACTCTGTTTCTGAAAACACGCAAACGCTCACTAACGGTTACTACGATAGAGCACTGCTCTTGGCTGCATTCAAAACCGGCAAAATCAATCCGTTTGGCGCCCAAAGTGCAGAAGGTCAGGCTCTATTGGATTCAGCAGAACGCAACATCGACGGTCGCAAAGGCAAGTCAACTACGGATGTGTTTGACGCACGCTTCACCCGTGAAATCGCGCAACTTGATGCGGGCGCTGTCGGCATGGCGACAGGTATCGAATTCCGTCGTGAAAAATTGGAAGATAACTCTTCTGATGAAATTTTGGCAGGCACAATCTATTCCACATCCAAATCACGTCGTGTTTCTGAATCACGCGACGTGAAAGCTATCTTCGCTGAATTCGATGTCCCGTTGACGAAAGAATTGAATGCGCAGATGGCGATACGTCACGACTCTTACGGCGGCAATATCGGCAGCTCGACGAATCCTAAATTGGCATTGCGCTACCAACCAAGTAAGGATCTCTTGTTCCGTGCTTCTTTCGGTACAGGCTTCCGTGCTCCGACGATGAAAGACTTAGACCCATCTACGGTTGAGACCTCAACTGTTGGCTTGTATTTCGATACGATAGGCTGTACGAAATTCAAGTCACAATGCTATAGCGATCAAATTCCAACAACAGAAGCTGGCAATGCCAATCTGAAACCAGAGAAATCCAAGCAATTCTCGATGGGCGTCGTCTGGGAACCATTAGCTGCATTCTCTGCAGCGGTCGATTACTGGAGCGTGCGTAAGACGGATGTGATTAAGTTTGCACCAGAAACTTTGATCGATACCGATCCTGAATTCGTAGAAAAATCGATTACCCGCGACAGCGATGGTTTCATTGAAAACTGGGCATTGACTGCGCAAAACCAAGGTAAAGAAACCAAGAGTGGTATCGATTTGAATTTTGCTTATCGCACCAAGTTCGAAGGCATGGGCAAATTGACGACACGCTTGTCTGGCACTTTGATGACAAAGAGCGAGCAACAATTCTCCGCCAACTCAAAAGTGTTTGATAACTTAGGTAAATGGGGTTTTGAATATGTGACACCAAAATGGCGTCATCGTTTGAGCGCAGACTGGGATATCGGCAATTGGGGCTTCACTGTTGCCAACAGCTTCCAGTTGCACCATGAAGATCAACAATTAGATCCGAGTGGTAAACGACCAACAGTTGCATCCTATAGCTTGTGGGATCTGCAAACTGGTTACTACGGTTTCAAAGATTTCAAAATTACTGGGGGCATCTTGAATGTTTTAAATACGAAACCACCATTTTCCAACCAGACTCTGACGTATTTTGCTGGCTTTGATTCAACTTATGTTGACCCACGTGGACGGGCTTACTACGTCCGTTTGAATTATGCGTTTAAGTAAAATTCCGTTCATATGAAAGACCCATGTTCATCGGTCTTTCAATAAAGGAAAATCATTGATTTCTTGTGCGGCAATTCTCCCGCATTTGGGGTAGCATTTTAGGATCGCTACCCCTTTTTTTATCGACTTTTCCATCTATAGCAAGAAGCAGCATCACTCCTTTCTAATTTATGACAATGCTCAAACTATCTAAGCGAACTCATTTCTCTCGCGTTACATTCACTGTGTATGCGTTTGTTATCCATGCACTTCTTTTTGCCAGCCCAACCCATGCGAGCAACACTCAACACACGAGTTCTTCAGCACAAGACGTAAAAGGTTCTCTCGTCATTATTGGTGGGGCATTACGCGCAGATAATGCTGTCGTTTGGGAAACCATCGTCAAACAAGCTGGTGGCAAAGACAGCCGAATTGCGATTATTCCAGCGGCATCTGGTAATCCGCAGCGTGCGGCGGAATTTGCCGCTTCTTCCCTCAACGCGCACGGCGCAGCTAGCTTCGTTGTACCACTCTCAACACGCTATGCCGAAACAGACCCCAGCAAAACGCCCGATCAAATTCAAAAAAATCCCTATTGCGTAGCGCAAATCCAGCAAGCTCAGGCTGTGTATTTTACCGGTGGTGACCAAGCGAAAATAACAAAGGCATTACTAGATACAAATGGCAAGCCGAGCCCTATGTTAGAAGCAATCTGGTCGATTTATCGTCAAGGTGGCGTAATCGCTGGGACTAGTGCTGGTGCTGCGATTATGAGTACGACGATGTTCAGTAATGCAAAAAGTGTACTCAGTACTTTAAAACAAGGCGTTACGGAGGGAAATGAAATTGCGAATGGCTTGGGCTTTATTGGCAACCAAGTTTTCATCGACCAACACTTAATTATTCGTGGGCGATTTGCCCGCATGCTGCCAGCAATGTTAAAGAAGTCTTATGTGCTCGGCCTTGGAATTGACGAAAACACCGCTCTCCTCGTCAAGCAACAAAATGAAGTTGAAATCGTCGGGTATAAAGGGGCGATTCTTTGGGATTTAAGTTCTGCAAAAACAAATTCGAGCCAGGCAGAATTTAATCTGCAAGATGCGCGGATCTCCTACTTATCCCACGGCGATCAATTTAATATCGCAACAAAAAAAATATCTCCAGCGAGCGATAAGCAATTAATCACGACACCGCAGTCTGAAGAGGCAGATCAAGCACCGGCATTTCATCCAAATATGTTAGCAAACACGGCTATTGTGGAAGCGATGTCACAACTTATGGAGAGTAAGCAAACCCATGCTAAAGGGTTGGCATTTGGCGATCCTCGCGGCGACAAGGGACAACTCGGCTACGAATTCGTATTGACAAAAAAGGCAGACAGTCGCGCTTACTTCTCTAGCAGCTCTGGTGCTGAAGCGCTTACTTTAATCAATCTTGGTTTAGATATCCACCCGGTGCAAATGGCGACACCACTTTACCAAATCTTAGACAAGCAAAAAAAACCGCATAAAGCAGATAAAAATTAGAATGGGGGCTCTGTTGTTTTCCATGAATTTGCAGCGGACAAAAATATCGTTCATGGCAAATTTGATCTACTCTAGCTAAATTTATTCATGAGGAAAATCATGGAATCAACACAAGCGACACAAACAAATGAGACGCAGAGAAAAGTCGATCAAATGCTTACGCGCTATGCAGAAAGTCATCGCCATCCAAAAAATGAGATGATTCATTTCATTTGTGTGCCAGTCATTATGTGGACAGTCCTAGCCTTATTGTGGAGCGTACATCCAACGCTCGCTTTAGCGATGACTGTCATCGCACTGCTGTACTACTTTAGCCTGTCAATCGGATTTGCGATCGGCATGAGTTTGATGGCCGCCGCCATGCTGGTAATTTTGTGGGCTTTGCCGCAGCATATGATTCTGCAAGTAGCGCTGATTGCTTTTGTTATTGCATGGATTTTTCAATTTATCGGCCACAAAATTGAAGGAAAAAAACCATCTTTTTTTGAAGATCTACGCTTTCTGTTAATCGGCCCCTTGTTTGTCATCAGCTTTCTCTATCGACGTTGGAAACTTCCTTATTAGGCATCAGAAAATCAATCAGAAAATCAAATAGGCGAAAAAAAACCGCATTAAAATTAGTGCGGCTTTTTTTTGAATCTAAAAATTAAGCGAAACTAGCTTTTGCAATTGCTACACTAGTTCAAGTTTAATTAAGACAAGCTCCAAACGTGCTCTAATTTTGCCCAAGCTTGTTGTGCTTTTCCGTCTTTTGTCGCTGGCTTGAATTTGCAAGAAGCATAGATTTTTACCGCTGCTTTATCCAAAGTCTTGGAACCGCTGGACTGATCTACTTTAGAGTCGACTACGTTGCCATCTGTACCAACCAACACAGACAACATCACCGTACCAGTTTCTTCATTCATCAAAGAAGATTTAGGGTAAACAGCTTTTTCACAAGTCTGTTTTTCAACCATTGGAACTTCTGCGGCATTTACTGCCAATACGGAACTGAACAAAGCAACTGCCAATACGATTTTTTTCATAGTCGGATCACCGGAAAGAGATTGAGATAAACCCATGAAGACTGAATCAAGAAATCAGAATGATTGCCACATGGAAACAGGCGTCATTTTAAAGAAAATTTTTCCATAGAGCAATAGCTTTGCACAAAATTTCATCATTTTTTAAGACGAGATCAATAATTTTACGCCTTTACACTTGGGCATCGTATTTTCAGGATTCACCAACATGGGTCTTAATGCAAGCAGCCAGATCAATTCAAGTCCAATCGAGCCGATTGAATTAAATCAAGCAAAGTGAAGTTGTCATCAACTCATAACTCTTTTGCTATATGCTATAGGCTCATATTTTTTCAACCTTAATTAGCACTTTCGATGAAAATACTAAAACAGCTTTTTTGCACATTTTTTTTCACCTTCTTTCTTTCAGCATGTGGCGGCGGTAGCAGTGGAGGCACTTCTGGCAATAGCGGCAGCACACCAAACACAGGGGAAAACAGCAATCCCGCCGGAAATTGGCTCACTTTTAGTCCTGCGCAGGTAGATATAACCGCTTATGAAGGTGAAAGCTTAGCGGTTAATGTCATAGGGACGGCAACCAAGACATTTACCAAAAATTTCAATGTCGCAATCATTGATAACGTTGGGGTAATTACTCCAAACACCAATGTCTCTGCAATTACGCAAATGCAATACAGAGTGACATTGAATAGTAATCCTGCCCTAAAACCTGGCGTGCATAGCTCAAATATTCAGGTGCGCCTATGTGAAGATGATCCTAAAATCTGTAGTGCACCATTTCCTGGCTCGCCTTGGAACCTACCTTATAAAATCACCATTAAATCAAAGTCAGAAGCCGTTCAGCGTATGACAGTGGCACCAACCAGTATCGAATTATCGGCTAATGAGGGAGACAACCTTCCGATCAAGATCACTGCTAAATCTGGTCTAGATCTTCCTGCGTCGTTTAACATCGGCATCATAGATAAAGATAAATTGACTTACACTACATCGAACATGGGGTTTCAATACAAGCCTGGTCAAGAATATATAGCTGACTTTGTAGTGAGGCCAAATCTATTGCCTGGTACATACTCCGGTCGGTTTGAGGTGAGACTCTGTATTGATGACCCAAATTATTGCAACCAACCTCTAGCTGGTTCACCTTGGAACGTTCCTTATAAATTCACACTAAAATCAAAGGCAACCGGAATAACTTTAAATGTAAATAGCAATCCATCGGTACTGGATTTTACTTATTACGAAGGAGAAACCAGGCAGTTCAGCATTTCCGCTGAGTCTCTTACAGATAGTGGCAAAGCGATCAACCTTGGCATTTATGACTCAGCACGCAACTCAACATTAAAAAACACCAACAGAGTATCAAATACTAAAACAATTGCAACTTTAGAAACCAGCCCAGCTTTGAAAACAGGGATTTACAACAGCACACTTGAGGTACGCACCTGTACCGATGATCCTATCGACTGCAAATGGCCGTTCAATGGCTCACCGCGTCAAATCCCTTTAAAAATTACAGTGCGCTCCAATAGCAATCTAACCGCTTTAAAAACCTTAACTCAGGTCAGCAGCTGGAGCACATTTCAAGGTAGTGCGACGCACAGCAACTATGTACCTGCAAGTTTTTATCCGAGTAACTTTCTACGGCGCTGGAGTTGGACTCCTGAAGGTGGTGGCTACCTATCGGATATAAGCATCGAAAATGGCATAATTTTTCTCAACAAAACAAGCGCTACTTATCCAAGTGGAGCCTATGAATTGACTGCACTAAGAGAAACTAATGGGCAAGTTTTGTGGAAAACACCGATGGGTAAGCTTTCTAGAGCCAATGCACCTGCGGCTGGATCTGGCAAGGTTTTTGTCACTTCAACAGGACATGAGGACACGTTCTTTTGGGTCTTCGATCAAGCAAATGGTAGCTTACTCAATAAGATTGCGATGAGTTCACAATGGTCAACCTACCTTGCTCCAACCGTTTATGGAAACGAAGTCTTTACTGAAAGTGGTTACTACGGCGGCATGAGTAAATACAACATCA
>DLGN01000378.1:15023-17787 GCA_002482715.1 Oxalobacteraceae bacterium UBA7693
AAATTGGCTTACCTCAATATGATACTTGGTCACCTGCGGTGGATGCTAATTTCGCTTACACCTATCTGTCCGGAAGTTTACACGCAGTCAGCAAAACCGATGGCAAACTAGCTTACACGATCAAAAATCCTGATTTTTCATGGGCTGGCTATGGAGGAGCAACGCCTGTTCTATCTGAAAAAAATATGGCGTATGTTGTTGGTAATGGACTGCAAGCATTTGATCTCATCAAGCAAACTCGTGCCTGGAGTGTCACTGGCAATATCTATGGTGCCCCAGCGTATGCCAAAGATGTGGTCTATATTCTCAACGCCTACGGCACGGTGCTCGAGGCACGCTCAGCACAAAATGGCAGCTTGATGTGGATGGCAAGCGCCCTCTCCTCTGATAATGTTTCTCGTGCTTACAAAAATATGGTAGTGGCTGATAATCTGGTGTTCATCAGTGCCGTCAACAGCACACTCGCGATTGACATTAAAACCCGTCAAGTCGTTTGGGAGCATCCTTTCGGCGGTTCACTTGCCATTTCAGATCGCGGCGTTTTGTATATCAAAGGCGAGGGTCGTATTGAAGCGATTAATCTTCAATAAGGGACCAGCAGATACTCGAATTTGGCACTTGGCTAAATAATATTTTTTACCAACATTTAGACAATGAAATTTGAAGTAGCCTTGAATAGCATTATTTAGAAACAGGCTATCCACTAAAAATATCGTACTTTAGCTTTACTAACGCATGTCATAGTTTTGCAATATGAGCAACAGTTGACTTTGGTGGTTAACGAGGTGTCTGTTCTCAATATCGATACGTCGATTCAAGCACTTTATCCAAGCAACAGTAATAAAAAAACGGACATGCGATTCACATGTCCGTTTTCTGCAAACTCGCATGGCGTTTTGCGTCATGCGAGGGTACTCGTTTAAAAGTTTTATTACTCGTAATCGCTCATCGGTACACAAGCACAGAACAAGTTACGATCGCCGTAGACGTTATCTGCACGGCCAACTGGCGCCCAGTATTTTTGCTTGCGCAATGCAGGTACTGGGTAGGCTGCAACTTCGCGGCCATAGGCATGATTCCATTCATTCGCAACCAATACTTCTGCCGTATGTGGTGCGTTTTTGAGTGGATTGTCTTTAGCGTCAAATTCGCCGCTGGCAACTTTAGCGATTTCTTCACGGATAACGATCATCGCATCGATGAATCGATCCAACTCTGCTTGTGATTCACTTTCTGTTGGCTCGATCATCAAGGTACCAGGCACTGGGAAACTCATGGTTGGTGCGTGGAAACCGAAGTCGATCAAACGTTTCGCAACGTCTTCATTCGAAATACCTGTCGCATCCGTCAATGGGCGCAAGTCCAAAATACATTCATGCGCGACCAAGCCATCATGACCTGAGTAAAGCACTGGGTAGTGAGGTGCCAGACGCTTAGCGATGTAGTTTGCAGCCAGAATTGCTGTTTCGGTAGCCGCTTTCAAGCCCTCAGAGCCCATCATTGCGATGTACATCCAAGAGATTGGCAAGATTGAAGCTGAACCGAATGGTGCTGCGCTCACTGCGGAGATACCATCTTCACCACGTACATAGCCAGTGGACTTTTGGTTCGGCAAGAATTTTGCCAAATGCGCGCCCACTGCAACTGGACCAACACCTGGGCCGCCGCCACCGTGAGGGATACAGAAAGTTTTGTGCAAGTTCAAATGACTGACGTCACCACCGAATTTACCCGGTGCAGCAACACCAACCAGTGCATTCATATTCGCGCCGTCAACGTACACCTGACCGCCGTGTGCATGAACGATTTCGCACAGAGTTTGAATGCCCTCTTCAAACACACCATGCGTAGATGGATAAGTCACCATCGCCGCTGCCAGATTGGCGCTATGTTTTTCTGCTTTGGCTTTCAAGTCGACCAAATCAACGTTACCGTTGTCATCACATGCAACAACCACAACTTCCATGCCAACCATAGAAGCGGAAGCTGGATTCGTACCGTGTGCGGAAGATGGAATCAGGCAAATATTGCGATGCGCTTCACCACGGGATTGGTGGTAAGCTTGAATCACTAACAAACCTGCATACTCACCTTGAGAGCCTGCGTTCGGTTGCAAGGAGACTGCATCGTAACCAGTAGCTGCGCACAACATCGCTTCTAACTGATCAATCATTTCGCGGTAACCAATAGTTTGATCGTTAGGTGCGAATGGGTGAATATTAGAAAATTCTGGCCAAGTGACTGGAATCATTTCGGACGTTGCATTCAACTTCATGGTGCAAGAACCAAGCGGGATCATGGTGCGATCCAAAGCCAAATCTTTGTCCGCCAAACTACGCAAATAACGCAGCATTTCGTGTTCTGCATGGTAACGGTTAAATGTTGGATGTGCCAAATACGCTGTAGTACGTGCCAAAGCTGCTGGGAAAGCATCTGCTACTGTCGCTTCAATTGTGTCGAAATTTGGCGTTGCTTTACCTTGAGCAAATACAGCCCACAAAGCTTCGATATCTGCGCCCGTCGCTGTTTCGTCCAAAGAAACACCTACTTGTGTCGCGCTGATTTGGCGCAAGTTAAAACCCGCTGCCTGTGCTGCTGCGTGAACCGCGGATGCATCAGCAACATTGATGGTCAATGTGTCGAAGAAACTGCTGTTGGCAATTGCTACACCCATTTGTTTCAAACCAGCCGCCAATGTGCCAGTCAAACGATGTGTGCGTTGCGCGATTTGTTTCAAACCTGCTGGGCCGTGATACACCGCGTA
>DLGN01000083.1:0-2096 GCA_002482715.1 Oxalobacteraceae bacterium UBA7693
CGTCGCCGCAAGGCGGGGTGGAGAGCAGCCGGAAGCGAACCTGCCGTCCCAAAACAGCCTGCTAAGGCAGTTGAACCCGATTCGGCCTTTCGGAATGGCGAGCCTGCGGACAAAAGGCGAAGCCCAGGTCCAAGACCTGCCCGAAGCGACCACCAATAAATATTCGATACCTTTCGCCAAAGAAATCACCATGACCGCCGACATGAGTTGCTGCGCTCCACCAACAAACGCTTCAGCTGCTGCATCGGCGGTCAAACGTTTGGCAATAATCGCGACAATCGCAGCGAAGAAACATAAGCTGACAAACTGAGTCGCAATTTCTGGAATAAAGTAACCAGCAGTGACGACACCCCAAACGATCCAGACGATAGTCGCAACGATACCAACAAATATTAATCGATCCGCAAATCCAAGTGGTGGCGTATCCAATGGAATCGCAATTTTTCCATCGGCTCCCAACTCAACCTCGGTACGATGGCGTTGCGCATACCAAAGTGTAAATGCGATCCCGGTGCTGACAAATATAAAAAACATGACAATGCGCAAAGGGGCGCCTGACAGTAGCGGCACGTTGGCGATGCCTTGCGCCAAAGCGACTCCAAACGGATTCATCCATGAGGTACCGAAGCCGATCTGACTGGCGACATAAGTAATCATCACCCCAACTTCGGGCGGATACCCCATACGCAAAATCAGCGGTAACAATAGGGCCAGGAAGGCGATGGTTTCCTCACCCATACCAAATACAGCACCACCCGTGGCGAAAGCAGCAAATAAAGATCCCAACAACAAACGTGGATGATGTCCGGTAATCGCGATCAAACGTAACAAACCACGATCAACTGCGCCGGTCGCATTGATGACACCAAATGCACCACCGACCAACAGAATGAAAGCGATCACACCAATCGCAGAACCACCACGACTACCTGAAGTCATGCCTTCAAATGGTGCGTTGAGAAAGCCAATTTCCTTACCTGTACCAAACACCGAAATACTGATGTTATGTTCTGCGACCCGATAAGATTCGAGCGAAATTGGAACACCTTTTTCAAAATAACCTGCCGATACCCAGGGTACCACCAAGGCAATCAATAGCGCGCCAAAGAGCAAGATGATCAGGGTGTTTGGAACTTTAAATGTACTTGGCTTGTTGCTCATGCTTGTAGCTCCGGCTAACAGTTCAGGCAGCCCTCTTATAAAAAAGCCCCACCTGAGTGGGGCGCAAAGGGCTGCGGGGGTAATTCGATCTACTTAAATTTATACTGCAAATTAACAAAGAATGAACGTCCACGCGGATCGCCATAAGTCGGATCCCAAGTTACGTGGAAATAACGTGACTGATTCGTGAATGGCGGCGGTGTATCTAACAGATTGATCACACCAGCCCGCAGCTTCAAGTTCTTAGTGAACGCATAGCTGCCAGACAAATCCCACAAGGAATACGCTTCGACATCACGATCGTTCCAACCAGCATCTGCCAGACCGGGAATATTTTGATCACGATACCCAGCAAAGTAAGTGTTGCCCAAAGTCAGATTGAGTTGACCATATGCCCAATCAAGATTGAGCTTATGACGCCAACGCTGGACAGCCTTATCATCACGGAACACTCCAAGACCATTCGTCAATGGCGAATTTGGGTCGGACTGGAACTTATACTCAGTCAGATAGGTGGCGCCGAGATTAGCACTGAAACGACCAATCGAAGTGGCATCACCACGCCAGTTGAGTGCCAGATCAAAGCCCGAGGTATTTAATTTGCCACGGTTCTCTTTTTTAAACTGCAAATAGGACACAAATCCATCGGAATCACGAATAACGATGTTCGGATTATTGTAGTAAACCGGATTATCAAAAACAGTCTGCTCGCCAATTTCTGAAATAATGTCGGTCTTGCGAATCATCCAATAATCAATACTACCGTTCCAGTTTTGATTAGGCTCCAGAACCAAACCAATCGAGAATTGTTTTGATTTTTCTGGTTTGAGCAAAGGGTTACCATAACGATCCAGATCGAACTGTGCGATTTCACCTGAAACCGGATCTTTCACAAAACTCGCGATCGTACCGGAACGTACTGGCAAGAACATTTT
>DLGN01000083.1:2110-9040 GCA_002482715.1 Oxalobacteraceae bacterium UBA7693
AGTACCGAAAGAAACGCGGCCTAACATCGCTTTGCTTGGACGATAGCTAAGAGCGATCTTGGGATTAGTCGTATCGAGATTTTGTGAAGTCAATCCTGACAGTGGATCTTTAACACCTTTGTAGTGATCGTAACGTACCGCAAATTGCCCTTCCCATTCTTTGGTAAATGGCGCATTCACTTCTGCATAAAAACCAGCAATATCTCGTGAATTCGATGAATCTGCGAGCAATTCGTCGGAGCTAGAACGGTCGCCTTGCACGTCATTCGTTTTTAACGCCGCAGTCGATGTGAATTCCGTTTTTTCACGACGTAATTCAGCACCGAGAGCCAGCATGACATCACCGCCCGCCATAGACATCAAGGAGCGAGTCAATTTACCGTCAAAACTATCACTCGTACCTTGAGAAATACGCGCAGCCCCCGAAATTTTAATCGAGTTCATAAATTTTTTGCCAGAGTCATCAGTTGGCGCGACGAACGGGTTATATAAGCCTTTAGCGATACCATCCAGCAGTTTAGAACGGGATACCCAACCATCGATATCAAGATCTGTCGCTTCATTGACGCTATGGTTATAAGCCGTATCGTAATCCCAGCTACCAATACGACCATTGGCACCCAATACAATACGAGAACTTTCACTGGTGACCTCAGTGGTGCGACGTCCTGCGTCCGTTAAACGAAAGCGGAAATTGACAGGCGTCGTGATACCCGTTTTGGCTTGCAGATCTTTAGGCAAATAAATACCCGTACTGGTGCCGTTGATGCTACCTGAGGTCGCAGGCGACGCAGCATACGCTGTCACCGCTTTGCTCTTCAAGGCTTCGAAAAATAGTTGGTGATCATCCGACACCAAGAAAGTCGCGCGACCAATAAAACTTTGTTTTTCACTCTTTGGATAGACTTCCGAATCCCCCATGTAATTAAACGAACAGCCCTCCGTACCGCCTGGTCCAAGTGGACGAACAACATTCGGGCTGCCATCGACACAGGCAGCTTTACCAAAACTAACGCGTCGGCCTGGTGAAGGCAACCACTTACCGCCAGACCCAGAACCAAACAAGTAAGAAGAGTTATTGAGTGTGGCAAGCTGGGCTGCGCTTAAATCTACGTTGGCTGGAAAAGAGGTGCTCGATAACTGGGGTGATAAACGATCAGGCAAGCTGTATTCCTGCATAAACTTACGCTCTGAAGTAGCGAGGCGTTCCATTCGCTGAACATCTAAAGCACCAAATACATTAAAACGGTCTTTTCCAAGATCACCGAAGCCGCCAGAAATAGATGCGGTTTTTTTACCACCACCACCTTCAGATGTATTTAACGCATAAACATTAATATCCGCACCTTGATAATCCTTACGAGTGATAAAGTTAATGACCCCGCCCATCGCATCCGTACCGTAGATCGCTGAAGCACCATCCTTCAACACTTCCACGCGCTGAATCGCGCCAGCGGGAATACTATTTAGATCGACACCAGAGTTATCACCAGGGCTGGCAAAGTTGGCGAGCCGGCGACCATTGAGCAACACCAAGGTACTAGAGACACCCAGTCCACGCAGATTGGCGCCATTAAATCCACGCTGCCCACCCATCACATCGCTAACGCTAGTGCCATCCGTGAGTCCGCCCACATTTGAAGATATCTTCTGCAGCAATTCAGCAGCCGTTGTCACCCCGGTCTTGTCAATATCTTCGCGTTTGATGGTTTCGATTGCCAATGCTGTTTCGCCTTCAATACGCTTGATGCTGGAACCTGTGACTTCGACACGTTGCAAAGATTGTGCGACAACGTTCGTGCTCAAGACGCTCAGAGCGAGTAATACTGCATGGGTGCATCGGGAACGGCGGAATACCAACGCCGCAGGCTTGCTGGCTAGTTTCATGCGAAAAATCCTCGAAAATGTGTGTATTAGACGCAAGCACCGTGCTTGCAGTGCCACTGCGCAACTTTGGAACATCTTCAGTGTAAGCAGTGTTCAGTTTCTTGGGTTTCCTATTATTCGATTGGGTCGCACAGTGAGAAGCTGGTGTCGCATTCTTGCAATGTTGTTCGGTATAGAGTGTTGCAAACTTCCGACAGTGCGACATGCATTTACTAATGTGCGCAAAGAACACTCCCTACATGTCAGAAGAGGGCAGATTGATGGCAACATCCGCTTCAATGAGTTCTTAGCGAAAGGCCTATCCTTTGAAATCCCTAACTATATTGGCGCTGTTCGCAGCGAATTTAACAACTAATTTTGTCCACGCCGAACAAACTTCAACAAAACCTTCGTTCCAGCCAATACCAGGAATCGTTGTTCCTATGGGGGGAGCGGTGCGTGGCGATAATGACGAGTTGCGACAGCGCTTGGTAGATCTTGCCGGCGGTAAGGGGGCGAAATTTGTCGTCATTCCGACTTCCTCAGGAAATCCCATTGCAACAGGTGAAAACGCCGCACATGAACTCAGACGCCGTGGTGCGCAAGTAGAATTGCTGAAAATCGCACCGCTATGGCCAGGAGAAAATCTCGAGTCAGCGCGCCGCGCCGCAGCTGATCCTGACAATGTCGCAAAAATTCGCGCGGCGAATGGCGTGTACTTTACCGGTGGTGCGCAAGAACGTTATGCCGATGTGCTCAATCCAAATGGCGTGGCTTCGCCAGTGCTGCAAGCTGTACGTGAATTACAAGCACGTGGTGGTGTGGTAGTTGGAACGAGCGCGGGTGCGGCGATTATGAGCAATGTCATGTTTCGTGATGCACTCAATCCACTATTAGTGCTCAAAGGCTTATTGAGAGATGGTAAAGAAATAGAACGCGGCTTAGGATTTGCTGGTGAAGAAATTTTTATTGATCAACATTTTCTTAAACGCGGAAGAATTGGTCGCCTGCTCGCTGCCATGCTCGCCAAAGGTTATAAGATTGGTTTAGGCATCGATGAAAATACCGCTGCCGTGATTCGCGGCAGCGACGTCGAAATCGTCGGTGCTACCGGTGCACTTTTAATTGATCTGCGTGATGCGACGATAACACCAGGCCCCGTCAATGTGAGCAATATTCGCATTTCCTATCTGGATAATGGCGACCATTATGATTTAGCCAATGCACAAGCCAATGTTTTTCCCGCTAAGCGCGGCAAAGGGGAACTAAAATTCAGGCAGCCTGGTTTTGTTCCTGAACTAGAAAATCCGCGTCGCGATTTCCCCGACATCTTGGGTGAAAACGCCATTCAACGTGCATTATCACAACTGGTAGATGGCAATCTCGATCACGTCATTGGTTTTGCGTTCAGTCTGCTTCCTGCCAAGGACGATCCCGCACCTGATCTCGGCTTTGAATTTTTGTTACGGCGGGATGAACGTACACGTGCTTGGGAGAGTACAGGCATCGACGGCAAAGACTATTCAGTATTTGATGCGCGACTCGACGTGCGACCAATACGTATGAACACTCCACGCTACAAATCATGGTAATGGCTATGCGAAACTTGCGACGATTCTGTCTGCTCATACTTTCCGCCGCACTATGCGCGCAGAGCGCTAGCCTCATGGCACAACAGCGTTTGCTTGATCACGCAATGCTGGATGTCGCTGCAGCACGCGGATTACCTGAAGTAATCAACTGGCGACGCGATTTACACGCACATCCAGAGCTCGCATTTCAAGAACATCGGACTGCGAACCTCGTCGCAACTGAGCTTGCGCGCATGGGCTACGAAGTCCATCGTGGGGTAGCAGGAACTGGCGTTGTTGGCTTACTCAATACTGGCCGACCAGGCCGTGTACTTGCTTTACGCGCGGACATGGATGGTCTGCCTGTTGCGGAGGACACTGGCCTGCCGTTTGCGTCGAAACAACGAATCAAACAAGGCAACACCGAAGTCGCCTTAATGCATGCCTGTGGTCATGACATGCATGTAGCGATGCTATTAGGTGCGGCGCGTGTACTCGCCGATCTGCGCGGACAACTTTCCGGTACAGTTAAACTGATATTTCAACCAGCAGAAGAAGGTGTCGCAAATGCGCCGAATGGCGCAGAGCGCATGGTGAAAGCAGGCGTCCTCGACAATCCTAAAGTCGATGCCATGTTCGGTTTGCATGTCGGCATCACGCCTCAACCAACCGGCACACTTTCGCTACGTACACGCGGCTTGATGGCAAGTAGTGATACCTTTGAGATCACCGTCAAAGGTCGCCAAACGCATGGCGCTTTACCATGGAATGGCGTCGATCCGGTAGTGGTCGCGGCGCAGATCGTTTTAGGACTGCAATCTATCGTCAGCAGGCAAACCAATCTCACAGTTGCGCCTGCTGTCATTACCGTTGGCACTATACATGGTGGGCAAAGAGCGAACATCGTTCCGGGCGAAGTCAAAATGAGTGGCACCATGCGTAGTTTTGATCCCACCATGCGCGATCAGATGTTGGCACAACTTAAGCGTACCGCTGAGAACCTTGCGCTCGCTTCCAACGCGACAGCAGAAGTGAGCATTGATGCTGGTTATCCGGTGACATGGAATGATCCAGACCTCACCACAAAAATGCTGCCAAGTTTGCGCCGTGTAGCAGGTACTGCGGTACTGACGGACATACCGCCAACCACAACTTCTGAGGATTTTTCTTTTTACGGACAACGTATCCCCACAATGTTATTTTTTCTCGGTGTCAACCCGCCTGGCACGCCCCCTGCAGACTGGGCACCGAACCATTCACCTCGTTTCAATCCTGACGAAGGTGCCTTACTGACTGGCGTACGTGCACTCGCTAGTCTGGCCGCTGATTATTTAACAGGGAACTGAAACATCTCATGGAACTCATATCAATTCCCCTCCCCTCGCCTGCCGCAGGCACCAGTCGGGCGATGTCGTTTTTGCGATTTGGAAAAGAAGGAACTGGCCGCAAGGCTTATATTCAAGCATCACTTCATGCTGACGAACTACCCGGTATGCTGGTCGCTCACCACCTGAGGAATCAGCTTACCAAGCTTGAGCAGCAAGGTCAGCTACTTGGTGAAGTCATCTTAGTACCGACTGCAAATCCGATCGGACTCGCACAAACCTTGCTGGGCACTAGCCAAGGTCGCTTTGATCTGCGAACCGGACAAAATTTCAACCGCCTGTTTCACAATTTATCAGGAGAAGTACTGGAACGCGTGCAATCTCAACTAGGCTCTGATCCACACGCGAATCAGAAACTAATACGAACAGCGATTCGCGATTATCTGAAAGAACAAACCACCATAGACGAGTTATCTGCACAACGACTGGCGCTAATGCGTCTCGCGGCCGATGCCGATGTGGTACTCGATTTACATTGCGACTGTGAATCGGTGCTACATCTCTATACCGGAACACCATTATGGGATCGCGTTGCACCACTGGCCGGATTGCTCGATGCGCGGGTCGCCTTACTGGAGACGAATTCCGGCGATGACCCTTTTGACGAAGCTTGTTCACGAATTTGGTGGGACATTGCAGCCTTGGTTGGGCATGAATTTCCGATACCTTTAGCCTGTCTCGCGGTGACTGTTGAGTTACGCGGCTTTACCGACGTCAGTCACGACAACGCTGAACGCGATGCCAATGCATTAGTCGACTTTCTGCGCTTACAAGACATCATTGCTGGCCCTTTATCACAAACCATACGACCCGCCTGCGAACCGACTCCGCTAGCTGGTTGCATACCGCTGGTCGCACCGTCAGCAGGACTAGTCGTCTACTTGCGAGAACTTGGCGAAACCGTCACAGCTGGAGACCCACTGATCGATCTGATTGATCCGGTGAGCGGTGAGGTGCAACAATTGTTGTCGCCAGTGGATGGAATTTACTTTGCCCGCGAAAATCGTCGTTATGNNNNCCGGAACCCGTCTGAGCAAAGTCGCAGGCCATCAAGCGGTGCGGCGCGGCTCACTGCTATCGGCTTAACTCGATCGAATTGTCCATGATGTCGTCATTGAATATAAAATCTAGCTAGCATTCCCAAGAAAGAATCCATGCCGACGCCTTTTTCTGATTCGTTGATATTGCTTCCCGGTTTTTCACTGTTCGCCTTAGGTGCGATACGCAGTGTGTTCGCGGCGGCCAACGAAGTAAGTGGCGAGCTGCTTTATCAAATCGAACAATATGCGGCAGATGGCGCGCAAGCCCTTACGCAATGCGGCATTTCACTAAAAGCGGAATCACTCGACAAACTGAATTACCAACAGGTCGATTTGGTCATGCTGATCGCTGACGAACGTGTCGATGAACATATTTCCCATATCGTCGGCGACCATATTGTCCAAGGATTACATCGCTCTCAACATACTGACGAATTCGTGTTAGGTGCATGTGGCACAGCGGCACAGATCCTCGCGGAACACGGCCTATTAGATGGTCACCGTGCCGCCATTCATTGGCAGATTCTGGCAGATGCAATAAAACGCTACCCTGTGACCGTATTCACTCCGGGTTTGTTCGAGATCGATAGAAATAGAATCAGTGCGGGTGCAGGTACTGCAGTGCTTGATTTACTCTTGCATTGGCTTGAACTGCGTCATGGCAATACTTTTGCCGCTGAGGTAGCAGCGGGACTAGGTTTGGATAGATTACGTGGCAGCGACGAACGTCAGCCGGTACCAGCATCAGCGCAACCGGCACTTGGATCGGCGCGCTTAAAAGAGGCGTTAGAACTGATGGCAGCCAATCTGGCCGAACCTTTGCAAGCGGAAGATATCGCACAATTAGTCGGTGTGTCGCGCAGACAATTAGAACGATTATTTCGCCAGCATATGGATACATTTCCATCACGCTATTATCTCGAGTTACGACTCAAACATGCACGTCGCCAATTGAAGCAAACAACGCAATCAATTCTGCAAGTCGGGCTTGCTTGTGGTTTTACTTCAGGCCCGCATTTTTCCACCACCTACCGTAATTATTTTGGTTACACTCCGCGCGAAGAGCGC
>DLGN01000083.1:9107-11429 GCA_002482715.1 Oxalobacteraceae bacterium UBA7693
CCCGCCACAGCATGCCGCAAGTCGTGACGAAAAACGCCGAAGAGGACATTCAATGAATCACATGGACTATCTGTTACGCCCCGCAACACTAGATGATCTCGATGCCATCGAGCGCTTCTCGAAAGCTAGTACTTTCGGCATTCATACATTAAAACCAGGCCGAACACGATTGGCGGAACGACTTGAACGATCGCTGAAAGCCTTTGCAGGCAGCGAGCCAGTGCGCGGCGATGAAATCTACCACTTCGTTCTCGAAGATCTCCGGGCAGGTCGTGTCGTCGGCACCAGTGGCATCGTCACCAGCGCAAGCGCCAACCGGCGTTTTTACTGTTATCGAAATGAATTCTCGGTACATGCCAGTGAAGAACTCGGTATCAGCAATCGAGAACATACGCTGCGTCTATGCGAAGACTTGTCTGGTCACACTTTGCTTAGCTCGTTTTACATCGAACCGGAATATGGCGCGACGCTAGCACCACAATTGCTTTCGCGCGGACGCTTACTTTTCGTCAGAAACTTTCCCCATTTGTTTGCGGAAAGAATAGGCGCGGAAAATCCTGGCTTATGCGACGAAGCTGGAAATAGTCCATTTTGGAATGCATTAGGTGGGCGTTTCTTGAAAATGCCATTTCCTGAAGCTGAGCAACGCACTGGTGGAAGATCCAAGAGCTTCATCGCCGAATTAATGCCACGTTCACCAATTTACGTTTCCTTACTCGCCGAAGATGCTCAATGGGCGATGGGACAATTACATCCTGATGGAGAATTACCATTTGGAATTTTGGTAGCTGAAGGATTTGATGTCGATTCCTTCATCGATATTTTTGATGGAGGACCGATTGCAGAGGCGCGCGTGGCAATGCTAAACACGGTCGTGTCCGCGCAAGATGTGGAGTTGCGGACAGCACATGATTTGAAAGGCGAAGCCTGTTTAGTCGCGAATATGGAACATGCAGGATTTTGCGCAACATTGGCACTCGGCGAATTCATTGACAATACCCTTAAACTGAGTCCCTCTGCAATTGAGCGACTCAAATTGACCGTAGGTTCACGTGCATGTGCTGTACGTGCTAATGAATCGTCATTAGCAGTGTAGTTACCTATACAACTAACATCGCAACGACGACAGCCAGAGCATCCTCAATCCGCCAGCAATTATCAGATTTGCTTGGATCGCACCGTGCTGCTTACACATTTCTAATATCACAACATGCGGTTCAATCTTAAAAAAACGCAAAAGAACAAACAGAAAATTTTCAGCAATTAAGTGATGAAAATTTATTTAATCTAGATGCTTCCTACAAGGTCAGCATCTTGAATGAAAGCAGCCATAAAAATGAAAAAAGCTCCAACGATTTCTCGTAAGAGCTTAATCAAATACCTAAATTCTGGTGGGCCTCCCGTGAGTCGAACACGGTACCAACGGATTATGAGTCCGCTGCTCTAACCAACATGAGCTAGAGGCCCTATTTGCAGAAGCAATCATATGCTTCACAAAATGAGGGCTTATTGTATTACATCAGACACAATTGGCACAAGGCTTAGCGAGGATAAATGCATGTTTAAGCGCGGTAATCCTATGCTTTTTGCGATAAAAATCGTGCACATCAACACAAATAAAAAAACCGTAAGCTCTTTCGAGCATACGGTTCTTTTTTTACTTCATCTTGTTCAGACAAAAGCTAATTTAATTACCTTCTAAAAAGCTCTTCAACTTATCTGAACGCGATGGATGACGTAACTTACGCAAGGCTTTTGCCTCTATCTGGCGAATTCGCTCACGGGTAACATCGAATTGCTTGCCGACTTCTTCTAAGGTGTGATCAGTTGACATTTCTACGCCAAAACGCATGCGCAGAACTTTCGCTTCACGTGGCGTTAATGAATCTAAAACGTCCTTCACGACATTGCGCATCGATGCATGCAATGCTGCATCTGCTGGAGCCAAGGTGTGATTATCTTCAATGAAATCACCCAAATGCGAATCATCGTCATCACCGATCGGCGTCTCCATAGAGATCGGTTCTTTGGCGATCTTCATGATTTTGCGAATCTTATCTTCCGGCATTTCCATCTTAATCGCTAAAGTTGCTGGATCTGGCTCTGCACCAGTCTCTTGCAAAATTTGACGAGAGATACGATTCATTTTATTGATCGTTTCTATCATATGCACAGGAATACGAATTGTACGCGCCTGATCAGCGATTGAACGTGTGATCGCCTGACGAATCCACCAAGTTGCATAGGTCGAGAATTTATAACCGCGACGGTATTCAAACTTGTCGACCGCTTTCATCAAACCGATGTTGCCTTCCTGAATCA
>DLGN01000116.1 GCA_002482715.1 Oxalobacteraceae bacterium UBA7693
ACTCACTGGCTTATCCAACCAAACATTGTGCGTGCGTGCGGAAGCAAACAATAAGTCTAAAGATTCTTGATTTAACATGATGAGATAACTTTCAATAAACGAAGTCACGATCATAACCGAAAATAGTTTTTTCTTCAGAGCCATGCTCCCCAATATGGTCAGGCAAAAATTACGGGGACATCAAATTCCCAGTAAAATACCGCACACGAAAGAAATCCTGATCAAGCAACAAACTTAACCAAGCAGAACATGTTTAATCCCAGCCAAGACGATGTACGCCGCTTTTTTTGCGAGACTTTTCGCAAATATTACGCCAAAGAAATTCTCACACCATTAGAAACCATCGNNTATTGGATTTCTCAACATCCTGAATATGCGGATGATTTCCGCGATGTCGAAGCGGCATTACAACGTAGCTACAGCGTAGATTCAGGCAAAACCAATCCTTTTTTACACTTGTCTATGCATTTAACCATCGCTGAACAAGTAACGATTAACCAACCTCAAGGTGTTCGTATCGCCTACGAAGCCTTAGCACACAAAAAAAATTCCATCCATGAAGCACACCATGAAATGATGGATTGTTTAGGTGAAATGATCTGGAATTCGCAACGAAATGGCACACCACCTGATGGCGAAGCCTACCTATCCTCGTTAATGAAACGTGCAGGAAAATAAGTTCGGTACTAATAAAAAAAGCCACGACATGCGCGGCTTTTTTTTTTAATTCCAATGAAAGCGAAATTATTTCTTTAAAACCAAACTACCTTTCAAGCTAGCCAAATAAGCCGAAATGTTTTCAATGTCAGCGTTACTCAATGCTTTCGCCTGAGCTTCCATAATCGCATTACTACGACCAGAAGTTCCCACTGCGCCGCGCTGATACGATTTCAAAGCTTGTACCAGATAATCTTTATGCTGACCCGCTAATTTTGGATAGCTAGGATCGATAGCTTCGTTGTAATTTGCACCGTGACATGACGCACAATTAAATTTTGTAGCCGCAACTTTACCTGCTTCGATATTGCCAGCAGCAAATGCACTAGCAGAGAATGTCAGTGCAGAAGCAGCTGAAACGACTAAAGCGATTTTTTTCATCATTATCCTCAGCTTATTTTTGTTGTGCATAGTATGCGGCCAAATCAGCGATATCCTGGTCAGTCAAACTACCTGCAATGCCGCGCATCGACGGATGCTTACGATCGCCTTTACGATAGGCTTTCAACGCGTTCTCGATATACTTTGCAGATTGTCCACCAATCATAGGCACTTGATACACTTCTGGAAAAGTGGCTTTATAACCTGGGATTGCATGGCAACCGATACACATCGCCACTTTGTTTTCTGCGGCTTTCGCGTTACCAACAACTTCAGCCGACACAGCAAGCTGTGCGACGCTCGCCAAAGCGAGTAGAGCAAATAATTTTTTCATATTAGCTGAGAGAAAATAATCAGGAAAATCAAAACTGCGATTTGATCGAAGTCAGCATTTTAGCCGATAACCATTATTTTTGCGCAAATTTCATGTGCATTTCAGACACAAATTACCTTCACAAAGAGATTTCAATAAGTTATATGCAAACACAATTCTATAACTTTCTCGATTCGAGGCTTAATACCAGAATCACCTCGTCCAACATCCTGACAAGATTTTTTGTTTATACTCACGACTCAATCTTTTCGAATGCAATAACAGCAATTAACTTTCATGAAAAATACTCGACGCTTTGACGGTGCAGATAATTATGTCGCTACCGATGACTTAAAACTCGCTGTCAATGCAGCACTCACTTTACAACGACCTTTATTGATTAAAGGTGAGCCAGGCACAGGCAAAACCATGTTGGCAGAAGAAGTGGCCGCTGCATTGGACATGCCATTGCTCCAGTGGCATATCAAGTCCACTACCAAGGCGCAACAAGGCTTGTACGAATACGACGCAGTTTCACGCTTACGTGATTCACAATTGGGCGATGAGCGCGTCAAAGACATTCACAACTACATCATCAAAGGCGTGTTGTGGCAGGCATTTAATGCCGATGAGCCAGTTGTTTTGCTCATTGATGAAATCGACAAAGCTGATATTGAATTTCCCAATGATTTATTGCGTGAATTAGATCGCATGGAATTTTATGTTTATGAAACGCGAGAAATGGTACGCACCAAACATAGACCGTTGGTGATCATCACTTCAAATAATGAAAAAGAATTGCCCGACGCATTCTTACGTCGTTGCTTCTTCCATTACATTAAATTCCCAGACAAAGAAACGATGCAGGCGATTGTCAATGTCCATTTTCCGAATTTAAAAATTGAATTACTCAACAATGCATTAGAGGCATTCTATCAATTACGTGAAGTCAATGGACTCAAGAAGAAACCATCCACGTCAGAGCTAATTGACTGGCTCAAGTTATTGTTGGCGGAGGATATACCCGCCGAAGCTTTACTTTCCAAAGAAAATAAAAATACCGTTCCGCCGTTACATGGCGCGCTTTTAAAGAATGAACAAGATGTGCATTTATTTGAACGATTAATGATGATGTCGCGAAATCATCGCTAACACCAAATTTTAACCATTAAAAAAGCCGTCAACATTGACGGCTTTTTTACGCTAACACTCAATCAAACTGATTAGTTCTTCGATTGATCAACCATCTTGTTCTTCGCGATCCAAGTGCACTTGAAGGCGAAAAAAAAGTCACCCCTGCGGGTGACTTTTAGCCTTCGAGCAGTGCACGCATACTTGCGTGTGCTGAATGATGCCTCGATAAAATAATTAATCAGTTCTTCGACTGATCAACCATTTTATTCTTCGCAATCCATGGCATCATCGCGCGCAATTTTGCACCGACTTGTTCGATCTGATGTTCAGAATTCAAACGACGACGTGAGATCAAAGTTGGCGCGCCCGCTTTGTTTTCCAAGATGAAGCTCTTCGCGTATTCGCCAGTTTGAATATCTTTCAAACATTGACGCATGGCTTGTTTAGTTGCATCTGTAACGATGCGTGGGCCAGTGACATACTCACCATATTCAGCATTGTTTGAAATCGAATAATTCATGTTAGCGATACCGCCTTCATAAATCAAATCAACGATCAATTTCAGCTCGTGCAAACATTCGAAGTAAGCCATCTCTGGCGCGTAACCACCTTCAACCAAAGTTTCAAAGCCAGCTTTGATCAACTCCACTGCACCACCGCACAAAACCGCTTGTTCACCGAACAAATCTGTTTCTGTTTCTTCGCGGAAGTTGGTTTCG
>DLGN01000387.1 GCA_002482715.1 Oxalobacteraceae bacterium UBA7693
CAATTCAAGTCCTGTAACTGCTCAAGTTTAGGCACAAAGTTCACTTTATTTGTGAAGCGTAATCGTTCGATCGAAAGAATATCTTGATTCAGCTGCGCCCGTAATTCGCCATTTGGAAACAGCAAACCTTCCGATGCAAAAGCTAACTCAAGATTGCGACCATCCATGCTGGCCCGATACACTGGATGCGAAAATGTGCCACCGAAGTTGGCATCCAAATTGAGGGCACCTTTGACCGCAAAATCGGCACTCAATTGTCCTGCCAACCATTGCAATTCTGGGATCGCGGCATGTAGCTCCCCCTTCATCGGTGCATCTGAATGAAAAGTCCATTTGTCATTCTGATTTTGAATTTGTGTCTCTACATTAGCACGCCAATTTCCTAGGCGACTCCCTAATCCATTGAACTGAATACGCACCCGTTCGGCACCACTACCCGCGACCAAACCACCGACCTGTAATTGTGCATTCAACTCACTCAAACCCAAACTCATAGGTTGACCAGTTCCATCTGCATCAGGTACATATAAGTCACCACTTTGTCTTTGCACTTGTAGCTCACCACGCACATGGTCTTTCAATTGCAAATCCCAATTCACGCCCAGACGTATATCGCCATGCAAACTATCCTGCGGTTTGATAAGGTGCGCAATCGCCATCACAGGAAGGGCATCCCATTTCGCCTTCGTGCTTAAAGATTTCGGTGTCCATTCCAGGTGATCCAAATTCAGCTTACCAAAACCACCTGCAAATTGGGCCGGTCCTAAGCTTAATTTGCTTGGACTTAAACGCAGATTCATTGCAGCTTGCAAGACCATATCTTCCGCTGGCATGGAAGACCCTGACTGTGCGCCAAATCCGATCAATTTAAATTGCAACAGCTGACCAAGCCAGGTGTTCGCGACATCAAGATTTTCTTGTATGCTTGCTTTAGAACTTCTTTTACTCAAGTTATTAACGTCAGCTAACATACCACCTTGCGCCTGCATCGATAATAGCCGTCCTTGGCCTTGATCAAATTGCGCCCGAGCTTCTATCGTGTGCTGACGTAAACTACCGTTGACCGAGATTTGTAATTGTTCCAGCAAATTTCGACGCTTTTCAAGTGTTAAACCTTGTGTATTTTTTTGCTCAGCTTGCAAAGAGATGCCCGCACTTTTTATATCCTTAGCGATCAATTGCAGCTTCAACGGATCTTGGGGATTAGTACCCAGTTGTAAATCCCCATCCAATTGCGCTAAAGCGAAACCACTGGCTGAACGCAAATCTTCCGCATGCAATTTCACGGTTGCGGACAATGCATCTAAGCTACCACTCACTACGGCATCCGCACGCGCCACGCCAGTCAACGAAAATCCGGACAATGACTCGAACAAGGCTAATTCATCGGCGCGCAAATGTAATTGCAACTGACTTTGCGAATTACCGATAGCACCATTGGCGGATAAGGTATTCGCCCCCCATTGCATTTCAAGTTGCTCGAACATCACTGAAGTCGACTGTTGCCAATCGACACGGCCACTGGTAGAAAATTTGTGCCCAGATAGTTCGCCGGACACACCAGGCAATTGCAATTTAACGATGACCTTTGCTGCCAGACTACCTTGCACATTAACCTCACCGTCAAGCTTACCCTGTGGTGCCAGCCACCAATGTGCTGGATTAAATTGCGTCATCTTCGCTTGCAACTTAAATACCTGCTTACCTTCAAAATTAATTTCACCACTACCGACCAAAGATGCCTGCTCTGCTTGCAACTCAAAACGTTTCAATTGCAATAGTCCGTTGTCTCCCGCTGCATTCAATAGGAAACTCGCATCAGCATTCAAGCTCGCTCTAGGTTCACGTAACTGTGCTTGAAAATCAATGCGATGATGTTCTTTTGCCTGTAGTTGTACATTGCCCTGAATACTGCTTTGACGTAAGCGACTATCGATTTGTGCCAGATTAATATCTTTCAATATCAAGCTAGCGTCTAGTAATGGTAACTGTGCAGGGCGAAATTGCAATTTGCTTTCTACTGCAACTGTTCCAGACAATAATTCAATCACCGTTTTACGAAGCGTAAGCTGGTCTGCTTGCCACTCAAGTGCAGAAGTGAACGACTTCAAAGGCAAACCTTGTTTGTCGATTGTTTGTGGCGCACGATTTCGGATACGAATTTCACCGTTCAAAGCAGTAGTTTGTACCACCGGAGTTGGCATAATTTTCGCAGGTACTTGGACCTTGGGTGGCTGCAAATCAAGGTCTATGTCCAACATCGCTGATGGTGCGTGTTGATTAATCCATTGCGGATTTAAATCAATAATCTTTAATCGAGCCAAACGCAAAGGCGTGCCAGAAAATGGCGCCAGATGCAATTGCATATCCGCACTTGCCTGCTGCTCTGGGTTAGCGATCACTCCGTCTTTAGTTTTAGCAACTGATTGCGCTTGCATTCGCAAATCTTGCAATGAACCACTTAGATTTCCTTGAATTAAAACTTTCGGCAAATCCTGATTAGGTTGTCCGCGATAGGTAAATTCGCCTTGAACTTGAAACGGCGTATTAGTTTGCACTTGCCCTTTCAGATGCAATCCCCCCCAAGCTGAATCAACTTGCGCAGTTAGTTGATGCACTAAGTCACTGCTATCCAGACTACCGATGATCGCCTTCAATTCCAGCGGTTTTACTTCCTGTCCATCTGCACCTAACTCGGTCAATACCAGGCGACCAATCGCCGCCTGCTTGATGACGATACGTGCTGGCAATTGCAAACTCAGCGGCATAGTAAGCACATTTTTACTCGGCACACTAGCAATACGCAAGGTGGAAATTGATACATTCGTGATGTCAACGCGCCCCAGCAAAAGCGTCCACGCCTTCCACTCGACATTCAAACCGCTTATGCGAATTTTTTGTTGCGCATCCTGATAAGCAACCTCATCAATACGCAACTGATCAGCTAGACGCCCATTGACTTCGCCAAATGCGACGCGACCACCACTCAGCCTTTCCACACTATTTAAAAAAAAGCGACTGCCTACCTGTGTTTGCACCACGAAAAAAAGCGCCAACACAAATATCAAAATCAGTACGCCAAGTCCGATTAAAAACTTACTCTTAGGCTTGCGTCGTTTGACAAAGACAGTCTCACTCACGACCTCCCTAGGTGAAGCTTCATCTTGTTGCTGAGTTGATTGATCTTGATTAGACATTCTCAATGATGCATCACATAAATTACGGTTAAACAAAACATTGAATCAAATAAAGAATCAAAACGCGATCGCAATAGAAAAATCTAAACGAAATTTTTTCACCTGTTTTCCATACGCAAAATCCAAAGCAATCGGGCCTGCTGGTGTTTTGATTCTGGCTCCCAGACCCCAACCTTGTTTGACTTTAAATTCTCGCCAGTTTCTGGCCGCATCACCAACATCGACAAAGGCCGCGACACCTAATGTATCTGTGCGCCAATGAACATACTCGATACTCGACGCCGCCATCACACGCCCACCGATAACCGCATCACCATCGACCACGCCCAAACTTTGATAGGCATAACCACGTACCGAGGTGCTGCCACCAGTACGGAATAAATAATCTTCAGGAATGCCGGCCACACTGGTACTAAAAACTTTACCGAACTCGGTTCGCAACAAAATACTGTCACGCTGCGCGACTGGCCACCAGTATTGGTACTTACCAATCACACGAACAAATCGTTGATCTGAAATAATCGCCTTATCTGACACCGCCAAATCGAGTTGTGCACGTTGCCCTTTACGTGGCGCAAATACATCATCAACATCACGCCAAGTCCAACCTACGCTCGCAACCAGAGCTCTACTTTTGCGCTCCAATTCAATGGCGCTGTTTTCATTTTGCACCACTTTTTCCTGCGTATAATTTAACCCCAGCCTTTGCTCGACCATGCCATGCGTAATGCTACGTTTCACACCAAGCGCAGATCGTGTCTGCAGAACGCCTTCCAAATTTGAACGATCAAATAACACGCCAAAAGAATCGAGGCGATTATTATCATTGGGCGGCAAATAGACATCGGCATAAGACAATTGACGCTTCTGTTCAAGACGCAATGCTGAACGCAAATCCCAAACACGCCCAAGTAAATTTCTATCTCGATAACTGATCTCAGTTCGAAAACCTGTGCTAGAACTATAACCAGTACCGAAACCAATATCTCTGGTCTTTCGTTCTGTTAAAGAGACCTCAACTGGCAGCGCGTCGGCTTTGGTGCTATCGGTATCGATATTAAAAGCGACCGTTGAAAAATACGCCGAATTTTGTAATGCCCGCTGAAATTCCAGTAATTGCACACTAGAGTAAACATCTCCCTTCTTTGGCGGATTGAATCGGTCAATCAACCACAATGGATAGCGCTCTAAACCCGTGACCATCAAATCACCAATCACAAAAGCAGCACCACTATCGACATCAAGTTCCAGATTCGCTGAATACGTTTCGGTATCAATGTTCGCGCGACTGTCGACCAAGCTTGCGCCAGCATAACGATAAGAACGCAGGTTTTCTATCAGCTTAGTTTTTGCGCTGCTCCAATCATCTTGGCGAAAAGCCTTACCTTGCACTAAGCCCCATTCCTTCAGCAGCTTTTCACGTCGCTCGATCGCTTCTTTATCTCCAGCTTCCGCAGCCAGCAATAAAGCACCAGTAAAATGGATCGTCACCGACTTAATCGTAGTACGCAAACCAGTATCGACACGGATATCAACACGACTACCATCGGCATTCTTATCGAAATGAATAAGGGGAGAAAAATAGCCCTCGGTAGCCAAAATTTCAGTAATATCGCGCTGCAATTTGCGCAGGAAACTCGGTGTTGGAATCTGTGGTTCAGCATTCGCAGACAACACCGGTACATGTTCTTCTAAAAGATCTGCCAGCGATGATCGTAATTCTCCCAAATAATACCGGGCGAAGATACCTTCGGCTTTGACTAAGGGCGCGAGAGGAGATAGTTCTTGTGTTGAAGTTGGATTCAGCACAACCGACTGTGGTTGAGTTTGTGCTGCGGATTGCGCCTGCACTGTGGTGCCCACACCAAGCGACAATAATAGCAACATCGCGGCATGTGCAACGTGTTTAAATTCTCGCTCTAAATTATGATTCATGCCAACACACTACTTAGTAGCGAGCCCCACACGTTGTATGCCTAACTTCTTCGCTTCTGAGATCACTTGGATGACCTCATCGTATTTGATATCTTTATCGCCCGATACTAATACGGATAATTCCGGCTTAGCTTCGTGATATTCGCGCAATTTTTGCAGTAATTGCTTGCGATCCAATCCCGTCTCTTTCTCTTCTTGTTTACTATTGCCATTGCTACTTCCGCGCGTCGTAATGCCAATCGTCGCCGATGCATCTGGACTGAGCGTAATCTCAATAAAATCCGCAGGCGGCTTGGTGGATTGCCCTGCCGTCGGTAAATTAATCACATTCGGATTGGTCATCGGTGCCGCAACCATAAAAATGACTAACAGCACCAACATAACGTCTATGTACGGCACTACGTTGATCTCTGCTTTAAATTTGCGTTTACGTTCGCCACGAAGAGAACTCATCAATGATCTCAAGCTTGCTTAACGCGATTGTCTCTGCAAAATATTCGAGAACTCTTCAATAAAAGTTTCGAAACGAATCGCCAAACGATCAATATCGTGCGAATAACGGTTATAGGCTAATACCGCAGGAATCGCTGCAAACAAACCAATCGCTGTCGCAATTAATGCCTCTGCAATCCCAGGTGCAACTGCACTCAAAGTCGCTTGCTGCACATTTACCAAGCCACGAAATGAATTCATAATTCCCCAGACCGTGCCTAACAAACCAATGTAAGGGGATACCGAGCCAACCGATGCCAAGAAAGATAAATGGGATTCCAGATGATCCATTTCTCTTTGATATGAAGCCCGCATCGCACGTCGGGCACCGTCCAGCATCGCACTTGCGTCAAGATTCGCCTTGTTTGCGGATTTAACTTTATGATATTCATTCATGCCGGATTCAAAAATGCGCTCTAACGCACCTGTTTTATCGCGACTACCGCGATGATTAGCCGTCGCTTGTTGATACAGTTCTACCAAATTACCGCCAGCCCAAAACTGTTTTTCGAACTGCTCGGTTTGTGCTCTGGCTTTTTTAATTGCAAACATTTTGCTGAAGATGTAATTCCAGCTCATCACAGAAACTAGTAATAGAATCGCCATAACAATTTGCACTAGTGGCGACGCATTTAAAATTAGCGCGGAAAAAGAAAGGTCGTGAGTAACGGTCATAGTTATTTTATGAAGAACACTAAAAATCTGAAAATGCGCACAATTAACTTATTGAATTGGCGAACTGCTTTTTTACCTTACCTACCAGTGAAATTAATCAAGCTTTGTAAATAACGCAGGATTAATCAATTTAAGCACCGGCTCTGGAATCGGCATTGAGCGCCATTGTGCCATATTGACACAACAAATCGTTACCTTCGCACTCGTCAGCCGACGTTCACCGCACCAAACTTCTTGCGAAAATACGATAGAAGCGCGACCAGTCTTTTCGACTACGACAGTAACACGAAGTTCATCATCCAGTCGTGCGGACGCATGATACTCGACTGCAGTCGCTTTGACGACAAAGACCGCGTTATATTCATCTTTCATACTATTTTGGTTAATGCCGATATCGCGCAGCCATTCGGTTCTTGCTCGCTCGAAAAACTTGAGGTAATTTGCGTAGAACACGATCCCACCTGCATCGGTATCTTCATAGTAAACCCGTACAGGCCAGTTAAATGTATTAATCATTCTTGATTTTCTGTGGTGAATCGAATCATTCGCTTTTTGTCGCACTAAGGCTATCAACTACGCTNNTGAATGGACAAAGGACCAAAACCCTGACACATCGGCATCATTTCAATGTAGTTGATATTCACATGCGCTGGTAACGTCGCAATCCAATAAGCTGTTTCCGCGATATCTGTGGCGGTTAATGGTTGTGTACCCTGATATACCTTCGCTGCAGCGGCATCATCGCCTTTCAAACGCACATTTGAAAATTCAGTACCACCACATAGTCCTGGCGCGATATTCGTCGCGCGTACGCCAGTACCGATTAAATCCGCCCGCAAATTCAACGTAAATTGATCAACAAAGGCTTTCGTCGCGCCATAGACATTTCCTCCCGGATAGGCAGTTGATCCAGCAATTGATCCAATATTTAAAATCACGCCATTTTTGCGCGCGACAAAATGCGGGAGTAGCGCATGCGTCATTCGCACTAATCCCTTATTATTGGTATCTATCATGGTTTCCCAATCTTCGAGACTGGCTGTTTGCGCCGAAGCTAGACCCAATGCTAAGCCTGCGTTATTGATTAGCACATCTATGTCCCGCCACTCATCTGGCAAATTTTGTAGCATCGCAGCAATTGAGGCTTTATCGGTAACATCTAATTGGGTTGCCAACAAAGCCTGCCCCAACTCCAACTGTAATTGTTGCAGACGTTCCAAACGGCGGGCGGCTGCAATCACGCGATGTCCTTGTTGCACAAACTTACGCGCCATCGCTTCACCAAATCCTGAACTTGCGCCTGTAATCAGTACCAGCATATTTATTGCCTTTAGCATTCAACGATAAAACCGCATTTTAAAGCTTTTTAAGTGGCTAAGCTTTGTCGTATGGCAGGACGGCATTTTTAAAATTGGTTTACTTAGCGCCCTTCAATCTTTTCTTGTGGCACTTGTAGCACTTTTCTTATCATTTCACTTTTAACCGATTGTTGAATTTGAACCTCGATGTCGACACCTGAACAAACAAATTAGTCAGGAAACCTCGAACTGTACTGGTTCTTAGCACCAAAACAAAACGAAGTTAGCATTCACAAATATTGCCATTTATACTCGATCTGAAAGCTGTATTTACCTTTAGGTAACTTGCTGAAACACCCCTATTGACGTAAAATTCGGGCACCATTTTGTCTCACGCGACTGGCGAAAATGTAGCAATTTTTTATCCAAAGATTGTTTGCAGAAGATGGAGTTCCATCATGAAGCGTGAGATTTGCAGAGTCAAAGATGTCGATTCTGGCCGCACGCCTGGGTATCCCGATGGTAAAAGTGATTGAGACTTGTATCCACAAGTTGGCGCATTTTTACAGATCAGTCCCAATCCAATTTTTCATTTTTTACGCTTTTTTCTACAGGAAACCCATGTTCTCCAAGAATCATACTCTCGCTAATATCGATCCAGAATTGCTCGCCGCGATTCAAGCCGAAAATGTCCGTCAACAAGAACACATCGAGTTGATCGCCTCTGAAAACTATACTTCACCAGCTGTGATGGAAGCACAAGGCTCCCAACTGACTAACAAGTATGCTGAAGGCTATCCAGGCAAACGTTACTACGGTGGCTGTGAGCACGTCGATGTGGTTGAACAATTAGCGATCGATCGCCTGAAACAAATTTTCGGCGCAGAAGCTGCTAACGTACAGCCAAATTCTGGTTCACAAGCGAATCAAGGCGTATTCTTTGCCGTCTTAAAACCAGGCGATACCATCATGGGTATGTCTTTGGCTGAAGGCGGTCACTTGACGCATGGTATGCCGTTGAATATGTCGGGCAAATGGTTCAACGTAGTTTCTTATGGCTTGAACGACAAAGAAGAAATCGACTACGAAGCCATGGAACGTCTGGCTCGTGAAAGCAAACCAAAATTGATTATCGCTGGTGCCTCTGCTTACTCTTTGCGTATTGATTTCGAGCGCTTCTCTAAAATCGCTAAAGAAGTTGGCGCTTATTTCATGGTCGACATGGCGCACTATGCCGGCTTGATCGCTGCTGGCGTTTATCCAAATCCAGTCCCTTACGCTGACTTTGTCACTTCGACGACGCACAAATCCTTACGCGGTCCACGCGGCGGTATTATTTTGATGAAAGCAGAACACGAGAAAATTATCAATTCTGCGATCTTCCCTGGCTTGCAAGGCGGCCCA
>DLGN01000087.1 GCA_002482715.1 Oxalobacteraceae bacterium UBA7693
TTTGCAAAGTCAACATCAAGCCATGTTGCTTCATTTGTCGCGACATAGTCTGCGCGATCAATAAATGCGGCAATGCGGCCAATCCAAACAACAACATCAATAGCGCTCCAGACCATGCGGCGCCAGATAGCAATGCAAACGGTGCAATTGCGTAAGACAAGCCGCAAGGCAATTCTCCCCATGCCATTCCAAGCAAAAAAGGATTGGTGCGCGCTGTTCGGGCGGCCGGCATCCAATTTGAATAGATAAGATTGATTTTAGTGCTAATGAAGCTTGGAATAAACGCCTGCATGCGCAAACCAAGCAATCGCAAACCTAGAAAAATTAAGGCTAAGTTTCCGAGCACGAAAAAAAATGTGGTGATTGGTAGTTCAGTTTTCCAACGCAAACTTGCTGCGCCCATACCACCAAAAAAAGCACCGATTAGCATGTACGTAGTCAAACGTCCACCGTGCAACTTACATAGATAAACAAAGGAATTTTCTTTTAGTTGTGAGTGTGCTGCCACACTCGACACTTCACCGGAAGCGGGCAAAATTGCAATCACTTTTTGAGAAAATTTAGCAGAGGAAGATGTTTTCGGGTTGATTGTGAATTGCGGCAATCGGCTTAGTAAGCTGGCTATACCGCCGCACATGCCAACACAGTGAAAGCCACCAATCAGTCCTGCTGATAGTGCCGCAATAATCAGTGGCAGTGTTAACATGAATTAAATCAACTTAGAATACTTGGCGCCACTTTGCCGAGACAAGTATTGATCAAAGATCATGCTAAAAGCGCGAACAAACATACGACCTTTCGCCGTGACGCTAACTGTCGCTTCGCCTGCGTTCATTAAACCTTCATCAACATATGGCGCGATCCGTGCTAACTCATCTCGAAAATAATCTGCGAAATGGATTTGATATTTCTTCTCGATTTCAGGAATATTCAGCGTCGTACTACACATCAAATCCATAATAATTTCACGACGCAACAAATCATCTGGGCTCAAATGAAAACCTTTTTCTACGGGTAATTGATCTTGATCCAGTGCCGCGTAATACTCATCTAAAGTACGCAAATTTTGCACGTAAGATGCACCAATTTTACCAATCGAAGATAATCCCAATGCAATCAGATCACAATCAGCACGTGTGGTGTAGCCTTGAAAATTTCTATGCAGGGATTTGTCTTTCACCGCTAAAGCCAAACTATCATCAGGCTTGGCAAAGTGATCTAATCCGATATAGACATAACCCTCAGCCAACAGACGACGTAATGACATCAGGAAAATTTGCAATCGCTGTTCCGCTGACGGCAAATCGGCCTCATTGATTCGACGCTGAGGTTTGAAACGTGTCGGCAAATGCGCATAGTTATACAAAGCGATACGCGCTGGCGACAGCGCGATAACCTGATCCAAGGTGCGGGAAAAACTCTCCAAATCTTGCTTTGGCAGACCGTAGATCAAATCAAAATTAATTGACTGAAATCCGACTGCACGACTTTCTTCAATACATTTCTTCACCATATCGTAAGGCTGAATACGATGCACGGCGATCTGCACTTGCTCATCAAAATCTTGTACACCTAAACTAGTACGATTAAATCCAACATCGGCTAGTAATTGCAAGGTTTGCGAAGTCACAGTGCGTGGATCAATTTCTATCGAGATTTCAGCGTCATCAGCAAAATCGAAATTTTCCCGCAGCAGTGCCATCAGTCCGCGCATCTCATCTTCGCTCAAAAATGTAGGCGTACCACCACCAAGATGCAGCTGCGAAATTGTTTCACGTACTGTCAGATGTTGCTTCACTAACTGCAGTTCTCGCGCCAGATAGTTCAAGTAAATTGCTGACTTGCTACGGTCCTTTGTAATCACCTTATTGCAAGCACAGTAATAGCAAAGCGACGCGCAAAACGGTATATGGATATATAGCGACAACGGCGGTTTATTTTGTGCCTGATTACGTTGCTGCAAATATTGAATATAAGATGTTGCTGTGAAATCTGAATGAAATCGATCAGCAGTAGGATAAGAGGTATAACGCGGTCCCAAAGAATCGAAACGCCGAATCAGATCTTCGGAAATTTCCAAGTGATCGTTGTGATGTTTCACTGCCGGTACCGCTTCGAATGAGGGAATAGTAAGTGCCATTTTTAAGGTATTTTTTGTAGAAGTAAAGCGGTCAACCAACTTGAGAATGCACCAAGTACCCAGAAAATCAGAAAGCCAATTGTATAGGCACCAAGCATATGAACCTGCACACGCTCATCTAATACAATCAGTTCCATCGGATCCACCAGGCTAAAGAACACGCCAGTCGCGACACATGCCATTAAAAATGCTGGCCACAAGACCACCATTAATATCGATTTTAAAGAAGCTTTTTCTTGTTGCACATTGCTAGGTTTCAAACTCAACTCCTCTGCCAATTACTGATTTATCATTCGAGAAACAGCCGATCATAACTTCACAACCATACAACAAATTGATCACCCGGAACAACTAAGGTAGCGGTGATAAGCGTAAATTTCTTTGCAATGGTTCAAGCCAGTCACCAGTCAAGCGCCATTCATTCGTTTCTAACTTCACGTGCAAAATCTGCAGCGTTCCTGCATTGATCGCCTGCTCAAATTTCTTATCCTGGAATAAATCTCCCTCGTACTTTCCGGCAGCAATTTGCTTTAAAGGTAAACGACGAATCACTTCTTCCACAGCCCCACTTGCAGCACCAGAACTTGCCAAACTAACTTGTACTGATTCTGGCAAACTCTGCTTCGATGTTAAGTGCATTAGGATTTTCTTATTGGCCAAATCAAATTGAATATTTGCATTCAAAGCTAACTCACGCGCTTTCGCATCACGCTGTAGATTTGTGTTGATCATTAACCCTTGACGATAATAATCCTTGGCGACTACCTGATCTGCACCGCGAAATGCAATAAATCCGGTAATCACACTCGCGCAGACCACCAGCAAGGGCCCACCGACGACCAATAACAACCAAGGCTCTTTGTACCATACGTCTTTTTTAAGCGCTTGCGTCAAAATTCCAGAATTCATTATTCTTCCTTCAATTAGGGACTAAGAAAACAGCTTTTTCAGTCACTGAAATTTTCTCTTTTTCGACATCTGTAATCACGAAACGTATGCGATTTGATCCTTTTGGCACAACTCCTGCAGGCACCCGAACCCGAACCGGGAATGCCAGACTAGTAGCAGACTTAATCGTCACCTC
>DLGN01000214.1:0-857 GCA_002482715.1 Oxalobacteraceae bacterium UBA7693
GCACTCCGTATGGCGTGATGAAAATGTTGGAGTCGATTGACTATCCAGTACGTGGCGCGAATGCGGTTGTGGTTGGCGCATCGAATATTGTCGGCAAACCACAAGCCATGTTGCTCTTGCAAGCAGGCGCAACCGTCACCATATGTAACTCTAAGACTCGTGATCTGGGTGCACATACTCGCAATGCTGACATTTTGGTCGTAGCGACCGGCAAACGAAATATCGTCACTGCTGATATGGTCAAACCTGGCGCCGTGGTTCTCGACGTCGGCATGAACCGCGATGATGAAGGTAAATTGTGTGGTGATGTCGATTACGCTAACGTCAAGGAAGTTGCCAGTTACATTACACCGGTACCAGGCGGCGTCGGCCCAATGACGATCACGATGTTATTAGTCAACACCATAGAAGCGGCTGAACGAACTTAATAAAAGAACTTAATAGAATCACTGAAATGATGACTACAACGACAAACCAGACAAATCCCCTGCTCGACTTTAACGACCTACCACGCTTTGACGACATCACGCCCGATCATGTCAGCCAAGCAATAGATACTTTATTAGTTGAATGTCGTGCAGTTGTGACGCAATTGGAAAACCCCATCGAGAACATCCACTGGGATAATTTTGTCACACCGCTAGAAACAGTGACTGAAAAACTGGGACGCGCTTGGGGCATCGTTAGTCATCTCAATTCGGTACGCGACACGCCAGAACTGCGTGCGGCCTACAATGAAAATCAACCGAAAATCACAGAATTCTGGACTGAGTTGGGTCAAAACCTCCATTTATTCCAACATTACAAGGCCTTGAATGCAAGCGCAGACTATGCGGCGCTCAGCCCTGCTCGTAAGT
>DLGN01000214.1:885-13674 GCA_002482715.1 Oxalobacteraceae bacterium UBA7693
ATTAGCAACGCCTTGCGCGATTTCAAACTTGGTGGTGCCGAGCTGGCGGACGATAAAAAGAAACGCTACGCCGAAGTTCAAGAAAAACTCGCCGCACTGTCGACTAAGTTTTCTGAGAATGTTTTAGACGCGACCAATGATTACAAACTATTGATTGCCGATGTTGCGGAACTCAAAGGTCTACCAGAAGAAGTTTTGCAAGCTGCTCAACATGCGGCAGAACAAGACGGTAAAACGGGCTATCAATTCAGTTTGCACTTTCCGTCTTATTTTCCAGTTTTGCAATACGCAGAAAACCGCAGTCTGCGTGAAACCATTTATCGCGCAAATGCCACCAAGGCTTCTGAATTAGGTGATCATCCTGAATGGGATAATTCGGCCATCATCGACGAATTGCTCAGCCTGCGCCAAGAAGAAGCAGAATTGCTCGGCTATCAAAACTTCGCGGAAATTTCCCTATTACCGAAAATGGCAGAAAGCGCAACGCAAGTCGAAGGCTTCTTATTGGATCTGGCAAATAAGGCCAAACCTTATGCCGAAAAAGATTTGATCGAGCTACGTCAATTCGCCAATGAGCAGTTTGGCATCGACGATATGCAAGCTTGGGATACCACCTTCGTTTCTGAAAAGCTACGTGAGCAGCGCTATGCGTTTTCTGAACAAGAAGTAAAACAGTATTTTCCTGAACATAAAGTGGTCGCTGGATTATTCAATGTCATCCAAACCCTGTTCGCGGTGAATATCAAAACCGACAGCGCAGCGACCTGGCATCCAGATGTCAAGTTCTACCGCGTCGAACGCGACGGTGAACTGGTTGGGCAATTTTATGTCGATCTATATGCTCGTGCAGCCAAACAAGGTGGCGCTTGGATGGATGACGCCCGCGCACGCTGCCTCAAAGCGAATGGTGTACAAACGCCTGTGGTCTACTTAACGTGCAATTTCAATGCACCAGTCGTGGTGGATGGCGTGACCAAACCTGCGACCTTTACGCACGATGAAGTGATTACTCTGTTCCACGAATTTGGACATGGTCTGCATCAATTGTTGACTAAGGTTGATGATATTTCGGTTTCCGGCATTTCTGGCGTGGAATGGGATGCGGTGGAATTGCCATCGCAGTTCATGGAAAACTTCTGCTGGGAATGGGATGTTTTACAGCAAATGACTGCGCATACCGATACCGGTGAGCATTTGCCACGCAGCCTGTACGACAAAATGATTGCTGCGAAAAATTTCCAATCAGGCTTACAAACCCTACGTCAGGTTGAATTCGCCTTGTTTGATATGCGTCTGCATGATGGTAGTGCAAACGCCGAACAGCTCAGCGTAGCGCAAGTCCTGCAAAAGGTTAGAGATCAAGTTGCAGTGATGCAGCCGCCCGCTTTTAATCGCTTTCAGCATTCGTTTGGACATATTTTTTCAGGTGGTTATTCCGCAGGTTACTTTAGTTATAAGTGGGCAGAAGTTTTGTCAGCCGATGCCTACGCCGCCTTTGAAGAAGTCGCTAAAACCGAAGGGAGTAGCCTGTCGCGCAAAGTGGGGCAAGGTTTCCAGACCGAGATTTTGGAAATGGGCGGCTCCCGTCCAGCGCTTGAATCCTTTGTTGCATTTCGTGGCAGAAAGCCCTCAATTGATGCCCTATTACGCCATAATGGCATGGTTCAATAAAGTCACTATCGTGGAGATTTCGAATATGTTTGCAACACCATTCACCAATCGCTTTTCACTGGCTGTTCTAGCGTGCCTACTCGTTACAGGCGCACTGTTAACGACCACACAAAAAGCGCAGGCACAGATGTTTAAATGGGTCGATGCAAACGGTAAAATTGTCTACAGCGATACACCTCCACCGGCGAATGCAAAAAAATTAGGCACGAAAGTGCTCGATAACTCTACAAACATTTCGAATGTCAAATTGCCTAACGAACTAGCTGCCGCGGTGGCAAAAAACCCTGTGACGTTTTACTCTGCGCCGAATTGCGGTGCGTGTAACGAAGCACGTAATATGTTAAAACAAAACGGTATCCCTTTTATTGAGAAAACCGTCAAATCAAGTGAAGACGTGGACAAGCTCAAACAAGTCAGTGGCGATACGCAGCTACCATTCATGCTCATCAACAAAACTAAGTTTTCTGGCTTTGAAGCAGTCGAATGGCGTACTGCATTGAGCTCAGCTGGTTACCCAGAAACCAGCGTTTTACCAAAGGATTACCGTTATCCTGAGGTAGAACCTGCTGCACCAGCGACGGCAGTGCCAGCAAAACAAGCGGACGGTTCTCCCAAAGAGGTGCCACGTCCGAAATCCACTTCACCTACTGGTATCCGTTTTTAATATTAGCTGATACGAACTTATGACCAGAGTTGATTTTCACAGTAAAGTGCAAGACAAGATTCTTTACAGCTGCCGCTTAATACGTAAAGCACGTACAGCGAATTGCCAGATTCTTGTGCTTAGCGAAGATGCCGAGCAAGCGAGCCAATTGAATCAAGCGCTATGGAGTTTTTCGCCCAGCGATTTTTTGCCGCACGTGATGCTAGTAGATCCTCTGTCAACACAGACACCGATTATCATCACGACTGCGTTTGATCGTGCCTTACCTCATCACGATGTCTTGATTAATCTGAGTCAACGGCTGCCTGAAAATTTTACGCAATTTGCGCGTGTGATTGAAGTGGTTTCACAACATGAAGATGACGCAGACTCTGCACGGCAGCGTTTTCGTTTATATCAACAACAAGGCATCAAACCTTCTCATATCGTGGCGGCATCATGAACGAACAAATTGATGAAAGCATTCCGGTGCTAACTGAAGTCATTCCAACTTCGGATAGCAAATCTGTCAGTAGCAAATCAAAAGCAACGGAGGCGCACTTTCCTTTCGTGACAGCTAATTCATCTCCCGCTGCAAACAATCCTCCAGTAACTAATTCANNAAATTCAAGCAAGCCGATTAATGCTGCAATTGCGGCAGCCCAGGAAGTTTTGGCGCAACCAACACTGTTTCAATCCGAGACAGAATCTGAAATAGCGCTTGATGCGGCAGTCGAACACACCAATAGCATCAGTGCTGAAGACTGGAAGGAGCTCGAACTGAGTGTTAGAGAGAATGTGTTACGTCAAGTCTTATCTCGTGTTGACTTTGTGCTTGAGCACCGCGTCAGCGACAGCTTGGCAGAGGTGCTTCAAACGGCGGTAGATAAATTGGCAGATGAGATTCGTGTGGGTTTGCGTAACAGCATAGAAGAAGTGGTGACGCGTGCGCTGACACAAGAATTAAGTAAAATTAAAGGTAGTAATCGCAAGCCTTGAACAGTGTACTACCTGGAAACACGTACACTCAATTCCGGCATCTTTTCATCAAACGCAATTCGGGTAGAAAACTTGGCGCGTTTCATCGGAAAGCGTGAATGGAAATGGCGCACATTGCCCGAGCCAGAAATCGCACGCCGCACAAACTGATAATAGGCTTCCATGTCGACGACATGGATAACTAAGAAATAATCGATTTCGCCTGAAACAAAATAACATTGCATGACTTCTGGTTCATGATTCATGCATGCTTCAAAATCGCGCATGTGTTCATCTGACTGATTTTGCAATGAAATTTCAAGAAATGCCAACATTCCATAGCCGATTGAGAATGGATCTACCATCGCAACATCTGCGCTAATCACACCCGCATCACGCAAAGTCTTAATCCGACGCAAACAAGTTGGCTGCGAAATATGTAATTTTTCAGCTAGCACTCTGGTAGGCGTTTGATTGTCCTTTTGCAGCATGTTAAGCAACTTACGATCAACTTTGTCGAGGGTATGAAATTTAGCCATAAATTTAGCGATAAGTTTAGCTATATGTTTAGCGATGCATAGTTTCAAGATAAGAAAAAGGCTCGGATCAGACCGAGCCTTTTTCAGATAAACAAAGTATTACTTCACACTCAAAATCCATTTAACTAAAGTCTTGGCTTCTGCGTCACTTACTTGTGCATTTGCTGGCATAGGAATCGCACCCCACACACCGCTACCACCCTTCATAACTTTAGTTGCCAACTTGGCTTCTGCGGTTTTATCCCCAGCATATTTTTTTGCGATATCTTTAAATGAAGGTCCGAGAATCTTTGCATCTACACTATGACAGCTCATACAGTTTTTGGACTTCGCCAAATCCGCATTCGCCATCGCAGAACCAGATACCAACATCATTACACTTGCTGCAAACATTAAAGTTGTTTTCATGAAAATCTCCAGTTAAAAATCGAATGCGCGTATTTTACCGCCTTTTATCAGATACTGAAGCAAGTAACGTGATTACATTCGATTGGTTGACCTTGCTCAGAATAGCCCCTATGATAAAGTCCATCTTTAAAAGATATTGAGCACGGCTTTGCTGGCGTCTTTCAAGTCACACATCATTTACCAAGTCCATCCCATTAAGCCTACATTCATTATGAAAATCCTTCTCCCAGTTGTTCTGTTATACATACTCAAACTATTAGATCTCAGCTTCATGGAAAACATCTCATGGTGGTGGATTAATGGCCTAGGGTTATTCGCATTTCTCTGGTTTGAATTTTTTGAGCGTATGCTTGGCTTAGATAAGCGTAAAGATGAGATGTTGCACGAAAAAATGCGCAAAGAAAGACTCAAACGCAGCTTTACCGACAAGAAAAAGAAATAATCAATACCGTATAATCTGTCGCCCGACTTAATCATCCATCGACTCAATTTTGATTCCATCCCATGCAAATTGAACTGCGCCAGCTGAGATATTTTGTCGCAGTTGCAGAAGAATTACATTTTGGACGTGCTGCAAAAAAACTGCATATGACCCAACCTCCGTTATCGCAAGCGATACAAGGATTGGAAGCGGAATTAGGAGCAGCATTATTTCATCGGACAACCCGTCAAATTCAGTTGAGCGCAGCGGGGCTCGTTTTACTCCCAGAAGCAAAACGTTTACTGGCACAAGCTGGACTTTTACCAGCAATCGCACAAAGAGCGGCGGCCGGTGCGATTGGAGAATTACGACTCGCGTTTATTTCCATTGCGGATTACAGCATTTTGCCCCCTGCATTACGTCACTTTCGCCAACATTACGACAAGGTAAAAATTGTGCTGCACGAAGCGACAAGTGATCGCCAGCTAGCACTCTTAGAAAATGCTGAAATTGACTTGGGGCTGCTAATCCCCCCCATTCCAGATCGTTTAAAAGATGTACTTCACTATCAAAAACTACGCCGGGAAAATTTAATTCTGGCATTACCAGATGGCGCAGAAAAGCGCGCATTTCCGACAAAATTATCTAGCTATAAAGATTTGCCATTAATTCTTTTTCCGCGCACAATTGCGCCTGCTTTACACGACACGATTTTGGGATGTTTCCGTGAAGCTGGTTTGACACCAGTGATCGCACAAGAAGCAATACAAATGCAAACCATCATTGCCCTCGTATCGGCAGGAATGGGGATGGCGCTGGTTCCAGAATCTGTTGCCAACTTACAGCGTGTTGGCGTGCATTATCAAATTTTGGACTCATCAAACTCCACGCGCGATAGCGTGGAGCTAGGAATTGCGTGGCGTCGCGATTCAAATTCGCCAGTCACTCGGGCTTTTTTAGACCTTTTAGAAAAATAAACTCATGTTGGATCATCCTAATTTCAACCCTGTCGCGCTCGATCTCGGTTTCTTCAAAATCCATTGGTACGGCATCATGTATCTGGTGGCGTTCGCACAATTCATTTTATTGGGTCGTTTGCGCTTACGCATGCCGCACATCGCTGCGCTTGGTTGGACGAAGGAACACATCGACGATATGCTTTTTTATGGCGTACTCGGTGTCATCATTGGTGGACGCTTGGGCGAGGTGATTTTTTATCAACCGCTACACTTTCTACAAAATCCTTTAGAAATTTTTATGGTGTGGAAAGGCGGCATGTCTTTTCACGGTGGATTTCTCGGCGTATTAATTGCGATGTCTTTATGGGCTCGCCACGCAAAAATGCCACTGGTACATGTGTATGACTTTATCGCGCCCTTGGTACCCCTAGGTTACGCCGCAGGTCGTTTCGGCAATTTCATCAACCACGAATTACCTGGCCGCATGGCATCAAGTGACTTGCCATGGGCAATGAATTGGCCTGGCGTCGCCTACCCAGTTCATCCATCCCCGCTATACCAAATGTTAGTGGATGGCCTCTTACTGTTTGTGATTGTCTGGCTGTTTTCCCGCAAAGCACGCCCAGCACTAGCTGTTGGCGCGGTATTCGTCATGTTGTATGGCTGCGCCCGCTTCTTTACGGAATATTTCCGCACACCTGATTATGAAGTGAGTTTTATTGGCATGACGATTTCTGCTGGACAAATGCTATCTTTGCCTATGATTTTGGTTGGCGCCTTGCTATTAGGTTTAGCTTACGCAGGTAAATTCACACCTGCGCAATTCTCACCTACCCCAGCAAGCGACGCAAAATCGAAAAACCCAAAAAACAAAAAACAAAAAAAATAAATCCCAACAGGAGGAGACCCTCAAATGGACAATATCCGATGCGAACTTGAAGGCAATATTGCCTTTATCACGATATCCAATCCAGATCGACTGAATGCTTTAAACATGGCGATGTGGAATGCACTGACTACGCACTTCACGGCGTTGCATCAGAATGAAGATTTGCGTTGCATTATCATACGCGGCGCAGGTGGCAACTTTGCAGCGGGTGCTGATGTACAAGAATTTGCCGCCGTGCGCAATACCTTGGCGGACGGCATGCGTTATCACAATCAAGTAATTGCCGCATCGTTGAAAGCCATTAGTGAATGCCAACACCCAGTCATTGCCGCAATTGAAGGTGTGTGCGTTGGCGGCGGCTTAGAAATTGCGATTTCCTGCGATATTCGGATTGCCTCTCCTGGCGCGCGCTTCGGCATTCCGATTAACAAGCTTGGTTTTCCTTTAGCGCCAAAAGAACTACAAAGTCTTTTGGGTTTAGTAGGTAAAGCGGTAGCTTCTGAAATTTTGTTAGAAGGTCGCATACTCAATGCGATCGAGGCTAAGCAAAAAGGCTTGGTACAACGACTTTCCGATGATGTGCCAACTGAAGCATTGGAGACAGCACAAAGAATTGCGCTCGGTGCGCCACTCGCCGCACGCTTAAACAAAAAATTTATCCGTCGCTTAAGCTTTGTACCTGAAAGACTCAGCGACGAAGAACAATTGGAAGCTTTTTCCTTCTTGCAAACCGAAGACTATCAAGAAGGTGTGCTTGGTTTCCTAGCTAAAAAGGTCCCCGTTTTTACGGGTAAATAGTAACGAAGTTCTTAATATGAATGCCAATCTCTACACTTTATTTGCAGGTCATTTTCCACACGATCAATCAGCTTACTGTATAGAGACGCACGATGCTCGTTATTACAGTTGGTCGGACATAGAACGCGCCAGCGCGATGCTGGCAAATCTCTTGTGTAGCTTAAAACTAAGTGAGGGTGCACGCATCGCGGTACAAGTTGAAAAATCGCCTGAAGCCTTGATTCTATATCTGGCGACACTACGCGCTGGCTATGTTTTCTTACCATTAAATACCGCCTATCAACACACAGAGATTTCTTATTTTATCCAAGATGCCGCACCCGAAGTCGTAGTGTGTTCGCCGCACAATTTTGGTTGGGTATCACAAATTGCATTTCAAGCTGGCAGCAAGCATGTCTTCACCTTAGATGCACCAGCGCAGGGAAATAATCGTGGCAGCTTGTTAGATAGAGCTAGCACCATGTCTGATCAATTTGTGACAGTGCAGAGTGCGCCCGATGATTTAGCCGCGATTTTATACACATCGGGAACTACGGGGCGCAGTAAAGGCGCGATGCTCACGCACGAAAATTTGTCTTCAAATGCGCTAGTTTTGAAAGAAGCATGGGGATGGTGCGAGGGAGATGTATTGCTACATGCCCTGCCCTTATTTCATGTGCATGGTTTATTCGTCGCATCGCACGGTGCGCTATTAAATGGCAGCAAAATGATTTTTCTGCCGAAGTTCGATGCCGATCAAGTCTTACATTATTTGCCGCAATCGACGGTGATGATGGGTGTGCCAACCTATTATGTCAGGCTGCTACAAGATGAGCGACTGAATCAGGTAAGGTGCAACTCGATGCGCTTGTTTATCTCCGGTTCTGCGCCTTTACTCAGGGAAACCTTCGACAACTTTCAACAACGCACTGGTCACACGATCTTAGAGCGCTACGGCATGAGTGAAACCACCATACTGACCTCCAATCCCTACGCTGGTGAACGCAAAGGTGGCACGGTAGGTTTAGCACTTCCAGGTGTGAAAGTACGCGTGGTGAACGCCCAAGAAGAGATATGCAGCATCGACGAAATCGGTGATATCCAAGTCCAAGGCCCCAATGTTTTCCAGGGCTATTGGCGCATGCCAGAAAAAACAGCCGAAGAGTTTACCGAAGATGGCTACTTTCGCACCGGTGATGTTGGTAAGTTGGATCAGGACGGCTATTTAAGCATCGTTGGACGCAGCAAAGATTTGATTATCTCTGGTGGCTATAACGTCTACCCGAAAGAAATCGAAAGCGTGATTGATGACATGCCAGAAGTTGCCGAGTCAGCTGTTATCGGCCTAGCGCATGCAGATTTTGGCGAAGCTGTATGCGCAGTGATTGTATTAAGGGCTATGACAACATTAGATGCAGCAACAATCATCACACGTTTAAAATCGCAAATCGCTAACTTCAAAGTACCGAAGCAAGTCTTCTTCGTCAGCGAATTACCGAGAAACACGATGGGAAAAGTGCAGAAAAATTTACTCAGACAGCAGTTTCAAAATTGAAGTCTGGGTTGACACAAACTTGCACTAACGAGAACTTCATTGCGCAGGGTGCGCCGTGTGCACCACATTAGTAAGCTGCGGCCTTCAGTGCGCACGGCGCACCCTACTTTAGCTCGTCTATTCTTGATGCCAATATGGCTTCCACCCTTGTCGCTGACTCTTACTTCTTATCCAACAGCTTCAATACCACCTTCCATTCTGCGGCAGTCACGGGAGTAATCGACAAACGACTCCCTTTCTGCAACACCACCATACTCGCCAGATCTTCGTTCGCCCGCATTTCCGCCAGACTCAACACGCGCGTTTTACGAATCGCTTTCACATCCACCAAAATCCAGCGCGGATTTTCTGGTGTTGCTTTCGGGTCGAAATAATGACTCTTAGCATCAAACTGTGTCGCATCAGGATAGGGCGTGCTAGAGACTTCCGCAATGCCAACAACACCTGGCTCGTCACAACTAGAGTGATAAAACAAAACCCCATCACCGACTTCCATTTGATCACGCATAAAATTACGCGCTTGATAATTACGTACACCAAACCAAGGGGCTGCACCAATGCGCAAAGCGTCATCGATACTCACTTCGCTGGGTTCTGATTTCATTAGCCAGTATTTCATGTTTTTGCCTCAGTTTGATTTGAAGAGTGTCTTGCAGATTCGGCAGGTGCACAATTTGTACGTTTAAGTTTTTCACAGATACGTGCTAGTCCTTCGTTTGCTTTTTCATTACCGTTTTCCTTAGCTTTCACATACCAAATTTCTGCTTCTTCTAAATTCTTAATCACACCAAACTTACCATGCTCGACTATCTCAGCACGAATATACTGCGCCGACGGATTTCCATTTTCCGCACTCAATCGAAGCCAATTTGCACCTGTTTTTTGATCCTTCTTCACATCCAATCGTCCCTCTAGATAAATCAAGCCGATATTCAACTGTGCCACGTCATTGCCTTTGTTCGCTGCGGATTCGTAAAGCGCCACAGCTTTTTTTCGATCAAGCTTTACACCATGACCATTTTGATATTTAAAAGCAAGATTATTCATCGCTGCGGCATTTCCAAAATTTGCTGCTCGTGTGTACCAATAGACCGCTTTCTCAAGATCTTTTTCAACGCTAACTCCCTCATCGAAATTAAAAGCTACACCAAACCAAGCGTCGGACATTCCAGCTTCTGCAGCACCTAATAGAAAGCTATGTGCCGATGTTGGGTCATAATATTTTGAGTTTTTATTGCCGTAAATTCGAGCTAATCCAATATCACCCTGCAAGTAACCTTTTTCAGATGCTGCTTTAAAATATCTTAAGACGGAATCTTCATTTTTCTCAACCCCAAATGTACCGTTTAAGAACCGCTCTCCTTGGAGAAATAATTCATGAGCGGGAGCCGACATTGAAACGATTTCAGGTGTTTCCATTTGAGGAGTAGTGGATTGATTCGAATTATTAGAAGAAAAACGAACCACTGCTGGCATTACAAAGACAAGAAAAATAATCAATCTCAATGGCACAGAAAAACCGTCAAATTTACTTTTTATGCCACTCAAATCTATTTTCGGCGGCTGAAAAAACTTATATTCCTCAGCCCGCTTATGCCAAGTTTGTAAATTCTCATACTTCGTCACCATCGCCAACCACGCCGGATAACTGCTCAGCATCTCATCAATAAAATAAATGTTCTCACGCAAAAATTGCTTAGTCGGTGGAGCATCATTTCTGGCGAGGCGTATCAGGCTGACTTGTCGATTGGTGCGCGCCTCTTCTTGCAAATTGAAAGAACTCATTTCATCGACTGCACGATCAAGGTAGTAACCAACATCTTGAAATCTCAATAATCTAAGCTTATCTTGATTCCAGCCAAAACACTTCACCGCAGCACCAAACAAGTCACCATTCCCTGCTTGCCAACCTTGCGCTAAACGTTCAGCGATCAGCCATTCAAACAAGTCGCGGATTTCAACATTAATCAAACGTTCATCGTCCAAATACAAACGTAATAGCGATTCGGTCTGACCGACCTCTTCCGATTTCGCACTAAGGTGTTGTAGGAATTCATTAAAAATGTGACGGGCAATGTCAATCGCATAAACGGTCTGTTCTTCCACATTTTCTTCAGAATTTGCAGCTTGAATTTGTGCACCTTGTTCAGGCGTAACGCTTACTTCCGACGTACTTTCTGAAATAATTTCGTCTGAATTTACTGTGTTTCCATTTGCTAAGTGCGTCGCGGCAGATTCCGTTCTCAAATCAAGTTCGCCAACAACGGGGGCAATTACAGGTGATTGAGCGACACGCTGATCGTCTACCAGATTCGCATCATCAATTTTCTCTGACTCCGCATTCTGCTCAGCTATATATTGTGCGCGCCATTCTTTACTCCGCTCCCAAGCTAATGCGCGTTCATAACTCTCACGCAGGTTTTGAAAACCTTCTAGGTCATTATCTTGATCGATTTGCTTGAGCGCTTTGGCATAGGCGCGTTTAATCGTGCGTTCATCGGCGTCTTGATCGATACGTTGATCAATAAAAAAAGCGGGAATATCAAACATAGTGCAATCTTTGCTTATTCAGTGAAGTCTGGATGTAATACGACATCTTGTTCAATTTGATCAAGCACCTCAGAAAATTGCTTCTGCGCTGGTGTAATCAGTTTGGTATTTTGAGTTTCAATCACGCGTTCGAATTCAGCAATTTGATTGCTTAGCCAATCACGTGACTCTCCTTTCAATTGCTGATAAACACGATCCGCCCGCGCTAGCAAAGTACGTACTTCAAGCGCATCACGCGGATGCATTTTTAATTTTTCCAACTCCACTAGTCGCTTGGCAATTTCATCTTCGGTTAATAAACCGGGATTGCCTTGGATGAGCACCTTTTGTATTTTCTGCGTGCGAATCACCGTTGCTTGCACTTCTAACAAACCATTCACATCATAAGTAAAACGCACATCAATCCCATTCTGATCACGCGGCAAGGGTTCCAGATTTAACTCCAATGAGCCTAATAAAATATTATCTTTGACCAGACGGGATTCACCCTGATAAATATCGAGTTGCAATAATTTTTGATTGTCTTCAATCGGATAATATTGCGCAACACGGCTAATAGGTACCGTACTATTTCTCTCGATAATCGGCGAAAAATGTCCACTCACATTTTTGTTACTTGCCAAGCGCATTGACACTTCCACACCCAAAGAATATGGCGCCACATCCGTCATCACTACTTCATCGAGCGCAGCGTCTTTCATCTTTAAACCCGCCTGAACCGCAGCGCCTATCGCTACCACCTCATCAGGATTAATCTCGCTGGCGGGAAAACGCCCGAACATCAAAGTCACCAGACGTTTAACAATCGGCATACGTGTAGCACCACCAGCAAGCACGATGCTATCAAGTTGATTGCTGCGTAAATTCGTATCACGTAGTGCACGCTCAACAGGTTCACGCAAACGCTTTATCAATGGCGCAGCTAATTTGGACAAACTCTCTTCGTCGAATTCAAGTTCTAAAGTTTGATCTCTGGTCTGCACTTCCATCTTGGCTTTTTCTTCGGACGACAGATCGCGTTTAGCTTTTTCTGCTGCGGCAAACAGCTGTTGCATAAAACGTGGATCATTCCTCACCTTAGCAGGAAATGCATGCTTTTCAATAAACGCATCGACCATGATCTTGGTGATATCTTCACCACCTAAATAATTATCACCGGCAGAAGCACGTACTTCCATCACGCCATCGAACATTTCCAAAATCGAGACGTCAAATGTGCCACCGCCCAAATCAAAGACCAGGAAGCGGCATTCGTCTTTAAACTCATGCATGCCATAAGCCAAAGCCGCAGCGGTCGGTTCATTGACCAAGCGCTCAACCTTCAGTCCGGCTAATTGCCCAGCAGTGCGCGTTGCTTTGCGTTGTGCATCGGAGAAATAAGCCGGCACAGTAATGACAG
>DLGN01000214.1:13692-14397 GCA_002482715.1 Oxalobacteraceae bacterium UBA7693
CTCCAAGAAACGCCTCAGCATCTGCTTTCAAACTCTTTAAGACAAACGACGACAATTCTTCAGCACGAAATTCACGCTTGCCCAATTTAATCTTTTTATCACTGCCCATGTAACGCTTAAAAACTGCAGCCGTCACTTCAGGATGTGTTTGCAAACGCTCTTTAGCGGCACGCCCGACCAAGATACTGCCATCATCATCGACACTGACACAAGACGGCGTCAAGGTGTCGCCGAGACTATTCGGTATCAATTGCGATTTTCCATCACGCCAGATCGCCACCAAACTATTGGTCGTACCTAAATCAATACCGATTATCATGCTTCCAACCTTTTTCCTGAACAAAAAAATAAGTGCAAATACCTTTCATCGCAGATATTTTGCACTTTCTATTTACGTGTTGATGAATCCAAAGCATTGTAAAAGGATTCAGATGGCTTGACAATTTCTACATGTAGCCAAAATAGCCATTTTATCTTTTCAGATTCAATTTTCTCCACTAAGTGAACTAAGGATTTTCAAAACAAGGAACCTTGTTCAATTTTTGTATTTATCCTAAATAAGCACTAACAACTCGTAATTATTGAAACAAAATTTGTTTTCATTAAAACGAAATGCTATAGTTCTGCATCAGTTTCTTTTTTGATCTTAGTCTATTTCCAAGTCAGGAGCACGCCTATGTCTACCCTACTACGTCATCCAGAACC
>DLGN01000090.1:0-2254 GCA_002482715.1 Oxalobacteraceae bacterium UBA7693
CACATGCGAAAAAACGACCGCTGAACTTACTTTAGGAGATCATCTTCAATGATTTCTTAATCGCCCTCAAACTTCGGTTTCTCTTTATTCACAAACGCATGATAAGCACGATGAAAGTCATTGGTCATCATGCAAATTGCTTGCGCTTTAGCTTCCGCATCAATCGCTTGATCGACGCTCATATCCCATTCTTCGTGCAACATCTTCTTCGTCATCGCGTGGGCGAAAGTTGGCCCGTTCGCGAGATTACTGGCATAAGTTTGTGCTGCGCTGATCACTTGTTCTGGCTCGGTTAATTGATTAAAAAAGCCCCAGCGTTCAGCCTCTTCACCTGACATACTACGTCCGCTATACAACAAGTCGGATGCGCGGCCTTGGCCTATGATGCGTGGCAAGATCGCACAGGCGCCCATGTCACAACCGGCGAGTCCAACACGTGTGAACAGAAAAGCTGTTTTGCTGCGACTTGTACCAATTCGAATATCGGATGCCATGGCAATGATCGCACCCGCACCTGCGGAGATACCGTCCACTGCAGCAATGATAGGCTGTGGACAAGCGCGCATGGCTTTCACGAGATCGCCCGTCATTTGTGTAAAACGCAGCAAACCGGGCATATCGAGTTCGGTTAATGGGCCTATGATTTCATGTACATCACCACCCGAACAAAAATTCTCCCCAGCGCCAGTGATCACAATGGCTTTGATATCGTCGGCATAGCACATAGAGCGAAACAAATCGCGTAATTCTGCGTAAGAATCAAAGGTCAAAGGATTCTTGCGCTCGGGGCGATTTAAGGTAATGGTCGCGACTTTATCTTTGACCTGATAGGCAAAATGGGTGGCCTGATAATTCGCCAGCGTTTGGTGATTACCAGGTAGGTCGCTGACTTTTCCATTGAGGTAGTTCATATTATTCTCATTCGTTCTCATTATGTTTGCTGCCCGCGCTCAAATCCGACTTCACGCTCGACAGCATACTAATCATTTGATTTTTTTGCTCAGCATCTAAGCCTGCCAACAATTCTGCGACCCAAGCTTCATGCACGCTCGCCATGGTCTTAAACGCTTTCCGTCCAGCCGTCGTTAGTTTCACGCTATAGGCGCGTCGATCTTGCTTATCGGTCACACGCATGACCAAACCTTCTTGTTCTAACTGATCAGTGATGCCGGTGATATTGCCGCCCGTGACCATCATGCGTTTGGATAATTCACCCATGCGCAAACCGTCGGGATGGCGTTCAAGTTGCGCCATCAGATCAAAGCGCGGCAAAGTCGTATCGAACTCGGCACGCAAGCGATTGCGGATTTCATTTTCTATCATCACCGTGGTTGATAACATGCGCAGCCATAATTTTAAAGACTGATGATGATCTTGGGTTAAACGGGTTTCCAAATCTATGGTTGCAGTTTCTCGCTCGCTCATCACATCACCTCGCCACCGGCAACCGCGATCGATTGACCGTTTTGTGACGCGCTTGCAGGCGAACATAACCACAGTACCGCATCCGCCACTTCTTCTGGCTGGATCAAACGCTTTTGCGGACTGCCTGCTGCGAGTTCCGCGCGGGCTTGCTCTTCAGTACGTCCTGTCTTTGCCATGATGTTGGCAATCGCTTCGCGTACGATGTCGGTTTCGGTGTAACCCGGGCACACGGCATTCACCGTCACCCCTTTTTGGGCAACTTCCAAAGCGAGTGACTTAGTTAAACCGATCACGCCATGTTTCGCGGCTGCATACGCTGCGACGTAGGCATAGCCTTTGAGTCCTGCAGTGCTCGCCACATTCACGATGCGTCCCCAAGATTGCGTCAACATCGCAGGCAATGCCTGTTGCGTACATAAAAACGTACCTGTCAAATTCACTGCCAGCATTTGCTGCCATTGTGCTTCTGTCGTTTTTAAAAATGGTGCAGAGCAGGCCTGACCTGCGTTGTTGATTAAGATATCTATCGTACCGAAGTCATCCACTGCGGCACGAAACCCCGCTGCAACTGAAGCGCTATCACTCACATCCATGCAGACATAAGCGATTTGTCCGTTTTCATGCAAACTATTGACCGCTGCTTGCAAGGTGCTTTCGGTGCGGCCACTGATCGTCACTTTCACACCTTGCGCTAACAATGCCTGTGCAATCGCTAAACCGATACCAGTCGCACCTCCGGTGACCAAGGCGTGTTTGCCGACTAATGCGGGATGAAAAAAATTCATATCAGCCTTCCAATAATTTTGCGGCAATTTCTTGCGGGCTCATT
>DLGN01000090.1:2267-11294 GCA_002482715.1 Oxalobacteraceae bacterium UBA7693
GGCGGCAGCAACTTGGCGTTCACGTTCCAGATTGCGTTCTAATTGCAATTTGCCAGCGATGTATTGTTGTGGCCAATTGATGTCCGTGAAACCTAGCTTGGCGGCTTCATGCAAAGTCCAGGCAGGATCTGCCAAATGTGGCCTTGCGATCGCACACAGATCAGCACGTCCAGCAGCGATAATGCTATTCACATGATCGGCTTCAAAAATCGCCCCGACAGCAATCGTCGCAATTTGTGCTTCATTACGGATGCGATCAGAAAACGGCGTTTGGAACATACGTCCGTACACGGGCTTTTCTTGTTTACTGACTTGACCTGAAGAACAATCGATCATATCGGCACCGGCTTGTTTAAACAGTTTAGCGATCGCTACCGCGTCGTCAGGCGTAATGCCACCCTCCACCCAATCATGCGCCGAGATACGCACTGACATAGGCTTATGCGCAGGCCACACAGCACGCATCGCCGCGAAAACTTCCAAAGGATAACGACAGCGCTTTTCCAAACACCCACCGTATTCATCATCACGCTGATTCGTCAGCGGCGAGATAAAACTCGACAGGAAATAACCATGTGCGCAATGCAGTTCCATCCAATCGAAACCTGCCTGATCCGCTGCGATTGTCGCTGCGACAAAATCATTCAACACTTGCGCCATTTGTGTATTTGTCGCTGCTAGTGCGACTTGCGAAACGCCTTGCAAATATTGTTGCTCTGAAGCTGAAATCAAAGGCCAATTACCGGAATCTAAAGGCTGATCAATGCCATCCCAAGCACGTTTGGTGGAGCCTTTAGCACCAGCGTGGCCGAGCTGCACCGCAATCTTGGCATCGCTGTTCGCATGCACGAAATCAACGATGCGTTTCCATGCTTGTGTGTGTTCAGGCGCATACAAGCCAGGACAAGTCGGCGTAATTCTGCCTTCCGCCGAGACACAAGTCATTTCCGCAAACACTAAGCCAGCGCCGCCCATCGCGCGACTGCCGAGATGCACTAAATGATAATCACCAGCGACACCATCAACCGCAGAGTATTGCGCCATCGGCGACACCACAATACGATTTTTTAAGACCACATCGCGTACTTTGAAGAGCGTGAACATGGGTGGAATAGCTTGCTTAGTATGGGGCATGGCAATACCTGCTTTGGCAAAGGCTTGCTCGGCAATCCAGACTTCAAAACTACGCACATAATCGGCATCACGCAGGCGTAAATTCTCATGCGATAAACGCTGGCTGCGCGTCAGCATGGAGTAAGCAAATTGAGGTGCTTGCATCGCTGTGTAGCGATGGACGTTTTCAAACCACTCCATCGAATTACGAGCTGCACTTTGTATTTTCAGCACTTCTATGGCGCGCACTTCTTGATAGGCATCCATCACCGCTTGCATGCCGTTTGCACCATCTTGAGCAAAACAATTCGCGAGTTCTATCGCGTCTTCAAGTGCAAGCTTGGTACCTGAGCCTATAGAGAAATGCGCCGTATGTGCAGCATCGCCCATCAATACGACTGGTACAGTTTTTCCATTAATGTGATTTTGGTGTACCCACTGCTTACAAATAATGCGCGGGAATTTAATCCAACTCGCTGAACCACGCAGATGACTAGCATTGCTCATCAAAGCATTGCCGTCCAAATATTTCGCGAATAATTTTTCACAAAAAGTGATCGCTTGCGCTTGGTCCATTTGGTCAAGACCAGCTTTCAACCACACGTCTTCCGGTGTCTCGACGATAAAAGTCGCGGTATCACCATCGTATTGATAAGCATGCGCCTGAAACCAGCCATGTTCGGTTTCTTCAAACGCAAAAGTAAATGCGGAGAAAAGTTTTTTCGTGCCTAGCCAAACGAAACGGCATTTACGTGTATCGATATCTGGTTGATAAGTGGTTTCATAGCGTGTGCGAATCCGGCTATTCAGGCCATCACTGGCAATCACCAAATCAGCATTATAGGTCTGCGCCAAAACCTGATCATCTTGCACATCGGTTTCAAATACCAATTCCACGCCCAGTTGTTCACAGCGTTCTTGCAGAATATTCAGCAAGCGCTTGCGACCTATTCCACAAAATCCATGTCCGCCCGAGGTGACAACCTGCCCTTTGAAATGCACATCGATGTCATCCCAATGATTAAAGGCTTGCAAAATAGTCTTGGCCGTAACTTCGTCGGCTTTTACCAGATTGCCCAAAGTCTGATCAGAAAACACCACGCCCCAACCAAAGGTATCGTAAGGGCGATTGCGTTCGACCACCACGATACGATGCGCCGGGTTTTGCTTTTTCATCAGCAACGCAAAGTACAAACCCGCGGGACCGCCGCCTATGCAAAGTATGTTCATGTGTTTTGGATTGTCTTTAATTTAAATCGCTGTACTTTGCCCGTCTCTGTGCGAGGCAAAGCGTCTTTGAATTCTATGCAGCGTGGATATTTATAGGGGGCGACATTGGCTTTGACGAATTGTTGAATATCGCTGACCAACGCTTCACTAGCCATAGGATCACGCGCCTTCGTGGCATCGCGCAAAACTACAAAGGCTTTGACTATCTGCCCGCGTTCTTCGTCAGGCAAACCGACAACCGCGCATTCGGCGACTTCGGGATGTTTGAGGATAATTTCTTCGACCTCGGGGCCTGCCACGTTGTAGCCCGCCGTAATGATCATGTCATCGGTACGTGCGCGATAATGGAAATAGCCTTCAGCATCCATTTCGTAAGCATCACCAGTCAAATTCCAACCATTTAAGACATAATTTTTTTGCCTGTCGTCCGCCAGATAACGACAGCCGGTTGGGCCTTTCACAGCCAATCGACCTGTCACACCCACAGGCGCTGGATTACCGTTCTCATCAAGGACACAAGCCTGATATCCGTGAACCGCTTTACCCGTTGCTCCTGAACGCGCTTGCTCACCCGCTGCCGAAATAAAAATATGCAACATCTCGGTCGCGCCTATGCCGTCGATCATGATCAAACCTGTCGCAGCTTGCCAGGCTTCACGCGTCGCTGCAGGTAAAGTTTCGCCAGCGGATACTGTCTTTTGCAGCGATTTCAGCGAAAAATTCGGCACCATAGGCAGCATCTGACGATAGAAAGTCGGCGCGGTAAAACACACCGTCGCTTGATATTCGTCGATAGATTTGAGCAAAGTTTCTGGCGTGAGTTTTTCTAAAAGAACGGCGGTCGCACCGATCCGTAAAGGGAATAAAAGTAATCCGCCGAGTCCAAAAGTAAATGCCAATGGCGGCGTACCGATAAAAATATCACTCGCTTGCGATTGCAAAATCGAGCGCGGGAAGCAATCGCAGATCGCCAACACATCACGATGAAAATGCATGGTGCCTTTGGGCATACCAGTCGTACCTGAGGTAAAGCTGATCAAGCAAACATCTTCGGCATGGGTATCGACCGCTTTAAAAGTACTTGACTTGGACGCCATCAATTGTTCAACCGAATCTGCAACATCACTATTAAAAATTTTAATCTGCTGTAGCACGGGACTCAATTTCTGCGCAGCGTCCAACTCTTCGTGCAAAGCGGCAGAACACAAGGCCGCAGAAATTTGCGCCTTCTCGATAATCACACTCAACTCTTTGGCGCGCAGCAAAGGCATGGTCGGCACCGCCACACAGCCGACTTTCCACACTGCCAAAATACAAGCCGCCATCATGGGATTATTTGCACCGCGCAATAAGACTCGATTACCCGGAACTAACTGCATATCCTCGACCAAGACATGCGCAATCTGATTCACTTTCGCGCATAGCTCCGCATACGTCCAATTAGCGCTGGCACTGCGGATTGCCACTTTGTCGGCAAAACCTTGCTCAGCGATGTCTTCTAAAAAAGCATTGGCGCAGTTAAGACGATCTGGATACTGCAATTCAGGCAAATCAAATAGCAATTCTGGCCACTGCTCTGGCGGTGGCAGATGTTCGAAGGCGAAGGTATCAACATGAGCAGATTGCGGAAAACTGATAGGCATCGTTAAGTCTCCATTCTTTAATTGGCATTTGTTCCAATTTCTTGTTATTTTGATTGAATTGGACACCCAAACGGATAATTACTTTAAACCTAAACTATTTAAAGGTAAAGTAAAAATTAAGAGGCTTAGTTTTTTACATTTAATAAAGCTTCGTAATTTTAGGATTTACGCAAAACTGACACTGACGTCGTTGAATTCCATTGCTGGCCCCGGTAGCACAAGTATGTGCAATCTGCTTCTGCGACCTAAGGCGTATTGACCTAGTCAAGCAACATGCTACTAAATGCGCCCACTAGGTCCTCGTCGTACATTGGTACCGTCTTCAACCCGATTCAAGCATTCAAGAAGAAGCACTAATAAACGAAAAGCTAGAAAATTTTTACGTAAATCCTCAGTTTTTGAAGAATTGACATCGATTAAATTAAAGCGCTGCAAATTCAGTTATTCACCATCGATGTATAAAAATACGAATTTCAGAGACTACTTAATCTAGGTTTTAAGGTATATTCAGCACCTAATTAACAATTCAGCAGGCGCTTACAAGCTCTGCACTTCCTGCCTTAATGCGATTTTTATACTCACTAGCTTGGTCACTCGCTCTTCCCTTCGTTATTTTACGTCTGTGGCTGCGTGGTAAACAAGAGCCTGGCTATCGCCAACACATCCGTGAACGACTTGGCTGGTATGCATCAAATACTCAGCAAAAATTTATCTGGGTACATGCAGTATCAGCAGGAGAAACCCGCGCCGCCGAGCCAATTATCAGAGCGCTATTAAAAGCGTACCCACAGCATCATGTATTGCTGACACACATGACACCAATTGGCCGTAGCACAGGACAAGCACTATTCGCCAATGTCGCTGATCGCGTCCATCAAGCCTTTGTTCCCTATGACATCAATTGGATGATACGACGCTTTCTACGCCACTTTAGTCCAAGGATTTGCGTCTTAATCGAAACCGAAGTTTGGCCCAATTTAATTGCGCAGTGCAAAGCGGCGAAGGTTCCCGTGACTTTGGTTAACGCAAGACTTTCCGAACGCTCCTTAAAAAAAGCCCAAGGTCTATCTGCTTTGATGTTACCAGCAGCGCAGTCAATTGATTATGTTGCCGCGCAATCGGGTCCTGACGCCGAGCGCCTGCGCGCTTTAGGTGTTCGTGAGCTCTGCGTCACTGGCAATATGAAATTTGATGTCACACCACCACCTTTAATGGCAGAGCGCGGCGCTAAATTACGCGCCTATTTTGGAAATCGTCCAGTCTTCATTTGCGCAAGCACACGAGAAGGTGAAGAGCCCTTAATTATCGACGCCTTTATGCGCTTGGAATTACCGCATGCCTTACTGATTATTACACCGCGTCATCCACAACGCTTTGATCAGGTCGCCGCTCTTTTACATCAACATCAATTGCGCTTTGTGCGTCGTTCGACTCTCGATCTAGATCAAGCAGAATTGCCAATCCCATCAGATACTCAAGTGTTTTTGGGTGACAGTATGGGTGAAATGTATATGTACTATGCCGCTAGTGATCTGGCTTTTGTCGGCGGCAGTTTGGTGCCTTTAGGTGGTCACAATTTAATTGAAGCCTTTGCCATGAGTCGCCCTGTATTAACCGGCCCGCATACGTTTAATTTTTCTGAAATCACGGAACAAGCAATCGATGCCAGCTGCGCGCAACGCGCTAGCGATGCTGAGGACGTGATGCGAAGCGCACAAGCATTAATCGACGATACCGATAAGCGCCTAGCGATGGGAGCACAAGCCCATGCATTTTTCTTACAGCATCAAGGAGCAACTGATAGAACGATGAAGGCAATCGAAAAGTTCATTCGTTGAACCTATTTAAACCTAAGCGGTCTGTCTAAAAAGTATTGAAAGATTCAAGGAGACAAAAAATGCGAACAAGCTTTCAGGTATTTGCTGCAAAATTTCTCTTAAGTGTAAGCATCCTCATTAGCGCTAATAGCTTTGCAGGATGTCCACCCAGCGGAAAGTCTTTAGATGATTTAAAAAATCTAAAGACGTCACAATGGAAAATCGGTGACGCGACACAGCGCCAACAAACCGCCTTAGCAATGCTTGACTGTTTGAGCAATTCAAATCCGCAATTACGTGATGAAATTGCTTTTGAAGCATTGTCATTTTGGATGCGCAGTGAACTTCTTAGTAGCGAAACCGTTCACCAAATTCGAGAACAACTGCTGAAGAAAATTCTCGACAAAACATCCGCTGATGATGAAGGCTTTACTAAACCGTTTGCCGCTTTAGTGCTCGCCGAAGTCGCTCGAGTCGATCGACGTAAGGCTTTTATGTCCGATTCTCAACGCCAAGAAATGCTAGAAACCGCTGCACTGTATCTTGGCCAAATTGTTGACTTCCGCGGATTTGATGAGAAAACTGGTTGGCGCCATGGGGTTGCTCATGCAGCCGATTGGATGATGCAATTATCATTAAATCCAGCTTTAAATAAATCTCAACACGAAACGATGCTTGCCGCACTGGCTCTGCAAATCCGCAATGAGCGACACTTCTATCAATATGGCGAAGCGGAACGCTTGATGACACCAGTCTTTTACCTGGGCTTGCGTTCGTCACTTACGAGCGAGGAATGGGGCACTTGGTTCGCTAGTTTACTTTCCACTTCCTTAGACCTGAAAAAAACTACACAAGCAAGTCTGGCGCGTAAGCACAATCTCAGCGCATTTCTCTCTGCAATCTATGTCAACTTACAAGAAAGCAAGCAAATTGCCTTACAAGAAAAGCTACTTCCTATCGTCATCAAGTCTATGAAAAAATTGAACTAAGTACCGATTTACCAGTCTCAAGTGGTCAACTTTTTGACCCTTAAAAATATTATTTTGCTTTATCCAATTATCAAGAAAAATCATTTGGAGGAACATCCATGAAACGCACTATTCCCTTGAGCGCAATTACAATCGCTATCGCAGCAAGCTTCGCTGCCAGTGGAGCCGCCTATGCCGGTGATGGCAAGCTCACATTAGAAATGCTGTATCACCCAGAGCAACGCGTGAATTTTAATGCAGCACCCTTAACTCGCTTATCTTGGGATAATCAAAATCGCTTGATCGAATCCAAAGTGAATAAAGGTGTTGCGGAATTATTCGTCGTCAACCCGAGCACATGGGAAAAGACTGCACTACCAGCGGATGGCAATGTACTGAGCATTTTAAAAACGGCGAAGATTGATGAAAAAGAAGTCACTAAGTTGGCAGATCAACTGAGTGCAAGAATTAAACCTGAAACCAAGAGCTATATTTTCACGCACAAAAACGATATCTGGTTACTCGATCTCAATACCAGCAAAGCGCGCGCCCTGACCAACACGCCAGATGTCAAGGAAGACGAAGCCTTATTATCACCAGACGCAAAGACTGTTGCCTATTTAAAAGGCAATGATATGTATGCGACAGACGTTGCAACGGCCAAAGAAACCCGTTTAACCACAGGTGGCAGCGAAACGGTATTTAATGGCCGCTTAGATTGGGTTTATCAAGAAGAGGTTTATGGACGTGGTGATTTCCGCGCCTTCCGTTGGGCACCAGATTCTAAAAAGTTGGCATTCTTAAGTTTCGATGAAACTAAAGTACCGGTCTATACTTTGAGCGGTGATCACGCTCAGCCAGTGAAAACTGATCGTACTCGTTACCCAAAAGCTGGCGACTTCAATCCAATCACTAAACTCGGCGTAGTAGATTTAAAAGGAAAAATCAGCTGGACGCAAGATCCGTATGCAGGCAAAGAAACCTTGATTGTTCAAGTGGACTGGACGCCTGATGGCAAGCTGATGGCAGCTTGGCAGGACCGTGTACAAACTTGGTTAGATCTGCGCATTTATGATGCCAAGCTCAATAGTAAAGTCGTCGTCAAAGAAACCAGCCCAGCGTGGACAGAACGCTTACCATTGCCGCACTTCTTAAAAGACGGTAGCTTTATCTGGCAATCGGACCGCACCGGTCATCGCCACCTGTATCACTACGATAAGAATTTCCAATTAGTGAAAGCGCTGACTCAAGGTGACTGGGATGTGCGCACTGTTCACGGCGTCGATGAAGCTAAATCACGCGTCTTGTTCGCCGCCAATGAGCGTAATCCAATCGGCAATGATGCCTATAGCGTTAATCTCGATGGCAGTAACTTTAAACGCTTGACCGAAGAAAAAGGTTCGCACATGGTGCGTTGGAACAAGACCTTTACGCATTTCGTCGATAGCTGGAGCAGCATGGCACAAACGCCGAAACAAGCTTTGTTCACCGATGCTGGTGTGCAGGTAAAAATGGTCGATGACGCTGGTGTACCAACGAAGTTGAAAGACCTACAATTGGCGACAGTGAAACACCAGCAGATTAAGTCTCGCAATGGCTTCATGATGGAAAGTTTATTATTCTTGCCAGCCAATTTTGATGCAACGAAAAAATATCCGGTCTATCAGCATTTATATGCAGGCCCAATGGCGCCGCAAGTACGTGATCAATGGAATGCCAATTTGTATTACCACTTCCTGGCGCAACAAGGTTATGTCGTTTGGGTAATGGACAATCAAAGCGCAAGTAACAAAGGTGTTTCCAGTGCGTGGCCGATTCATAAAAAACTAGGTCAACTGGAATTACAAGATCAGTTAGATGGCCTTGAATGGTTACGCCAACAAGGCTTCGCCGATATGGATAGAATTGCCTTAAATGGTTGGAGCTACGGCGGCTATTTCACCTCTTACGCGATGACGCATAGCAAAGCTTGGAAAGTTGGTTTTGTTGGCGCACCAGTGACCGATTGGCGTTTGTATGACAGTATTTACACCGAACGTTACATGGGTCTACCGCAGGAAAATGCAGAAGGTTACGACAAGGGTTCGGCACTGAAAGCAGCAAAAAATCTGAGTGGCAAAATCATGATCATGCATGGCACAATGGATGACAATGTTCACCCACAAAATACCATCATGCTGATTGATGCCTTAGCAAAAGCAAACAAAGACTACAGCTTGCAACTCTACCCTGGCCAAGGTCATGGTGTTGCAGATC
>DLGN01000261.1 GCA_002482715.1 Oxalobacteraceae bacterium UBA7693
AGGTGTGGTGATCGAACAGACAGAGCATTGAACTTAGTTCAGAATTGTTTGAGGGCTATGAAGTGTTTTGCAAGAGTAGTCACTTAGGTTTTGATTCAGGTAGGCGATGAGTTGAGTTTTTTTAGGCAAATCTACTATTTCGAATTTATCTTGATTGGCAGGTTTGATTTCACAGAGTCATCACTAATCGCCTATTTTTTTGTTTTTAGTGAATTTTCAAACCTTCTTTATTCGAACATTGTAAAACTAGTCTATCTTCTAATCGCACTGCTGTTAATTTCCCACCCCACACGCAGCCAGTATCTAGGCTGATCAAGTTGTTTCGCAATACTAATCCCAGCGTTGACCAATGCCCGAAAACGACTGTGCAGTTTTGGCTTAAGCGTTCTGGTAAATCGAACCACGGAAGTAAATGTTCGGGTGCTTTGGCTGTGCCTTCTTTGAGATCAAAATCCATGCTGCCATCCGCATGACAAAAACGCATGCGGGTGAGGGCGTTGATGATGCAGCGTTGACGTTCTGTACCTTGAAGCTGATCGTGCCAAATGACGGGCGTGTTGCCGTACATATTGCGAAGCAAGTCTTGCCACCTGTCGCTACGCAATTCGATTTCGATTTCTTGCGCTAGTTTGAGTGTTTTTACTTTATCCCAATTGGCGAAAACGCCAGCATGCACTAAAAGATGTTGGTCGATGTCTAATGCCATCGGTCGATGGCGCAGCCAATCTAATAACTCTTCCCTATCTTCTGCTGCGAGTATTGCGCCTAGCGTATCGCTACGATGTAATTGCCGCGCACCGCATGCGACTGCAAGCAGGTGCAAATCATGGTTGCCTAATACTGATTCCGCACGCGACCCTAAGCCTTTGATCAAACGTAAGGTGTCGAGTGATTTTGGCCCGCGATTGATTAGATCGCCAGCAAACAGTAAACGTGCTTGCGGTGTTATTGCATCGATTTTAGCTATTAACTCAACTAGCTGATCGTAGCAGCCTTGTACATCGCCAATGACATAAGTGCTGGTGGACATCTTTGTGGGCATCAGTGATCGGCACCGAATCGTTTTGCTTCGCTACGGCTAATTAATGCATTTTGTTTTTCTTGTTCGCGCATACTGGTTGTGACCATCGTTGGCCAACCAATTAAATGTTGTTCGCTGATTTCTGCTAAGGCACGTAAGGCGTCAGGCGATTCATTTAAACAAGGAATGTAATTGAAGGTTTGACCGCCTGCAGTTAAGAAAGCCTGACGTACTTCGATGGCGATTTCTTCCAATGTCTCTAAACAATCTGCTAAAAAGCCAGGGCAAACGACGTCGATGCGTTTGATGCCCTGCTTCGCTAGTGCTTGTACGGTTGGTTCGGTGTACGGTTGCAGCCACTCGGCACGCCCCAGGCGTGATTGAAAGGTGACGACATACTCTTCCTTACTCAATCCTAATTGTTCGGCTAGCAGGCGTGCAGTTTTATAGCATTCACAGTGATACGGATCGCCACGCATTAAGAATGCTTTTGGTAATCCATGAAAACTCATGACGAGTTTTTCTGGCTTTCCATTTTGCTCCCACGCGCGCAGAATAGAATTCTTTAATGCATGGATGTAGCTGGGGTGATCGTGATAATGCTTAATGAATCGTAGCTCAGGTACATTTCTGGTTTGCTGATAATGTTGTGTGATAGCGTCAAAATTCGAGGCGGTGGTAGTCGCTGAATATTGTGGGTAGGCAGGTAAAATTAGGATACGTTCGTGGCCCTCTGTCTTCAGTTGGGCTAGCACTTCTGGGATAGACGGCGAACCATAACGCATCGCGTGGACGACGTTTACTTCATGTCCACGTTCACCCAGATAGCCTTTGAGTAGCACTGCTTGTTTGCGTGTATGAACGAGTAAAGGCGAGCCTTCATTCGTCCAGATTGAGGCATATTTTTCTGCTGATTTTTTGGAGCGGAAAGGCAATATGATGAAGTTTAAAATCATCCACCAAACAGCACGTGGAATTTCAACGACACGTTGGTCCCACAAGAATTGTTTCAAATAACGTTTGACCGCACTGGGCGTTGGTGCATCTGGTGTACCGAGATTAATTAAGACGACGGCCGTCTTTACGAGCTTTCCGTGTGCGTAATCAGGTTCTTTGAGGAATGTCATGGCGAACTTTCATTGATTTGAGTGCGTTGATTTTTTGTGCGAAAAGTTAGCGCTATCGAAGTCGTTAAGTTTTATAAAGCGAGTAGTTCTCGAGCATGTTTACGCGTGGTTGCGGTAATCTCTAGGCCACCCAGCATGCGTGCGATTTCTTCCACGCGTTGTTTATTATCAAGTGCATTAATTTGCGAAAAGGTTTTATTATTTTCTTGCGTTTTGCTGACTTCAAAGTGCTGGTTGCCCTGGCTGGCAACTTGCGGCAAATGGGTCACACACAATACTTGCCTGTCTTGACCCAGACGTTTTAATAAACGCCCGACGACTTCTGCAACAGCACCACCAATACCGCTATCCACTTCGTCGAAGATGAGTGTAGGCGTGGCTGTAGCACAAGATGTAATCACCGAGATTGCTAAAGAAATGCGGGCTAACTCACCTCCAGAGGCGACTTTTGCAAGTGGCCGTAATTGCACTCCAGCGTGCCCGGCGACCATGAACTCAATATTTTCCAAGCCGCTGGCACTTGGTTCGCAGGCGACTAGGTCAACCGCGAAACGACCACCCGCCATGCTCAAGTCTTGCATCGCATTGGTGACTGCTAGCCCTAAATCACCTGCGATAACTTGACGTTTTTCGCTGAGCATTTTTGCCTCTTTCAGGTAAGCTTGAAAGGCCAGCTCTTCCTGTTGTTTCAATGATTCGATGTCAGACGCACCCGATAGTTGTGCTAATTGCTGCCGCAAATTTTCTAGCTCATAGATCAAACCTTCTGGTTCGACGTGAAAGCGTCTCGCGGTGCTGTGTAGGTTTTCTACTCGTTGTTCAACTTGTCGCAATCTAGCCGGATCAAGTTCGACACGGTTGAGATAGTCGTTTAATGCATAGGCACATTCTTGAAGATTGATGCGCGCTGATTCGAGTGATTCAAGAATGGGTTTGAGTTTATTGTCATACTCTTCTAATCTGCCGAGTTTTTGTAGCAATGCAGATACTTGCGAAAGGACAGGGTGATCTGATTCAGAAATCGTATCCGCAGCTTCTTGTGCGCCCTCTAATAAGCTGGCGGCATGGGCTAAGCGGCTATGTTCTTGTGTGATTTCATCCCATTCCCCTTTTTTGAGTTGCAGTTTATCGAGCTCGCCAACTTGCCATTCTAGGCGCTGACGTTCTTGCAGGATGTTTTTTGCGTTCTGTTCGAATTCTTCTCGTTGCTTCGCCAAATTACGCCAGTGCTTGTGTAAGCTACCGACCTTACTTGTCTGGCTTTGTAATCCAGCCTGCATGTCGAGTAAGTTTCGCTGCGCTTCACTTTTTAGTAATGATTGATGTGCGTGTTGGCCATGAATGTCCACCAGATATTCACCGAGTTCACGTAGTTGGGCTGCGGTTGCACTGATACCGTTGATATAAGCTTTAGAACGCCCGGCATTGTCGATCACTCGACGTATCAAAAGTTGTCCATCTTCGGCATTGAAGTCATGTTCTAGTAGCCAAGTGGATGTGGCGGAGTTGCAAGAAAACTCGGCGCTGATATCGGCCTTTTGTGCACCTTCTCTAACCATGCTGGCATCACCACGCCCGCCCAAAGTTAATGCAAGCGCATCGATCAAAATGGATTTTCCAGCACCAGTTTCACCGGTAAATACGGTAAAGCCAGCAGAAAATTCTAGTTCTATCGCATCAACGATAACAAAATCACGAATCGCAAGCGTACGCAGCATAGGTTTTCATCTGTATGAGTGAGTTGAGGTGATGGCGCAATTGCGCGTATTTTACCTCAGGGTATCGAGTGCAGTGCGACAAAATACTGTATTTATTCACAGGACTTTGCGGGACAAATTAGTTCAATGCACCTTCCACTGAAGGGTATTCGTTCCAGTGGAGTTTTTCGCGCAGAGTATGGTAGTAGTTCCAATCCTCTGGATGCAAGAAGGTGATGTGATGGGTAGATCGACTGATAATGATTTTATCTTTGTGATTGAGATTGGCAAAAGATTGCATATCAAAGTTCACACTAGCATCACGTCCTGCTACGATTTCAACGCTGATGACACTGGTTTCTGGTAAAACAATCGGACGATTGGATAAAGCATGTGGTGCAATTGGCACCATCACGATGCCCCCCAAGCTTGGATGAAGCAAGGGGCCGCCAGCTGAAAGCGCGTAAGCGGTAGAGCCGGTCGGTGTTGATACAATCAAACCATCAGAACGTTGGTTGTACATAAAGTGTTGATCGACCTCGACTCGTAATTCAATCATGCCTGAGCCTGCACCCCGGGATAAAACGATATCGTTAAAAGCGACGCCACTAAAAATCTGTTCGCCATCGCGAACCACGATGGCTTCTAGCATGCAACGCTGTTCTGCGATGTGCTCACCATTCAAAATTTTCATCACGGCAGGAATCATTTGGTCGCGCGGAATATCGGTAATGAAGCCGAGGCGTCCTTGATTAATTCCGATCAATGGTACATCGTAAGGCGCCAATTGGCGCGCAATTCCCAACATAGTGCCATCGCCACCGAGTACGATGGCAATGTCTGCAGTACGCCCAATGTCTGCGACGGATAGCGCTGGAAAATCATTTAAGGCTAAATTGTGTGCTGAATCATGATCAAACAAAGCCGTGTGACCAGCAGCACTGAGGGAGTGCGCTAATTCATTTAAAGATTCACCCATGCCAAGTGCATTGTATTTTCCGATCAAGGCAATGGTTTTGGGTGTTGTTGTCATAGGGCATATGTGAAGATAGGGAGAAGGCTTTAGATTACACTATTCTTCGCCAATTGGATGTGTCCAATGATTAAAGTGATCTTAAAGAATGCGCTTTGTTGTGACTAAGCATTGGCTAGGAATTGGCGAGCATGGTCGATCCTCATGCATCAGTCTGTGAAACCAGCTGATCTTGTAAGTCAAGGAAATAATAATATTCGCTATTCCTCAGGTAGCCCAGTGATTCATACAAACTTTGTCCTTGGTGATTGTCGTGCGAGGTTTCGAGAAATAAACCCTTGGCGCCTGTCTGTATCGCGAATGCCCTGGCACGCAACATGAGTTGTCTTGCGACACCTAAGCGTCTGGCCGATTCGGCGACATATAAGTCATTTAAGATCCAAAGGCGTTTAGCAGAAACCGATGAGAAGCTGGGGTAGAGTTGGACAAATCCTAGCCCTTGACTTGTCTGGTCAATTGCAAAGAAAATGTTTGATTGTTGTTGCTGCAATCGTTCATGCAAAAATTTTTTAGCTAAGTGTAGATCACTTGCTTGTTGGTAAAACACACGATAGGCATCAAACAGGGGAGCGATCAAGTCGACGTCATGCACGCTGGCTTGTTGAATGGTGAAAGGCATCATAAATTTTTCAAGTTGATTTTGATTGGATATAGGAATGGCGGAATTGCGAAATCATTGGCCGATGAATTTCCAGCTTAAATTAACAAACTAATCTATCTGCCGCTAATCGTATAATGAACACAACTTAAATTCATTATTTTTTTATGGCACATTTTGTTATTGCAGGTGCTGGAATCGCCGGACTTGCTAGCGCTATTTTACTGACCCGCCATGGACAAAAGGTGAGTATCTTTGAACAAGTTGCTGATCCGACCCCGGTAGGTGCAGGTCTGTTGTTGCAGCCTAGCGGGCAAGCGATGTTGGGCAACTTAGGCTTGCTCGGTGAAGTTCGTGAGAAGGCTGCTGTGGTACATAGTTTGGAAGGATACTCTGGTTCTTGGAAGACACTAGATCTACACTACGCGTCGGTGCAACAAGACTGGCATGGCTTGGGTATACATCGCGCACATTTGCATCAAATTTTATGGAATTGTGCACGTAATTTGGGTGTCACTATGCATTTGGGAAATGGTGTCTCTGATTTTGAGCTGCATTCCGGTCAAGTTCTAGTGCATCATCAACTTGGGGAATTGGTGGCAGATGGTTTGATCGTTGCGAATGGCACGCGTTCGTCTTTGCGAGATCGTTTGCAGCTAAAGCAGAGACACCGACCGTATCCTTGGGGGGCTTATTGGGCCGTATTAGATAAAGAAGACTGGCCTTTTCCACACATATTGATGCAACGCTATCGTGGTGCCCGAGTTATGCTGGGAATATTGCCAACTGGGTTGAATCCTCTGACACAGAAAACTTGCTATTCCTTGTTTTGGAGTTTGCCTAAATCATCGTTGGATGCCTATCAGCAAGCCGGTATGGCTGGGTTGGTCACGCGTATTGCTGAAATTTGGCCTGAAGTTGCGGATTGGCTGGCCAATTCAACGCAGACGACAGTAGCGGTAGCGGAATATGCCGATGTCAGACTGTCTTCCTATCATCAACAAGCGGTGGTTGTCTTGGGAGATGCCGCGCATGCGATGAGTCCGCAGTTGGGACAGGGTGCAAATATGGCTTTGATTGACGCTACGGTGTTGGCGCAGTGTCTAGAACAATCTACCGGTGGGCGTCATGATGTTGGGCCTTCCCAAATTCATGAAGCTTTCGCGCAATTTTCGACACGTCGTCGTCGGCATATCGCTTATTATCAAATGGCGAGTCGCATCATGACACCCTTATATCAATCGCATTATCCGGTAGGCTGGTTGCGTGATATAGGGACAGTTGCAGGGCGTCATCTACCTGCAGTGTATCGCCAATATATGTTGACTTTATGTGGCGCGAAACAGTCGGTTTGGGACTTGCGCGCATTGAATGCCAACTTGTAAGGAATTGCGAAAATTAGAAGCGCATTTTCGATTACACTGCAGCACCTATTTGACACAATTTTATGATGACTATCAAAGCGCTGATTTTCGACCTGGACGACACATTGTGGCCTGTGGCACCGGTGATTCAACAAGCCGAAGCAACTTTGCATGCATGGATAGCCCAACAGCTTCCAGCACTTGCTTCGAGGTATTCGATCGATGCTTTACGTGAGCGGCGGCAGGCTTTGGTAAAGACAGATGCGCGATTTAGTTATGATTTGTGGGCTTTACGCCATACTTTGTTAAAGCAGGTCTTTACAGAACATAATCCATCGCCTGATCTGGCAGATCAAGCGATGCAAGTGTTTGCCCATGCACGTAATCAAGTCACTTTTTTTGCCGATGTCATGCCCGCTCTTGGCGTGTTGAAAGACAGCTACCAGCTGGGCTCAATTTCTAATGGGTTTGCAGATATTGAGGCGATAGGTTTGGGTAAACATTTTTCTGTATCTTTGGCCGCACACACTTTTGGTTGTGCAAAACCCGATCCCCGCATATTTTTGGCAATGTTAGAGCACTTGCAATTAGCACCAAGTGAAGTGATGTATCTGGGGGATGATTTGCGCTTGGATGTCGCTGGAGCGCAGCAAGTCGGTATGCGGGCAACTTGGGTCAATCGTCGCGGCATAACATTGGCGGAGACAGAACATGCTGATGTTCAGCCTGACTTTATCGTAAAAGACTTGCAAGAACTGTTGCGCGAACTCAATCTAAGTGTTCGATGATTGTTGGCATATTGCAAAAAACAATGCGTTTCTGCGACAGCTAGCCTAAAATAAAACTATGCAACTCGATAATCGCGCTCAAACTCTCTTAAAAGCCCTGGTGGAACGGTATATTGCCGACGGCCAGCCAGTTGGTTCACGTGAACTTTCCAAGATATCTGGTTTGGAATTGTCACCGGCAACCATCCGTAATGTGATGTCCGATCTGGAGGAAATGGGATTTGTCACCAGTCCGCATACCTCATCTGGTCGCATCCCCACTCCGCGTGGTTATCGCGTGTTTGTGGATCAGCTATTGACGGTGCAAGAGCTTGATGAGTCTGTGCTTGAAAGTGC
>DLGN01000228.1 GCA_002482715.1 Oxalobacteraceae bacterium UBA7693
TCTGGCTTGAAACGTGCGCCGAATAATTCTGCGATCAATTGCGTGATGCCACAGTTTTTGTTCAATGCCGCTTCGATATAGTTTTGGCTGTACGCAAAACCGAGTTGTTTGAAGTAGCGTGAGCAAGCGCGCAAGACGCCGATGGAGCGCGCGTCGAGGGCTGTGTTCAAGACTAAGCGATTTAAGTCATCGCTTTCAACTTCACCGCGCCATGCTTGGCAGAATAATTCTTCGAAGCGGGCTTTGACTGCGGTCAAATCGGTGGCGACTGGCAGTTGCAAACCCAGATCATGAATCCACAATTCGCTATCGCCATCGGCAACGTGGTAAGGATGTTCGTCGAGTACACGTGCGCCCATGCGTTCTAACACTGGCAAGGAATCAGACAATGCCACTTTGGAGGTGTTGTAAATCTTAAAGCGCAACAAGCCTGCTACTGCATCGAGTGGACGATACAATTTGACCGCCAATGGGGATGCTTTGGACAAATGCGACAAGATATCCGCATCCTCGGCACCGCCTTGTGGGGTGAAATCTTCGCGATAGGCGCTAGGGAAAGCATTGGCAAAACGATTTGCCAAATCCAGACCACGGCCTTCGCCATGTGTACGCAAGAGCTCTGTGCTGCAATCGTCTTCCCAACGCTGGGCGAGTTTGGCGATGCGGGCTTCGAGTACGGAGACGTTCACATTCGTGCTCATCGGCGCATCGGTTTTGGCACGTACCAAATAATGGATACGCGCTAATGGGCTGTCGGTCAGCATTGGGGTGAATTCGATGGAATGGCCATCTAATGCTGCCATTAATTCGCTACTGATCTTGACGCGCAATTCAGTGTTGTAGCGGTCACGTGGTACGAATACTTGAGCGGAAGTGAAACGACCAAATGGATCACGACGCAAGAACAAACGCACGCGTTGACGCTCTTGCAAACGCAAAATGCCAATCGCGTGATCAGTCAAAGTCGCGGTATCGACTTGGAACAATTCATCACGTGGATAGTCATCGAGAATCGATTGCAAAGCTTTTGCGGCATGGCTCTCAGGCACGACGCCCGCTGCACTCATGACTGCCGCTGTACGTTGGCGTACTTGTGGGATTTCGCTGACTGGTGCGGAGTAGGCGGTGGAAGTGTAGAGACCGAGGAAGCGTGATTCACCGATGACTTCGCCCGCATCATTAAAGCGTTTAACCGCGATGTAATCGAGCCAAGCTGGACGATGCACGGTTGCGCGCGTCATCGCTTTGGTGACCAAGACGGTTTCTTCGGAATCGATCAAAGCGACGACTTCTGGTGGCAAGAGCGTTTCATTGGTTTGCACTTTGCCGCGCAAGATGCCGAGGCCAGAATCGGCTAAAGCGACTAGGCTCACTTGATTGCCATTGCGTTTGAGTTCGTAATCACGCGCACCGAGGAAAGTGAAATGGCGGTCTTCTAACCAGCGTAAGAAGGCGATACCCTCGCCATGGCTTTGGTGTGTGCCTGTGAATTTTTCTGAGGCGGTGATGAGTTCTTTAACGCGGCTTAACATCGGCTGCCAATCGACCACAGCACCACGCACGTCTGCCAAGATATGGGTCAATTCATCGACCAGAGCTTGTTGATCGGCGGCGCTGACGATGCGGTCGCATTCGACCAAGATCAATGATTCGACTGGATCATTACGTCCAGCAGCAGTGGCAGCCGCCACGGTACTTACTTCAGCAATACTGCCATCGGCATTGCGCGCCACGCTCATCAAAGGATGGACGATCCAGTGCGCGGTACGACCGCTGCGGTTAATCGCCATCGTGACGGAATCAACCAAGAAAGGCATATTGTCATTCACGATCTGCACGACCGTATGTTCGCTGACAAAGCCATCTTCGGCCAAACTAGGATTAAACACGCGGATCTTCGGGCTATTCGCCGCACGGGGCGAATCTAACAAGCGCCAATGCGCGTTTGCCAAGGCAAACAAATTCGCCGCGCCACGCGTGGTGATTTCATCAGGATCGGTATTTTCAAAATAAGCAGCGATAAAGCCGCCTTGACGTTTGCTGGCTGAGCCAGAATGTTCTTGGGCATATGCCATGAGTTCGGCAAAATGGGATGAGGTCATGCTTGTTCCTTACTTGTTTAAAGTTCAAGAAGTGCCAATTTATAATTATTCAGATTTACGCAAATAAGGTAGGGTGCGCCATGCGCACCACCGAGCGATCAATAATCACCGTAGTAATGGTGCGCACGGCGCACCCTACTAGCTAGCATTTGCGTAAATCCTCATCATTTTGAATGTCTGACAGCACGCCATTTCTGGGTACGAAACGGCACCATCAACATTAGTGGAAAGTCTCTAGAAATTCCCATATTGCAAGTATCCTCCATTCGGGATGGATTGACAAATGCAGCGAGGAAATTCCAACAGCGAGCAGACCACCTGACAAAGTGCCGCTAGTGTAGCTTTAATTGCATTGTTCAGGCGGTAAGACCAGATGCGGAAAGAACTTAGTTTGGGTTAGATCAAAATGGTTTGATGGAATGGGGTGGGGAAATGTTTTACACGATGAATAAGCTTTGATGGTTCCGGAGCGGGACGCTATGCCGTAATTATTTGTGAAACCAACCGAGGCCAGTGTTCGAATCAAACAGAATCAGTAGGTTGGCGCTGAACGAAGTGAAGCCCAACAGTCGACCGCCAAAAGATCGAAGTTGGGCTTCGCAGCCCAACCTACAAAAACCCAATGCGGTTTCGACAGAACCTGCCTTGTTTATCGTTGCTACCTGGCGAATGCAACCCGCGTGGATCACCCTCGGTACACATTGCTTGCTTAATCACAACATCTTATGGCATATTGCCGTTTAGATATTTAGTTTTATTAATCTTACTAAACGCTAGCAACTGTCCCTTTCTGTCGCACGGTTTTTAGCGTTTTTATTCAATGTCGTTTGGAGTTCAAATGAATAGTTTTCCTCCTGAGGGAAGCCAAATAAAAGTTGATACGCTCAATGGTCATCAGCGTATTGTTGTGCCGCATGGAACTGGTAGCGTCATGAGATATTTGATGGGACTATTTCTCCTATTTTGGATGGGGGGATGGTTTATGGGTTTCCAAAGCGCACTCACGCAAGTTATTTCGGGTGAAGGTGGAGCTTTTCTTATCTTTTGGCTTGGCGCTTGGTCTATCGGTGGTGTCTATGCTGGGTACATGATTTTTCGCGTGTTTAGAGCAAGTATCCCTGAACAACTTTTTCTGAATCGTCCATCTTTGTCGCTGGATTCTGGCATCCCACCATTAAAAATGAATTTTGGTTTCTACGATAAAAAAGAATACTGGGCATCCATGTTTCCAAAGAGAAAACGCATTGAATTTACACCGACAGAAATCGAAACGTTGACTTTAAGAGAAACGGATAGCGGCAATCGGATTACGATTGATAAAGGCGCTGAACGAATTGAGCTTGCCGTTGGGGCTTCTGAGGTTGAGAGAGAATGGTTGTACAGCTATCTGAGACAACACTACTTCTAAACATTGTGACGTTTCGGGCAATCGCGGGTTGCACAAGCTGTACTTGCCGAACGGAATCAACCGGGGGCAAGTATGGGATAAAAGTTGGGGCAATCCCAACAATTTCATAAATTGTCTGTAAGAATTAGGTGGAATTTCGTTCATCTGATTTGAAGACGAACATAAAAAGATTCGAACTCTGCGTACGCCATATTGCCGCTATGAAAATACTCAAGTACATCGTCCTATTGTTGGTTTTAGTCAATTTACTGATAATTTGGCGTTGGCGTGCTGCAGGTGACGTAGTCAAAGAGATTGCCGCTACGAATTCGCAAGCTTTCTCGGTCAAGAAGTTACCAAGCCAAGTAGTATCACCATCTACGTCATCGATACCGAAACTCACTGAAGCCAAGGCAGCAATTGCACCACTTCCGGACATCAACACACCACTCAAAGACATTCTCGAATCATTGAAAGCACGGGCGCAACAGCACGACGCCAAGGCTGCATGTCGTCTTGCGGAGGAATTATTTCGTTGCGATTATTTGCTACCAGAACGGAAAAAAATTATAGCTGAACTTCAACAAGAGTCGGAAGCAGCTGGACTTGATTCTGCCACGATATCAAAATTAAAGGAGCGACTTGATTCCTACGAAACAAAAGATCAAATTGATCAACGCGTTTGTCGCGGATTTGAAAATCAGGAAGGCTTAGAGGCATGGCGATTCAAGTTCATCGCGGCGTTAAACGGACACTTGGGTTCAATGGAAGATTTTACAGCCGTACCATACTGGAACCCTAATGACTTAAACGCGAATGTTGAGGCTTGGAGGGCGTTTCAAGACTACCGAGAAGTTTTCCTATTACAGGCAGCAAATGCAGGATCTTCATCTGCAGTGTTAACTTTGGTTGAGGAATATAGCGGTGATTCTTCGATTATGAGAGGTCCACTCGCAGTACTTTCAAAAATCCGACCTGACTTTAAGCAAGCTGCAAAATACGCGTATGTATACAACTTAATTTCTCGAGACGATGTTGGCAACAATCATTATGTGAACCGTGCGTTACAGCAAGCTGCTCGCCAACTTCCCTCACAGGAATTAGCAGCGGCAAAGCAAGAAGCCGATCGCCTATTTAAGTCGTGGAGCCAAGACTATTTAAGAAAAAGAGCGGATTCTTTTCAGCAAAAGATAAGACCAATTGGTGCGAGCTGTAATGATCCTCTCTAGCAATACAAAGTCTAGTAAAGTGGACACGAATAGACTATGCACATCCGACTCTAAAAATGCGTCTAATTAACTCCTTTCGAAGCGGAATTGCAGCACTAAAAGCCAGTGCTGCTCTTGGTCGCGCTTTACGAAAACAACGAGAAGGAAAATTGGCCGAAGCCTTGGTAATTGCTCAAAATGGCCTTGCTATTTTGCGGCACACATACGTGCAATACAGCAATCCTCCTGAGAGATCAGCTCACGCATCATTAACCGCGCTGGCAGAGTCAATTGCTTGGGAGCTAGAGGTTCCCGGAGTTACCGAACAAGACTTATCAACAGCGTTGGCCTTTTTGAAAGCTGTCGATACAGAGAGTCCGCCAAACGGGCTTGGTGAATACATTCCGTTCCTAGAATCACGCCTTAAAGCACTGCACAGACATCCGCATAGTAAGTTGGGCTTATCAGCCCAACGATTTCCGTTCTAATTTGCGATACGTTGGGTTTACCAGCCCAACCTACAAAATCAGTTCAGCACCTAGGAGATATCGCAAATCTACGCTATACCCAACTCCTCCAAACGCAATAAAATCTCCAGACGTCGGTCTCGCTTGATCTCTTGCCAGTGACGATTTTCTTGTGCGCCCATGATGGCGTAGAGCATGTTCAAACTCGTCGCGGGGAGTGTTTGCTTTAGCTGCAGATACAAATGATATGGATCTGCAGCTAATAACTCAGCGGCGGTGTGGATGCCGATTTGACGCAGCATGGCACTGGATTTTGGGCCTAGTCCGGCCAATTTTTCCAATTCAGTTTGCTGCACTTTCGCCATACCACCACCTCTGTGTTCAATCAGACTACTTACTCAATCCCTTTTTCAAATTATCCACCCCACCTACCACTGGCAAAACGATGGACGTCTGCGACAGATCGACGCTCAATTCTGTCCCCGCCTTTGGCCAAAGCGTAAAGTCCTGATCGCTGGACATGATCATCAATGCCAAACGTTTACCAGCTGGGATGACTCTATCAATAGGCTGGAGGTCGAAAGTCAAATCAACAAATTTACCTGGCGCCAGAGGCGTTCCAACTAATTTGGAATCGTAATTGCCGGTTTTAGTTAATGCACGATGATTCTGTGGATCCGCCCAGCCACGCGACAGCACACCAGCTTGTCCTGCCGAGCCAACGACTTTGCCGTCGAAAGGCAACATGACTAGCCATACTGATAAATTGGCGGCCGGCTTGTTAGCAGCCACACGAATTTTGATGCTAGGCGTACCCGACAAATGCATGGCATCGTTTAACTCTGGCGTTGCATAAATTAAGCGATGTGGTGATTGCTCTGCCTGCGCCAGAACGCCACCTTTGAATTGCACATCGTCGATCAGCTTTTCGATACCAGCTTTGTTTTGAGCTGATAAGCCTAGGCTGCCCGCCTTGCTGCCACCTGCACCCAAACTCAAGTTCACATTGGCCGCTTCGGGATTTGGGAAATCCAAATATGGCGTTGGTGGTACGCCGCGTTCAGTGCTTTCACGAACGATCATGGCGCGGGCATCACGCTCTACCCCATTATCGATACCGTACAAATAATGCGAGAACCAGCGATTACGCATTTCTAATGGTGGAGTACCACCACCGTGTCCGCCTTGATGCAAATACAGTTGGGTTGGTACGCCTTGTTTTTTCAAGGCATCGTAAATACGAATGGAATGCTCAGGCATGACGTTCCAATCTTGCTGACCGTGCGCTAACAAGGTCGCGGCTTTGACGCCTTTGATCTTGGTAAGCAAATCACGCTCTGCCCAAAAATCATTGTAGTCGCCATTTTTGCGGTCAAACTTGGCTGGGTACAAGCCATCACGGATAGTTTTATTACAGAATTCGCGTTTTTCTGGTGCGCCGCTGTAGATGAAGTCATACAGTTGATCAATGTCTTCGCCCAGATAGCCGCCTGGGTGACGCACCAAACCATTGCTGCGGTAGTAGTGATAGTAAGAGGTGTTTGGTGCGATTGGGATAATCGCTTCTAAGCCAGCCACGCCTGTTGTTGCGGCGGCTAAAGGAATGGTGCCGTTGTAAGAGGTGCCTGTCATACCGACTTTACCAGTTGCCCAACTTGCTTTGACTTCTTGATTGCCATCGATGCTGGTGTAGCCTTTGGCGCGACCATTGAGCCAATCGATGACGGCTTTTGGCGCTAATTCTTCTGGTGCACCACCGACCGTTGGACAGCCTTGCGATAAGCCTGTGCCTGGTGCTTCAGAATGGACAACCGCAAAGCCACGTGGCAACCAAGTATCGATTTCGGTACGTGAGATTTCTGGGCGTACTGGGATAAATTTGGCTTGCTCATTGACTGGACGCGGTGGCGGCTCACTGCCGAGTTCGTGCTTCACATCCCACATTTTTTGATTCTTCATGGTGCCAGCGAAGTAGGGCGAAGATTCATAAACCACCGCAACCTTTAAGCCCTCAGTCTCGGTTTGCTTAGGACGAGTGACTGCAACGTGCACACGATCTGGCTTGCCATCGGCATCGCTATCGAATTCGGTTTCTACCCATAGTTCTTGCTTGATCCATTGCGATTTATCCTGAAAACCCGGCACGACTTGGGCTTGTCCGTTATAGAAAACTGGGACGGTCTTGGTATTAGCTGCCGCATCTTGCGCCGTACTATTCGTCGAGAAAGCGGCGATAAGGGCGAGGCTCAAGAAGGATCGTTGGCACAGTTTTTTGGAATACGCTTGGCTTAGTTTCATAGGTAGTCGGCTGTGAGAGTAATCTGTTAAGGGGTGGAAACTGGATGAATAGACCGTAATTATGCACAGAAGTTTCGTCTAAATATATTAAGACGTTAAAAATTATTGGGCTTTTGTGGTTTAAACCCATCCCCATCCCAGCCTTC
>DLGN01000026.1 GCA_002482715.1 Oxalobacteraceae bacterium UBA7693
ACCCATTTCCATTTCGATCTCTTCGATACGAAGCAAAGAAGAAGTTCGATGAAGCTAATAATTCAACGCCAACGTCAGCATCATCAAATACACAAATTCGTCGGGCAGCAAAAGATTCCATTAATCAAAACTTAGTCGAACGCGATGCATCAAACTCGCTGAGATCTAAATCCAAACCTATTCGACTTGCTCCGCGCTTTCCTGATTTGACAAAAAAATCCATTTGGAAAAACAAAGTCCTCTTGAACTCTGAAGATTTGAAATACGGTTATGCGACAACGAGGTCTTCATTGAAAAACACTTCAGTAGGTGACCCAGGATCAGAACAACGAATTCGATCTATCGACTTAACGGTGCTTCTTAACAAGGATCTTTCAAAGCGCCAGCCGGTACCGGATTTTCTAAAAAAGGTGGTTGCTGAATTGATGCAACTTACCGATCTAACAGTTGAACTACTGACTGGAAGTGAGGAGGATGGATGGACAGTACCCATTTCGATATTTTCAGATGAAAATGGCGAAATCGATTTAAGACTTTTTATAGAAGACGGGAAAGAGAACTTGCGTCCTCGCCGGGTGGCTATTTTCGCAATTCAAAATTCGACGATTTGTATTGGTGCTGCAATTATTGAGTCATCGCCACCACACTTAAAGGTCTATATAGAGAACAAATTTCGTAGGGATGAAATCGATAAGACACTGTCTTGCGTTTCAGCAGATTATATTTTTCGTCCAGAGCCAGAAAACACATCTATTTTAGAACCTATAAATCGGTTATATGGCGTGAATAAATCTTGATGAAGCAAATCACAACTTCTGAGTTTTATTTTTAACAACCGTTTCAATATGCGCCAATGCTAATCAAACATTTCCCACCGTAGAGCACCCAATTTGGCATTGCCGATAGCTACGACCAATTAATCTGAAAGTTAATGAGGCTCTTTTCGCAATACAAATCAAAACATCCAATACACACTCGTAACAAACAAAAAATTCGTTGTGAAGTATTTAACGATTTTGTTTGCAAATATGTATAAATAGTAGGCACAATAACAAAATTGCTAAACTCACCAAGTTGAAGAGAGAAACAATGTTAAACAAAAAAATTAAGACAATTAAAATAAATACAGGTGTTAATCCAAAATTTTTAGAAAATACTTTAACAGAAGATATTAATCCTCTTGCCTCACTCTTCGACTTGATAGATAACTCTATAGACGCGGCTAGAGATCATCTATTACGCTCAAAACACGCAACTGACGAATATGGATTACCCGCAGATTATAGCGGTTACAAAATACAAATTCGCATTGATGAGGACAGCGTACGTATTTTAGATAACTGTTTAGGTATTGAAGAAGAAGTGCTTTCTCAAAAGATCTTTCTCATCGCAGACTCCTCTAACCATAGCTTTGGGATCGGTCACTATGGCATTGGATTAAAACGAGCACTCCTGAAATTCGGAACGAAATACGCACTTTCGACAGATACTGGTATCAAGGCATTTAAGGCCAGATTTGACAGGCAAAGTTTGGCAGGCGAAAAAAATAGAAAAATAACTGCCGATGGAATCTCTTCAACAAAAAAAAGGAAAGTTTTATTTTCCATTTCAGATATTAAAACGGAAGTCAAATACGAAATACGTAGCGAAGAATGGTTTTCTAATGCAATAAAAGAACTTTCGACTCGATACGCAGTTTTTATCTCTAAAGGTCTGAAAATAAGTTTTCGAAGCCTTATTCACCACAAATTCAATATCGTCGGCGTAACGCTTCCAAAATTGCGAACCAATGGCAATTTTCTCCCTAATAAAAAACTTCCTATAACCATTGATGGAGTTCAAATTTTTATTGAATCTGGAATTCATGAAAAATATTTATTCCCAAGAGAACCTGGACATTCATTAACGATAAACAGAACTCTAACGAAATCTTTCGGTTTATACTTTATATGTAATGATCGTGTAATTGTGGCTAACAGCCTATCTCGCTCACATGGCTGGACTGCAACATGGCACTCAGAATATAACGGCTTCGTTTGCCTGGTAAGGTTTGTATCTGAGAACTCAGGGAAAATGCCTTGGAATACTGCAAAAACCGAAATGCGAACGGACAGCACCATTTTTCTTAAAACCAAAGAACTACTTCAACCCTGCGCCGACTTTTACCGTCAAGACATAAAACGCAGGTACCCTGCAAAAAAAACGAAACAACCTCAAGCTACAAGACCCGACACTCCCCAAACGCAACCTTCGCCACCTATCTCTACAGCGACTGCCGCCACAACAACAGAATCCGTTGCAACAACTTCGAAACCGCATCCCCAAGCTGCAGACAACCCAGATCTTCATGTTAAAAACTGGACTACATTATTGCCAAAAACGTTTCCACACGGCGACGACAATGTTTTGAATGCTTACATAATTGAAGCGATAGATCTTACTCTTTCTACTGCTCCGTATGCAGCTGCAATGTTGTATCGTGCATTAATAGAAGCAGCACTAAAACGGTTTGTCTTTTACACTAGAAATGTACAAGCCGTGAAAGATCATTTTTATGCTAGCACCGAAGGTAAAAGGAAAGAGCATTCTGATGCTCAAAAACAAATTCAAGGCGTAACACCGCCAATGATACTTCCTTGGCTAAGTAGCAATACCGATCTATTTAATAACACACACAAAGCTCGCATTGTCGCAGCAACCAAGAAAACCAGAGAACACATGCCATTTCTTAACGGGGTAGTTCATGGGATTCAATTGACCGATGAACGTAAACTCGCAGAGCTTCGAAACGACACAATTGCATTATTAGAGTTCCTAATCACTTACAATAAAATCGAGAAGACACCAGCTTAAATTTGCCAAAATAACCACAATTTTTCCAATTATATTGGCCATACGGTCGCTTTATTTTTGGATTTATGAAACAATTCTGAATGATATAATTTAGAGGCAAATCATGGCTAAAAATTTTACGATAGTGGATTTATTTTGCGGATGCGGTGGTTTTGGTTTAGGCGCAAAACAAGCAGGTTTTGACGTTGTCGTAGCTGTCGATGTAGACACAACACTACAATCAGCATATAAAAGAAATTTTCCGCTTACCAATGTAGTTAAAGGTGATTTATCTACTATGGACAAAAACTCTTGGAAGTTGCTTCTTTCCAAGAAAGAAATTGATGGGGTTATTGGTGGACCGCCTTGTCAAGGTTATAGTAGGATGGGAAAAGGTGATGTCAATGACCCTCGCAGGTCATTGCTCTATCATTTTTTTCGAACCGTAAACATCATTCAGCCAAAATTTTTCGTAATGGAGAATGTGGAGGGGCTTCTCGATGATGGCAATTTCCAAGAACTCCAGCTAGCAATGGCTGCAGCCGATAAACGATATACGTTGATTGGTCCTATTTTATTAGATGCATCGGAGTTCGGTGCGCCGACAAAACGAAAACGTGTGGTTGTGATCGGATACGATCCAAAAGAACTAAATACACTAAACGAATTAGACGTAATAGCAGAAAAAAAACTCCCCGTAAATGTAAGCGATGCAATCAAAGATATCTCTTCGCCAATAGTTCAAAACAGCGATCCTGATGACTTCGGATGGGCAGGGTACAAAAAACAAAAAGACTTATCTGAATACGCAAAAAAGATGCGCGCCGCGCCCCCACCAAATATGGGTTGGATAGATGCAATTAACAAACTTAAATCGGGAAGTGTTTCAGGGCATTTTGAGACAATCCATACAGAAAAAGTTCGCGCGCGTTATGACGCAACAATTCCAGGTGAGATCGATAAAGTCAGTAGAGCTAAACGGCTAGCTTGGGAAGGCTTGTGTCCGACGCTACGTGCAGGCACCGGATCGGATAAAGGCAGTCATCAAGCAGTACGCCCGTTACATCCAACTGAGGCTCGTGTAATTACTGTACGAGAAGCGGCTCGACTGCAAGGTTTCCCAGATTGGTTTTGCTTCCATAAGACCAAATGGCACAGTTTCCGCATGATTGGAAATAGTGTATCTCCCTTAGTGTCTGAATCAATTTTGACTGTGCTAAAAAGAAAACTTAAAGTTCCCCTAAAGAACGCTGCGAATCAATAATTGCAGATCTAAATTTTATTTAGTAAAACCCGTAACAGAAAGAGTTGATTATGACATTGAAAAACAGGCATGCGGAGGCATCTCCCGCAAAACGTTTTTTTGTTGACATGCTGGTACGAGACATTGAACTACACGACGCAATATTAGATCTTTTAGATAATTGCGTTGATGGTGCAATGCGCGTATCAGGATCAAATGCTCCGAAAAATCCGAACAAACCATATGATGGCTTTGCAGCTTGGATTGAATTCAACGAAGACAAATTCTGCATAACAGATAACTGTGGTGGCATCCCAATAGACTTAGCAGAAAAATATGCATTCCGAATGGGGCGCGCTGATATTGAACGAGATAAGGACTTGGCAACTGTCGGAGTCTACGGTATCGGTATGAAGCGGGCGGTATTTAAGCTAGGCAAAAAAACAGAAATCATTAGTGAAACAAAAGATGGTGGTTTCAGCGTTTCAATCTCACCAGAATGGCTAGAAAGTGATACGGATTGGGAGCTGCCGATTGAGGAAAAAAATGGATTATTAGATCAGTTTGGGACGCAAATTATCGTAACGCATTTACGAGATGGAATTCCTCGCGTGTTCTCAGGCGAAACTGATTTTGAACGAACTTTGAAAACTGCAATATCTGCCTATTACGGTTACATAATAGAAAAAGGCTTTACGGTATATGTAAATGACGAAGAAATACAACCGGTAAGAGTGTCATTAATTGCGGACAATTTCGAAACAAAAGAAGGTATTGTCCCTTACATTTATGAGGGAAATGTTGATGGTGTTAACATCGTAGTTACTATTGGCTTATATCGAGAACTACCAAATGAAGACGAAGAGGATGCCGCACTTCAAGGTCGTCCTTCTACTGAGCGTGCAGGATGGACTATCGTATGCAATGACCGCGTTGTGCTTTTCGCGGATAAAACTCGAGTAACCGGTTGGGGAGAGGCGACCATACCGCAATATCATACCCAATTTATTTCTATAGCAGGTACAGTGGTACTCAAAAGCAATGATGCACGAAAACTACCTCTCACAACAACAAAACGTGGAATTGATGGAAACTCAGAACTTTATTTGTCCATAAAAGAGTTTATGAGGGAAGGTCTTAAACTGTTTACAGATTTTACAAACAAATGGAAAAAATCCTCCAAAGAACTTCACAGTATAAATGTTCAATTATCGGCAGTAAGTCCTGAAACGGCATATTCAAAAATACCGTTAGACAGGTGGTCAAATGTGATCAGAGGAATCGGTGGAAAGAAGTACAAACCAAATTTACCGTTACCAAAAGAGGAAGACCCTCCCCGTCAAATACGATTTTCTCGGCGAGTCAGCGAGATCAATGAAGTTGCCACATACCTTTTTGACGATGCCACAATACCGGCAGGTGAGGGTGGTGCAAAATGTTTTGATGACGCCCTATTGAAAGCGCGAAAATGAGCCTTGGACGAAGCATCCCATATCATCTACGCCAAAACAAATCTATTGAACGATCATTGTTCATTGATTTACTTTCCCGCATTGGTAGATATCGAAACATTTCTGATTACACTTATATAGGTTTTGGTGGGCCATTTTTAGAGGATTTCAAATTTTTACATAGCACCTTACGAATTCAGAAAATGATCTCAATTGAATCAGATTCAAATGTAACATCAAGGCAAAAATTCAATCAGCCAGTGTCTTGTATCCAGATCCAAAATCAATTAAGCGGTGATTTCCTAACCAATCATGAATTCTCAGAACCAAGCATAGTTTGGTTTGACTATGCAATACCAGGTCAATTAGCTGAGCAATTAGCGGAAAGTCAGGTACTCGTCTCTAAACTCACAGCTGGTGATATTTTTAAAATAACGCTCAATGCCAATCCAGGGACATTAGGAACACCGCCGGATGGTTCTGATTTAAAGGTTTACCGCGCAGGAATTGCAAAAAATCGATTAACTGACTATGGACCGGCAGTAATCAATCCTGATGACGTAACGGCGGCCAATTTTTCATCACTCTTGCTACAAGCCTTGCATAGCGCTTGCAAACGTGGCGTTGAAAGTGACAGGCGACTATATGTGCAACCACTTAGCGCATTCGTATACAACGACGGGCAACAAATGCTTAGAGCCACCGCAATTATTTTGAATCATGCGGAGAAAGATTTATTTTTTACCCATACAAGATTAAATCATTGGGCATATAAAAACTATGACTGGGTAAAACCAAGACCAATCAGCATCCCAGATCTTTCAACAAAAGAGCGCTTATTCATTGAATCACTTCTTCCAAACGGTGAGGCATCTACTATTCGTGAGTCACTAGGCTACTTTATTGGGAATAGTGAAACTGAAGCAAATGAGCTCTTAAAGAACTTTGTAAATTACTATCGGTTATCCCCGTCGTATTCCAGAATCGTAATGTGAATTATTGAGACAATGACCAAAGTTCCAAAGGCAAGGTTGGTCCTTCAAGACGCAATGTTTGTAAGAGAAAAACTTGAGACGGAACTTGGACACGTCGAATGGCGACTTTATTGGGTGCTAGCTGTTGTACTCCTACGAGCTGTTGGGCACGTACTTGATAAAGTCGATGGAGCCAACGATATTTCAATTAAACAGAAAGCTAATACTCTACATAAATCGTGGCGAACTGGTGATGAAAATTTAATTTTTCGCGACTTCATTGAGCGTGAGCGAAATAGCATTCTGAAAGAGTATGAATCAGAAATTACCGAAGGCCCCGTTCCAATAATGGCACATTTGCAGAGTCACGATGGTTTCGACGTAATTCGACAATTTCTCATTGAAGAGAATATATATCGCCCGATGGGATCTGGAGCCTATGCTGGTGAGGATGGAAGAACATTAATTGATGAATCTATCGCTTGGTGGGCTCGCCAACTTGATACAATCGATCAAAACAACTAGCAAATATTCTCTCCAAGGTCGATTAGAGTCGGCCTCGCCAATTGGAAAATCTCTCAACAATTCTGTGGTATTGAACTGGCGGCTCGCTAAAATCTTTTAACAGTACGTTATAGCGAACAGCTCCCGCTCGCCAAGCAGCAGTTAATCTAGGTTCAAGATCGACCAACAACCAAGCAGCCAATTGCAGCAAATGATGACGCTCCCGAATTATTCGCATCTCAATAGATATACGCCCTGCAGTCAATTCGACATCCTGAGCACCTATCTGATCCAGTACAAATTCCCGTAGATGCACATGCTTGTAGTGTGCAGTCATAATTCTGCATAGCTGATGCATCACTGCGAATCGACCCACATCCCAATCACTATCTGGCATCACTTCTTGATCGAATTGACAGTTTACCTCAAGCAACAATGATGATGCGTCTTGATCATAGGCAATCGGTTTCTCTATTACTGCATTTCGCAAATCAAATCCGCAAGAATGGCAGTACGATAATGGCGTTACCCCTATCGCATCGGCATCGGCTCTGGTCATATCGAGACGATGAAAAGCAACGCCAGCTCCGCACTCTGGACAACGATCCAGCAGCATGGTGCCGTGTCGCGTGCAAACCGTATTTAAAGCGATACGCCAGCGCTTTCTGAAATATGGTGCAGCATCTTCAGCTAAGCATGTGGGACAAAATTGCAGCCCAAATCCTTGGCGCGTTCGGTGATACATCTTCAAGGTAAGTATCCATTGCAGCGCACCAGCGGATCGAAACTTCGAGTAGAGTATTCCTTCGTAGGCGTGTAGCGTCGTGTTCCATGCTATTTCAGGCGAAGTGCCGGTACGCCGCACGAGCTCTTCGATTAGCCAAGGTGGCGCAAGACGATCAATATCCCGATTCCACACTTGGCGCTTATTACCAAACATGAGATTACAAAAAGTTTGTACCTTCAAACCATGTCCATGTGCTAGGCGCACCAACCAGCATGAAAGCAGCTCGTCAGGTAGAGGCTTATACCGTATTGGCCAGAGCGGAGCGGTAAAGCCTTTCATCATAATTAGAGCCGTCTAAACTGCTTACGTTTAGACGGTGGTACCCATTTCATTGTATTCACTTGAGCCAAAGTAATTTGTTCGGTGCCGCTGCGAATTGCATCAACAGCTAATTCCTTTACCAGATCACACATATCGCCAAATGTGCCTTCGCTGCGCGTATGAATTGCTAGCATCGCTGAAGGTTCTTTTAAGTTCGATGGCAATTTCAAAGGCATACGCAATTCTAGAGTCGCCAACATAGATCCAAATTCATTGTTGGCTTTCCACAATGGTAGTTCTTCAGGCGTAAATCGGCTCGACATCTGCGGATCCGTATTGAAGGCGTTATACGCATCTTCAATACCAGCCGTCACCATACTGACCATCGTTTCGTTACCAAGGCTCTTCAGCGCGTTTCGAAACTCTTGCTGCCGATTCAGGCTACCGGCGATCAGGTGATGAATTTCGTCCACAATCAGCATGCGCACTTCCATCTGCCTGAAAAGCCGTTTAATTTGCGAATACTTTTCTTGCACTGAGGCAGTCGGCTTGTACGGTGCCATGAGCGCGTCCAAAATACGCGTGTAGAAATCTGAGATGTCCGGCTTAGGTGGAGCTTCAACCATCACTACTGGGCAAATCGTAATTTCATTCAGAGGATCAAGGTCTGGCAAATGCTGCGAAACGAATCGTCGCAAGATCGAAGTTTTACCATTGAATGACGGCGCAACGAGGAGGATATTTGGCATGCGCGTGATACGTGGATAGTTCAGCAGCTCTTCCATGCGTGTCAAGATACGTTTCGCATCCTTGTAACCTAGCCATGAACCTTCGCGTATCGCATAAATACGCTGTTCGTCTGTGTGGTCGATTAAATCCAAAGCAGCATCATTAAGATGCGGATACAACTCTTTCTTGTGCATCAGTCGTCCTCCAGCGGTTGCACCGCATCGGGATCATAACCGCGCACACCTGGTGGTAATGCTGTAGGTAATATGGTACTGGCCGTTGGCAAATCTTCTTTCGTCTGTTTGCTTGCCACCGCATGTTGCTTTCGCCGTTGCTGCGCACGTCTAGCAGATTTGGTTTTCTCGGCCGCTTCTGCCTCAATAACCCGCTGTTCATTAATTAAGGCAAATACCGCTTTCTCATTTTCGTGCGGAATACCTTTTTCATCTGCCTGTCGATGTGCATCACGCAACTCCCAAATACTGACCGGTGGCAAGCTGGTATCGCGATATGGTATTGGAAAATATCGTTGTGCAATTTCATCATAGAAGTACAGTACGCTGATATCACGAGGATCTCGATGAAACCTAAATTTCCTGCGATATTTTTTAAACTCTGGATGCGGTGCATTAATCCAAGGACGAAGCACATCATGGTAGTAATGCACGTCGTCGATCAGCACACCATAGTTCTGTACCGTGCGCTCAATAAATGGCATGAAATTTATGCGCAGGCGTTCATCATCCAAACGCCTTGCAGGTAGGCCGCGTCCAGGTTTCCCCTTTGTTCCCAATAGCCCTTCTCGCCACTTCGTCAAAGGCAAAGTGCCAATGCCCATATGCTTTTTCCGGTGATACGCTGCAAAAAACAAAATCAACCACTTTTCTATTTCGTCAAACGTCATGCAGGCATTACCCTCTGCATCATATTGTCCCTTTTCATCAGGACCAGAAAACGTTGCCCCCTTTACTGTCTTTAGCCCTTCTGAAACAGTGCCCATCAGGCGCTCAATATGTGCTCCGTAACGCGGCTTTTTAACAGGTCTCAAATGTAGATCGATATCGTATTGTTTGCAGGCAACTTTCAACATATCACCACGAAATTCTCTGGCATTATCCATATGAAGAACTCCCATAGTTCCCCAGCATGGCCAATCAGTCGTCGTGATATTGAAGCGTGTCAGCCAACGTTCCTTCGGCAAAATAGCGTGAGAGATACACATGCCAGCGGACATCGCGGAAGGCGGATCCAACGATAAGTGCATGCCTAAACACACACGGCTATACACATCTATTGCTAGTGTGATCCACGCACGGCGTATCGATTTTCTATGAACGTCATCAACAATAATGACCGGTAATAAAGTGTGATCGATTTGTACCATCGCCAGCGGCCAATCAGCATCTGGGATGCTGCTTTTGATCGGATCAAATTGGTCATGCGCAGCTGCCTCACCTTTGCGCCGCAAAATACGTTCCCGACCTTCAGTGCGCTCAATTCGCGCTCTGATTGTATTGCCAGCAGGTATACGCAGATTCGCATTAGAACAGAGGCGACGAATTTCTACTATCGTTGAAGCGACAGAATTGCTTTGATCGGTATCATGAAAATTTTCAATGCAATCATTGATGATTGTTTCCACTTCCGCCGATAGGCGCGAGTGTCCTCGACCGCCTTTTGCCTCGTGATTTGGCAGTAGCGACGAGAGTAGTCCCGTCTGTTTAAATGCGGCGACCCATCGATAAATAGTAGCGCGTGCAACGCCAGCTTCTGCACCGATTTCATCGGCAGTGATATTGGTTCGATTTTGGAGATTTCCTAACAACGGCTCAATGATACGCCGTCTGTCTTCGGCTAAAAGCCAGTCTTCATCGGAAATAACAGCCAAATCGCGTTCCGCCTTTGGCGATGGTTGAACATGTTTAATCGTTCTGGGTGGTTCAACATCACCAATTTTCAATAAAACCTTTTCCCCAGATTCAAGGTCTTTGGCCAACACCAAATTAATATCAGCGAGAGCGACAATAACGTACTCCCGACCATTTTGACTAATACTTGCACCTTCCTTGATCCAAAGCTGCGTACTATCATGTTTGCTCATAGAGTATCCTAAGGTAAACAAAGAATGGTGTCATGATCGAGAGGCTTATCCAGATCAGCGATTAATTCTCGCTTAACAATAGAATGCCAAATCACCGGCAACCAATGCAGTTGATCGTCTTCATTGACAAGCAATTGTTCAAGAAGTGACGCAGGAGTAGTGGTGCCGCCAAGATTTTTGACCAAATGGATTAGCTTGGTAGTGTCCTCTGTCGATGGTTCTATATTGCGATACTCACGAAGAAATTTAATGTTTGCGAGCCGTGGAATACGAATATCGTTTTGCGTCGTGACGCGGAACTCCCAATTATTCTCAAGCGCGTATTGCTCCGCTGCAGCGAATTTTGGCGCATATTTTTCCGCATTCCGTTTTAGATCATCAGTATGCTTAATCTCTGTAAGCAACGGTATGCGTGGTTCGCGAGTGATTGCATCGGGGTAGAAATAAACTAAGACATCAGGCGTATAGCCCTTGGGGATACCTAAAACGGGAATGGTGACAGGCTGAACTTCAAAGCGCTCGACACACTCATCGAAATCTATGAGCAGCATGTACTCCTTTTCCAACAAGGATTCAAAACCATCCATTTGAGCGTTCTTACGGCTGGCGAAACTGCCGGTAACGACCAAATGATTTTTTGGTATTTTGCGAACTGGCATATCAATCAATAATGATCAAGAGAGCGATAGCTTACCTTATCAATTATAGTTTTCTAAAAAATAGAAATGCTAGATCCGTAGTCGCAACTTAAGCACCAAACCAATAACGATAATATTTTACCAATTTTCATCGTGACCTGATCACCAGGGTGATTGATCTAATCAGCATACTGGCTGACTAGATCAAATCGAATTCATCAAGAGTTTGTAAGATCCTTGATTACTTTAGTTGGTCCATTTACCTTACAAGATGCGATTCCATTGTCGCGGCCAGATACTGTCTGATACATCTGGCTGGTTCCTATGATTTGCCCATTTGTTGCGGTTAAATTGAAATAAGGCTGAGAAGCTTTAGATGTCTCACGCTTATAGCGAGATTCATTGGGACTATTTTCCTGACATGATTTGATGCCATTTTCCGCACCACTTTTGGAACCGTAAGTTTCACTTGTCAAAATTATCTCGTTATTATCCGCTTTAAGGACAAAATGATATAAATTTGATGCATTTTTACTGAGTACATAATAACCGGGCATTCGTAAATCTCCTTTGTAAGTTAATCAAATCACGACCTAAAATACAAAACAAAATACTTTTGTATTTTTTGGGCACATTCAAAGCTGTTTGTTGTGCGAGGAGATGTTTGGAATGTCCTACAATCCCCCCGCAAACGGAACATGCTTTCCAATAACTTAAGCAATATTTATGCTAGAAATTAAACTATGTGCGTGTATTTTGACGGGCACATCTTGGTTTCTGATTTTGTCTCAACTATTTTTGAACTTTATCTCACCAACTATTGAACTTTTCGGCGAATTCGAGCAATTTGTCTCATTTACTCCTGATCTTTCACAACCTAAAAAAATGAAAGCTATTTCAGCCTATAAATAAATAGAGCGATCGAAATAGAGTCCAACAGAAGCGGCATACCACTCCCAAGGTATTCCGCTTTTTTTCATTATGAGTTTAATTTTTACACGATATCGATACACATTGCCATAATGCAAGTTATTGTTTATTAAGGACTTTCCTAAAGTTTCCGCCATTTTCTGCCGTTACAGCACGATGTTTCGTTTTTCAACATCGCTGACCATGTTACCGCTTCAACTTACGCGCATCTTTGATTATCAACAACCGGCTACAGACATGTATCGGAGCGATTCATCGCGGGTGAACGCTGCTGACGGGTCATCACCAACGGGGGCAGCGACCGAGATCATCGAAGAGCGCCGTCAACAAACGGACAGGCGTGCACTGGAAAGACGCGAAAAACAGCAAGCCACTTTTCTCAATACCCGAAAAATGCAAGGGCGCAGACGCTCAGCTGGACGTAGGGCGAACGATGCCCAAAACACTTATCGCCCTATTTCGCTCAAAGGATGAAGGGATAAAGTCACGACTTCTAAAACAGCAAAAAAGTCTGAACAAGCACCATTAGAGCCGAAGCTAATTTTTTACATGTAAAAAAACGGCACTTTACAGCGGATATCTCTACAGATTTATACATCGTTCACAGTCGGCGCCCCACGATAGTGCACAAGCTTCCTATAATTCTTCTCTCAAGAAGTGCGTCGCACAACAGGCACAGAACCTGCTTTTAGAGCCACGCACTCAGCATTCATGTATGTCAGCATTTGGGAGGTCGGGCATGAGTTTCATGCGAATTTTTACTATCTTTGAGAACATTTCTGCACCTAAGAAAACGATCTCTTCTGGCTCAATATTATCTGGGCAATATCAGCCTACCGAGACAGCACAGCCACTCACAAAAACCTGGCCACAAATAGAACGAAGAGCAAGTGTAGACCGACGCCAACAAGAAAGACGTACGGTAAATTGTCAGCCCTATATCGATACCAGAAAAAATAATGGCAGGCGTCGTAGTTTTGGTCGACGAGTCAGCGATCAGACTTCAGGATTGCCATTTTGAGCATTTTTTTAAACT
>DLGN01000141.1 GCA_002482715.1 Oxalobacteraceae bacterium UBA7693
GATTGCAAACTGCAGTTTGCAATCAACATCATCTATTAGATCAGCAACTTTGCCGCTGGCTTTTGATGAGCATGGACAGATTGCATTCGGACGATATCGTCATCACCCAAGAAATGATTTCCAAGCTATTGGGCGTCCGCCGCGAGAGTGTCACACAAGCAGTAGGGCAGTTACAAAAAGATGGATTAATCGCCGCTAATCGTGGACATATTCAAGTGTTAGACAAGCCTGCGATGGAAGCGCGTGTTTGTGAATGCTATGAAGTGGTGCGTAAAGAATATGAGCGTTTACTACCGCCTGTGCCTGATGCTGATCCGGCGGAGTTGTAATTTTTCTTGATGTTACAGATTCGATTTTCCCGAGACGACCTTTCTTGATTGCTCATAAATTTCTTTCGTTGGCTCGCCTAGCAGGTGGAGATCGACTTTCCAACGATCTTTTTCATTGGAAAAAGTGAATTGACGCTGTATAGGCCGATCATCGTAAAAATAGCCATCACCTAAATTATTTAGGCGCACCCAAGGTAGACCTCGAAATGACATCCACAGCCATTTATTTTGACGAATTTCAAAAGTAAATTCGCCAAAATGTTTTTTTCCGACCAATTTAGGAAGTGATTTTTTTGTTGAAGAATCATTTTCTATAGGCACTGTTCTACGCAGCCATTGCAGATCACTTTTTTCTTGAGGATGGGTTTCGTTTTCTAGTAAGTGCTTGATGGCGTGAAGATACGCGACCGCTGGTGCGTTCTCTGCGGTGGTCAAAATATCAGGTTGAATTCCTAATCCTTCTTTGTACATAGAATTATCGGCAGCATTGATAATTTCAATCCGTGGCATTCTTACGTAAAACTGATCATCAATAACCACGGGATCAAACGCACGTCCTCCGCCATAGGTTCGCTCACCAATGATGGTCGCTTGACGAAAGGCTCGGAGGTGGTAAGTGACGTGTTCAGCCAGACTAAAAGTCGTTCCACTCGTCAGAATATAAATGGGCTTATCGAAATGGCGAGCTCCCTGCACGTTACCGATGGTATAGAGTTTTTTCTCTTCATCTTTCCAGCGCGTATATTGCGTTGCAAAATGTACTGGCTCTGGGCCAAGGAAATAGGAGAGAAAGAGTGGAAGGATTTTGCTATTGCCACCGCCATTGCGGCGAAGGTCAATAATGATCACTTTTGCGCCCGAAAGTAAATTCATCGCTCCTGTAAAAATTTCCTTACTTTCTTCTAAATGGCCATCAAAGTAGTGCATTTCGAGGAAGCCAATATAGCCATTTTTTAGCTCTACCTTTTTTATTCCAAAATTCTCAATACGTGATTCACGTAGTTGATTTGCCCGGTTCTTCTCATCATTGACTTTCGCGCTTTCAGAATGTGATGATTGTGCCCTCGCTTGATATCGTTTTACAGCGACCGGATCACAAACCATACCGATGTGGTTGTCGCCAGAGAGTCTCTTCAAGTCTTCGGTTAGTTTGGTTTCAAGTATTTTGGCTTGCTGTATGTGTTTGTATTTACCTGCCTCGACATCTGCCATCAAGGTAGCGGCAACATTTTCTGCGATCGACTTATTTGCGAATTGTTCCTTGATTACATGGGCAAGTTTCAAAACAACATTCTCGCTATCGACTAACTTGCCTTCCAGACTTACACAGGCATCGCTAGCCGTGGAAAATGCAAAGATAAGAAACGTCACGCTAACAAACTTCCAAATAGCAGTCATTTTTTTACTCTTCAGAAAAAATGCGTTGATAAATTGTCCGTTCGACGAAGGCGAGCTTTGCACGTTTTAGTAGCTCTAGAAAGTCGACTTCAAGTTCTTGGTTTAGTTCTACGAACACTGCTTCGGCCTTTTCAAGATAGTCGCAAAGTTTAATGAACTGCCGTTTTCCAGAGCGGGTAAGGCTATACACAGTCCTTCTTTTGTCTTGAGAATCTTTGTTAGCTTCAATAATGTCTAGGTCAATCAGAGTCTTGACACGTTGTGATGTGAGTTGATGAGAGATTTCTAAAGCCCGCGCTATTTCAACCAGCGAGGCTTCTTTTACAGTACCAATGTGATGCACGGTGGAGGAGGTGATCACTGGAAAATGAATGTCCAGTTTTTTGTAGACAGACTCCGCTTGTTTCTCGATGAGAAAAGCAAAATCAAGCGCAGCTTTCGGAGTAAAAGCATAATTTTCTTTAAGTGATTTCTGATAATCGTTCATTTTGGTTTTCTCAAGATTGCTACGGTAAAATTTAACGGCAATATATTGCGCAATATATTGCATAAATTATTTGATGTCAATTCTTTAGAGGAGCAAGCAGGGAATTAAGGTGTGCGTTTAACCAAGATTTTCTAATGGAACCTGTCCGCCGGGATTATGGCGTGCGCCGCGAGAGCGTCACCCAAGCAGTAGGGCTGTTACAAAGTGATGGATTGATCTCAGCCAGACACGGCCATATTCATGTACTAAACAAGCCAGCTATGGAGGCGCGTGTCTGTGAATATTATGAAGTGGTGCGTAAAGAATACGAACGTTTGCTGCCGCCTGTGCCTGATGTTGGTCCGGCGGAGTTATAGTAGTAATTGTTTTGGGTGTTATAGAGTTAGGGGAGAGTCTTGCAGGAACAGATGAATTCTCGTGAGGTCTTGAACCGCGTTGATGTTGCAATTCAAAACCTCGTTTTAACTTTGATTTAATTGAAGTTGCCTTTATCAGAGTTTAGGCACGGCTTCTTGCTTTTTCTTTTCTAACTGTTGTCTTGCAACTTCTTGGTTGAACTTGTCGAGTTTTAAAAATTCATCGACATAATTTTCAAAATCAACCATGTTCACTTTGATCTCGCGCGCCTCTGAACCACCTGCTACCATTAGTACGTGTAG
>DLGN01000069.1 GCA_002482715.1 Oxalobacteraceae bacterium UBA7693
ATTGAATTGGATCAAATCCGTCGTGGTGTGTTGAAAGACGATACAACGACAACAGCGTAATTTGCCATCAGCAAATTACAGCGTATAAAAATAAAAAAGCTAACCATACGTTAGCTTTTTTTTGGAGACAAGTATGGATACATCCGTTTCAAATGAAGACTTTTTGGCGACTGTTGCCGAGAAGTCGAACGGTGCTGCACTGCGCGGCGATTATGAACATATGGATGCGCACTATGTTGTGCAACAGAATTGGGATAACTATACTGAGCAAGAGCATGAACTCTGGCGCAAATTGTACCAGCGTCAATCAGCCTTGTTGCCAGGACGTGCTTGCGATGAATTTATCGAAGCCTTGGCGAAGATGGATATCAGTGCAGGAATTCCAGTGTTTGAAAAGACGTCTAAGGAATTGTTTGCAGCAACTGGCTGGACCATCGTTGCTGTGCCTGGTTTGATTCCTGAGCTGACCTTCTTTGATCATCTCGCGAACCGTCGATTCCCGGTCACAGTCTGGTTGCGTAAGCCTGAAGAATTTAATTACATTGTGGAGCCAGATGTATTCCATGATTTTTTTGGACATGTACCTTTGTTATTCAACCCTGTGTTTGCTGATTATATGCAGCGTTATGGTCAGGGCGGTTTAAAGGCGATGCGACTGGGTGGTCTGGATGAGCTGGCGCGTTTGTACTGGTACACCGTAGAATTTGGTTTAATCAACACACCTGCTGGTGTACGTATTTACGGCGCTGGCATTTTGTCGTCAGGTGGCGAAGTGGAATATTGTCTGACGCGTGGTACGAAATCGCGTCATATTCGTTTAGATATCGAGCGTTGCTTACGTACTTTATACAAAATTGATTCTTATCAAGAGACTTACTTTGTCATCGATAGCTATCAACAATTGTTTGATGGTACAGCGCCTGATTTCACACCAATTTATGAAAAATTAAAAGGTATGGACGTATTGCCAGCGAATACTTTGCTGGAAGGTGAAATTGAATTACTGCCTAGCGCTTGAATTAAAACCAGATTTAGAGTTGCTCTAGAAAAAAAGCTGCGCAGTGATCGTCATCATTTCGCAGCTTTTTTATTGTCATCTTGCATGGCAAGATCGTGTGATCTACTTTAGTGATGAGTATCGTGAAATTGCTGCGTATTCTTGTATACACTAGGTTCGCCCTCTTGCCGGGTTTTGAAGCGGCGGTGCGTCCAAAAATATTCGGCTGGCATCTTCAGAATTTCCGATTCAATGTAGGCATTCATAAAGCGGGTAGAGCTGGTAATGTCTTGATGCGGATAGTCTTCCCAAGCCTTGTCAAACTTGACGTCCCAGCCGTCGTAACCAGGACGGATGCTAGCGATCACAGGAATGACTTTGGCATGGGTTGCCGCTGCGATACGTGGTAATGCTGTTAATGTCGCGGCCGGTACGCCGAAGAAGGAAACAAATTCTGCATCTTTTGCGCCGAAGTCCATGTCGGGTAACATAAAGAAAGGTAGATTTTCCTTCATTGCTCGAATGATTGGTTTGACACCTTCAGCCCGCGAAAAAAGTTTCACTGGACGAAAGCGCGAACGCCCTTTACGCAAGGCTTTATCAAAGCTCTTGTTTCTTTGTGTTGTGTAAATTGAGCAAAGTGAGGACTCCAACATAACGGCAACACCTGCTACATCCAAGCTAACGAAATGCGGGCACATAAAGATCGTTGGTGACTTCGTCATCTCTGCCATCGGCATTGCATAGTCAACATGAATTAATCTTCGCAGACGTTGCTCTGACGACCACCATAAAATGCCACGCTCTAACACACTGCGGACATACACTTGGAAATGGCGTCGCGTGATCTTCTTTCTTTCTGATTCGGGCATTTGTGGAAAACACAAACGCAGATTCGTTAAGCAGATATGGCGCCGGCGACTTAATAATAAATACAAAAGGCTACCTATGCCTTCACCAATACGCGCTAAGATCGGCAGCGGCAACCAGTGCAGCAACCACATTATCAGTACGGCAAATCTCATGCGTTTTCCTGTGAATTAATTTCGTCTGGACCACTTACGCCATCAGGCTTTTTGTAGCGGTGATAACTCCAGAAATACTGACTTGGTGCATTTGCGATGAGTTTTTCCATTGCTCTGTTAATTGCCAGAGCTTGCTGAGCGGCATCGCCATCCAAAGACTCTGTGAATGGCACAAAGCGTTGTACGAAGCCGCGTCCAAAAGCTAAGCGCTCTGCATAAGTCAAAATAATCGGTGCTCCGGTCATTGCCGCGAGCTTTGCCGATAAAGTCATGGTGTATGCAGGCTTGCCAAAAAAATCAGCCCACACACCTTCGCCTTCTTGCGGCACTTGATCGGGTAAAAGACCAATTGCCTCGCCTTTTTTTAAGGCTTTTGCTAATGCTCGAACGCCAGATAAATTGGCAGGTGCCAACAGCATGCCGCTGGATGCACGTGCGTCTTCAAGCAGAGGTTTCAAAGCATCTTTTTTCGGTTGACGATATAACACCGTCATTTTGGTGCGCAAGGCAATAGATTTTCCTGATAACTCAAAACAACCAAGGTGGGGAGTTAAAAAGATGACGCCTTTTTTTGCATCAATTGCCGCTTGTGCGATTTCCCAGTTTTCCAAACGCACTTTTGCCGCTAATCGTTCAGGTTTGCCTAACCAGATTAAAGGCAATTCCATAATGTTTTTACCTGCTTCACGCAACGCAATCCCAAGTTGTGGTTCATACGATGCCAGTGCCATATTGCTGCGCATACGCTTGCGATAGGTAGGTGACAGCGCATACACCAAGTAGCCGAGGACGACTCCGATAAAGTGTAAAACTGGAAGCGGAAAGACCGATAAAAAGCGGAACAGACGAATTAGCATGAGTCTGAAAATGATGGTGAATTACTAAAAATGATGGATTCTTTTATATTGATACACCTCAAAAATCTAAGGCAATTCGACACGAATCCTGTAAGAGGCGTAAAATAGCACATATTGGCACCTGAATGAAATGATGCAGAGCTTTTTGCATGCATATCTTGAAGTAAAAAAGGAGCCCCCGCCGAGTTAAATAGACAACTTGCGAAGCGGGTAATAAATTTCGCTAAAGCGTCGCAGGAACTCTTTCTTACTGCGACTTTACGTCACATTTTTATAGGAGCCTGCGATGGCAAATGATTTTCTCTTCACCTCAGAATCCGTTTCTGAAGGTCACCCAGACAAAGTTGCGGATCAGATTTCTGATGCGATTTTGGATGCCATTTTTGAACAAGACCCACGTTCCCGCGTTGCTGCTGAAACTTTAGTCAATACCGGCTTAGTCGTATTGGCAGGTGAGATCACGACGAATGCACATGTGGACTACATTCAGGTTGCGCGCGATACGATTAAACGTATTGGCTATGACAACACAGAATACGGTATCGATTACAAAGGTTGCGCAGTTTTAGTCGCTTACGATAAGCAATCCAATGATATCGCCCAAGGTGTCGATCATGCTTCCGACGATCACCTAAATATCGGCGCTGGCGATCAGGGTTTGATGTTTGGTTATGCATGTGATGAAACCCCAGAGCTCATGCCAGCACCTATTTACTATGCGCATCGCTTAGTAGAGCGTCAAGCACAATTGCGTAAAGATGGGCGTTTGCCGTTCTTGCGTCCGGATGCAAAAGGTCAAGTTACGATGCGTTATGTCGATGGCAAACCGCATAGTATTGATACAGTAGTCTTGTCCACACAGCACAGTCCGGATCAAAGTGACGGCAATAAGATGAAGCCCTCATTTGTCGAAGCGATCATTGAAGAAATTATCCGTCCCGTGTTGCCAGCGGAATGGTTGAAAGATACTAAATTCCTGATTAACCCGACAGGTCGTTTTGTCGTGGGTGGTCCACAAGGCGATTGCGGCTTAACGGGTCGTAAAATTATTGTCGATACCTACGGCGGTGCTTGCCCGCATGGTGGTGGTGCTTTCTCTGGTAAAGATCCTACAAAAGTGGATCGCTCTGCAGCATATGCAGCGCGCTACGTGGCAAAAAATATTGTTGCTGCTGGTTTGGCGAAGCAATGTCAGATTCAAGTTGCGTATGCGATTGGTGTAGCACGTCCAATGAATGTCACGGTCTACACCGAAGGCACGGGCGTGATTCCAGATGATCAAATCGCGGCGTTGGTGAACGAGTATTTTGATTTGCGTCCACGTGGCATTATTCAAATGTTAGATTTGTTACGTCCGATTTATCAAAAGACAGCGGCTTACGGTCATTTCGGTCGCGAAGAGCCAGAGTTCACTTGGGAGCGTACCGACAAGGCGCAAATCCTGCGTGCAGCGGCTGGTTTGTAATTTGTTGAGTTCATTCTTCATGTTGAAACACCCTTTGGTTTTGTCGGACATGAAGAAGCTTCAAGCAAGAGCGATGCGACTATTGAGCGCATCGCTCTTTTTATTTGGCGCGCTGACATTTGCATCTGTTCGTGCTGAAACATTTGCTATTCCGACCACCGCGGTTACCGCTACGGTAGCCGCGAATACAGGCAAGCTATATCAGTGGTGTAAGCAAGTCACACCGCGCTTGCCTAAAGTATCTTTGAACGAATGTTTGAACAGTAAATTAGCACCTAGTGGTGGTCGTTCGATCAAAGGTCTGCCTTTGATGACACGTGATTTTGCCGTCGATCTGCGTGCAAAAAAGGTGCAACGCGTATTGCTAATCGGCGGCATTCATGGCGATGAAAAAACGGCGACCGCGGTGGTTTTTAAATGGCTGGCGGCGATGAGTAAATCCAGTGCACAAGAGTTCCAATGGAAAGTCGCGCCACTAGTCAATCCTGATGGCTTGCTTGCCGCTAAATCGACGCGTGTGAATGCCAGAGGCGTTGATTTAAACCGTAATTTCCCAACACCTGATTGGGATAAAGAGGCCTTGCAATACTGGGCAAAGAAAACTAAGAGAGATCCCCGTCGTTTTCCTGGAAAAAAGCCAGTTTCTGAGCCAGAAAGTAAATGGATTTTCGATACGATTAAATCCTTTCAGCCCGATGTGATCATTTCTGTGCATGCTCCATTTGGCGTCCTTGATTTAGACGGCCCGGCGCAGCCACCCACCCGTTTCGGGCGCCTACACTATAATCGAGTGGGGGTGTATCCCGGTTCTTTGGGAAACTATAGTGGTATCCATCAAGATATCCCCGTGCTCACGATAGAATTACCTCATGCCTTAACCATGCCTAGTCCAAGTGAGATTTCACGTATCTGGCACGATATGCAGGTGTGGATACGACAACATATTTCAGCCCGCAAAAATTGAATTCATTTTGCTGCACTTTTTTGCTTATTCGCTGTCCAAGCACATTGCGTTTATACTTCACTATTCTTTTTTGTAATAAAAAGAATGCGTTTCATTAAATGATTAATTCATCAGTTCATCAGTTCATCAATTCATTAGTTCATTAGTTCATTAGTTCATCATTTCACTAAGAAAAATTTAATCGATAAAAATCATGAAAACAAAATTCAAATTATTAGTGCTAGCTGCGATGCTATTCAATGCGCATAGTGTCATGGCGCAAACAGAAGATAAACACCAATGGCTAGAAGATGTGGGTGGCGAGAAGGCCTTAGATTGGGTCAAAGCGCGCAATCAAGAGACGCGCAATAAACTCGATAATGATGCGGGTTTTCTCAAGCTGCGTAGCGATCTGCAAGTCATACTTGATTCCAAAGACCGTATTCCTGGCATACAAAAAATTGGTAATGCTGTTTATAACTTTTGGATGGATGCCGAACACCCGCGTGGTGTCTGGCGCAAAACCAGTTTAGCGGAGTATCGTAAGCCATCACCTAAATGGGAAGTCGTGATGGATTTGGATGCGATTGCCAAAGCGGAAAATGAAAACTGGGTTTTTAAAGGTAGTCAATGTCGTGAACCTGCCTATGATCGTTGCATTATTAATTTATCGCGCGGTGGCGCGGACGCGGTCACGATACGTGAATTTGATTTAAAGACGAAGCAGTTTGTGAAAGACGGTTTTAGCCTGCCAGAATCCAAAATGAATGTCGCGTGGCGTGATAAAAATACGCTATTTGTTGGCACTGATTTTGGCGCTGGTTCCATGACGGATTCTGGTTATCCACGCATTGTTAAAGAGTGGACACGTGGCACACCGATCAGCACAGCAAAAACGATTTTTGAGGGTAAGAAAGAAGATATCAGCGTGTCTGCTGGTCGCGCTACCCATCGTGGCATCACACACGAAATCGTGAATCGCGCGGTGACTTTTTACACCTCGGAAGTCTTCTTGATGCGTGGTAGTAAATTGTTGAAACTCGATATCCCAGCGCAAACTGGTTATGAATTTTTCGGCACACAATTTATCGTGACCCCGAACGAAAGTTGGACAACGGGTGGTAAAACATATGCACAAGGTAGTGTCTTGGCGATTGATTTTGAAGCCTTTTTGAAAGGTGATCGTAACTTCACAGTCCTGTTTCAACCAACCGATAATGCTTCGTTCACTGGTGTAACAGCGACCAAGAATTATCTTTTGATGCAATTATTGCGGGATGTGAAAAGTAGTTTGGTTGAACTGCAGTTCAAGCAAGGTAAATGGGTCGCGCGCAATGTGAATTTGCCGACGATGGGCGCGGTCGGTGTTAGTCCATTGGATTCAGAAAAATCTGACGAGTATCTGTTGAGTTATTCGGATTACTTAACCCCAAGTGTTTTACATCTGGCCAAGGCTGGTACGGATCAACGTGAGTTGTTGAAATCAGCGCCAAGCTTTTTTGACGCTAGTCCGTATCAAGCAGTACAAAAATTCGCGACATCAAAAGACGGTAGCAAAGTACCTTACTTCATGGTGCACAAGAAAGACATCAAGCTCGATGGTAGCAATCCAACTTTGTTATACGCGTATGGTGGCTTCCAAGTATCCTTAACGCCATCCTATTCTGGTGGCATTGGTAAATCTTGGTTAGAGAAAGGTGGCGTGTATGTAGTGGCGAATATTCGTGGTGGCGGTGAGTATGGTCCACGCTGGCATCAGGCTGCGCTAAAACAAAATCGTCAACGTGCTTACGATGATTTCGCCGCAGTCGCTGAGGATTTGATTGCTAGCAAAACCACCAGTGCAAAACATTTAGGCGCGATGGGCGGCAGTAATGGTGGCTTGTTAGCGGGCGTGGCATTAACCCAGCGTCCAGAATTGTTTAATGCGGTGGTGAGCCAAGTTCCCTTGCTCGACATGCAGCGCTATAACAAGCTATTAGCAGGTGCTTCTTGGATGGGGGAATATGGCAATCCTGATGTGCCAGCGGAATGGGAATACATCAAACAATATTCTCCATATCACAACGTCAAAGCGGAAGTGAAATATCCAAATGTCTTGTTCATTACCTCGACACGTGACGATCGCGTACATCCTGGACATGCACGCAAGATGGCAGCGAAGATGCTAGATCAGGGTCATCAAAATGTCTGGTACTACGAGAATATTGAAGGCGGACACGGCGGTGCTGCAAATAATGCACAGCGCGCGGATATGAGTGCGATTACGTATTCGTTTTTGTGGAATATGTTGAAGTAAAAAGTAAGAGCTGCAGAGGCGCAAAGGACGCAGAGGAAATATCTAAAGAAAATCTCTGCGTCCTCTGCGCCTCTAAGGCAAGAGTTCCTAAATTGAAAGCCCCAGCATGACCCTGTACCAACTCCTAGCCCAATTTATTCGTCAACATTGGCGCTCTTACATTGCGGCTGCCATCATGTTGTTTATGGTTGCTACCTTGACCGTATTGATACCTCGTAAGATTGGTCAAATCATTGACGCGATGGTGGAGCACAACTTGGCGGGCGAAGCTTTGATTTGGGAATTGGCGACGGTGTTGTTGATGGGCGTCGCGATTTATTTTCTACGAGTTGGATGGCGTTTGCAATTATTTGCTGCCTCATATCGTCTGGGCGCGCAGTTGCGTTTGCGTTTGTATCAGCGCCTAAGTATGCAAGGTCCCGCATTTTTCCAGCAACAACGTACCGGTGATTTGATGGCGCTGGGAACCAATGATGCAGATGCGATTGAGTTGGCGGCTGGTGAAGCGGCGTTGGCCGGCTTTGATGGCGCGATGACTTTTGTGTTGGTGATCGGCATGATGACCTTGGGCGTCGATTGGCGTTTGGCAATGGCGACTTTGTTGCCATTTCCATTTATGGCATGGGCGTTTAAACGAATTACCCATCACGTGCATGATGCTTCCAAAGATTCTTTAGAACGTTTTAGTAAGTTGAATGATCACGTACAGGAAACCATTTCTGGTGTGCGTACTTTGCGCGTACTAGGTCTAGAACAGCGCAATGCAGAGCAATTCGCTGAGATGGCAGAACAAGCGGCTGCAGCTAGTTTAAGTGCGCAAAAATGGGAAGCCGCCTACGAACCGGCAGTTGGTGTTGCCTTGACCGCCGCAGGCGCATTGACCTTGGGTGTCGGTGCTTATCTGGTGTGGCAAAACGAAATGAGCATTGGTAATTTGACTGCATTCAGTATGTATCTCGGGCAGTTGATTTGGCCGATGTTCGCTGCTGGTTGGGTCTTGTCTTTGTTAGAGCGTGGTAAAGCAGCATGGGGACGCTTACGTCCTGTGTTGGAAGCGGATTTAGTGATTCAAGATTTGGGAAAATTACAGACCGAACCTGAAGGCGTGATACGGTTCGATAATCTGAGTTTTTCTTATCCTGGTCAGGCGAATCTGGCTTTGAATCATTTGAGTTTTAACTTGGCTGCAGGTCAAACGCTAGGTATTGTTGGTGCGACAGGTGCTGGCAAATCGAGTGTACTTAGATTGATATTGCGTCAGTTTGAGACCACCCAAGGTCAGGTGTTGTGGGGTGAGCATAGTATCGCTGCATATCCTTTAGAACGCTTGCGCAATGCCATCAATTGGGTGGCACAAGAACCATTTTTATTTTCTGCATCGATTGCCAGCAATATCGCTTTATCGAATCCACAAGCTAGTCGTGCGCAAATTATGCATGCTGCTGAGTTGGCGGCAATCCATGAAGATATCCTGCGTTTTCCAGAGGGCTATGACACGCCAGTTGGCGAGCGTGGTGTGACTTTATCAGGCGGACAAAAGCAACGCGTTGCGATTGCGCGCGCTTTGTTAACAGAAAGTCCCTTATTGTTATTAGACGATGCTTTATCAGCAGTCGATACCGATACGGAAACTCGCATACTCAGGCATCTCGCCGAGTTACGTTTGGCACGACCTGAGCGTAGTGCGATTATTGTCAGTCACCGCTTAAGTGCAGTGGCTGAGGCCGATCATATTTTGGTCTTGCGCGAGGGCGCACTGATAGAACAAGGCACACATCAACAGTTATTGGCCTTAGATGGCTGGTATGCAAGTCAGTGGAAATATCAACAGTTGGAGGCAGATTTAAATGCAGCCTAAAAATCCGCCAGAAATTATGAAAGTATCAGAAGAAAAATTGGCTGTGCAACTCTTGGTGCAAGCAGCGAAGCCAGAGAAGCGTCATGTCATCTTGGGCATCGTATTTCTATTTTTGGCCTCTGGCCTCGAAGCCTTAGGGCCGATCTTAGGCAAGGCTTTCATCGATCATTATTTGCTTCCTCGGAATAATGATATCTGGATGATGGCAGGTTTACTGCTTGCCTTCGTTTTGACGGGCTGGTGGGCGACTTGGCTGCGCTATTTGCAGTTGACGCGATTGGCAGGCGTCGCGATGCGCTCGGTGCGTCGTTTGCGTGAGCAGGTGTATGCACATGTGTTGCGATTGCCGATGGCCTTCTTTGATAAAGCGATTACCGGACAATTAGTCAGTCGTGTGACTAACGACACCGAGGCGGTAAAGAATCTCTACGTGCAAGTCTTGTTCGTGATGTTGGATAGTTCTATCGTGGTACTTGGTGCTTTGATTGCGATGGCGTGGCTCGATTGGCGTTTGATGTTGATCGTCTTGATGTTGGTGCCAGCAGTTGTGGTGATCGTTTGGTTTTATCAGCGCTGGAGTGCGCCAGCCGTGACTCGGGCGCGGCAGATGCGTAGCGAGATCAATGCCCAGGTAGCTGAAAGTATTAATGGCATGAGTGCGCTGCAGGCCTGCAATGCGGAACGCGGTTTTGGTGAACGTTTTGAAGCGACTAATCAAAAACACTATGTGGCGCGTGTTGATGAGTTGCGTGCAAATGCTTGGTTGCTGCGACCCGCCTTAGATTTACTCAATTCCTTGTTGCTGGTGATTGTGATTTTTGTCTTTGGACAACGCAGTTTTTCTGGCTTAGAGATCGGTATCTTGTACGCGTTTGTCAGTTATATCGCGCGCGTGGTTGATCCCTTGATACAAATTACTTTGCAGTTCGGACAAATTCAGCAAGCGGTGGTGTCAGCAGCGCGAGTGAATACCTTGTTACAAGAATCGACGGCGGCAAGTAAGCAAAACGATGCCGAAATCAGTGAGGGCGCTTTGCACTTATCCAAGGTACGTTTTGGCTACGATCCCGCACAAGTGATCTTGCATGAAATTGATTTGGATATTCCTGCAGGCAGTTTTTATGGCATCGTCGGGCATACTGGCAGTGGAAAGTCTACGTTACTTAGTTTGCTACTGCGATTTTACACAGCACAGAGTGGAAAGATTTTGATCGACAATCTTGATCTGCAAGAGTTGAGCGATGAACGCTTCCGTGCCAGTGTCGGTTTGGTTCCGCAAGAACCGTTTTTATTAGCCGCCAATGCACGCGAGAATATCGCGATGGGGCGTGATATCAGTGAAGCCGATATCATTGCTGCGGCGAAGGCTGCGCGTGCGCATGATTTTATTTTGCAGCTAGAGCACGGTTATCTCACGCCTTTGGGTGAGGGTGGTGCCAAGTTATCGACTGGCCAAAAACAATTAATTGCGATTGCACGCGCACTAGCAGGACAACCTAAAATTTTATTTTTAGATGAAGCGACGTCTCATATTGATAGTGAAACTGAACAAATTGTGCAGGTGGCATTAAACGAATTGAGAGCGCAAGTAACGATCGTAGCAATTGCGCACAGGCTTTCTACCATCCGTGATGCCGATAACATTATTGTCCTCAATCATGGCCGAATTGCCGAGCAAGGGCAACATGCTGACTTAATGGCTGTCGAAAATGGCTTGTATCAAAAACTGTATTTGTTGCAGACTTTGGAAGAGTAAGTTTCGACTGTGATTGCGGGTATTAGCGCGGACAAATGACCGGCCGCGCTTCTGCCTGATGCAGATAGGTGCGTCCTGGGTCAGGTGCCTTAAAGCAGGAATTGCCTATTTTAGTAATTTGCGTACCATCCGCCGCCTTAAAAGTTTCCATCTGCAAGCCACGTGGCTTGCCAGCTTTCTCTATCTTGTGGGCGAGTTCTTCCCACTTATCTTTATACGGGTAATTTTGTTTCTGCCAATATTCTCTGGCAATTTGATTCGGCGGTTTTGCTGCTTCGATTTTTTGTTGCTCGAATCTGAGATCACGCTCTAGGGATTTGGTGATGCTATTGAGATCCCGGTTTACGGGAGCGTTCGGACTGTTTTCAGCAGGTGCATTGGCGATAGCAGGATCGGCTAAAGTATTGCTCGCATCGGTCGATTGGGCTGAGATCGCTTCTGGAGGATTTTTCTTAAGCTGACTTTGCTTGCTCAGTTGGGAATTAATCTTTTGTTTGTTATTAGTGCTGTTGTCTTTTTCTGGTCGCTGAATCTTAATCACAGGAAGTTTTATAAAAACCATAGACATAGGTTGGTATTTATCCAATCTGTTGGATACGGGGCTTGGATTTGATCGGTTTGATGAGTTAAGCATGAGGCTGTACAAAATGACCAGATGCAAAATCAATACGATTAGGAGACGCAGTGATTTTGAACTGGTTTGTGAGCGTAAACGCATAGGGTGACAGCCAATTTGTGAAAAACAATCGGCTAGTGTAGTTGAAACCGCTGCTAGCAAAGATGGCAGATTAGAGCGACGCAGAACTTGCTCTAAATGGTACTGGATCGTAGTACCAGACAAAGAAAACGCTTGCAGCATGAGATAGTCGGTTTACACTGTGCGTTTTCATTCTACGCCAAACTTCTTGGTCGCCTTCTATGAAATGGTTACTCGCCTTAGCCGCCGCTAGCGTGGTGTTTATTCTAGGTCTGCTCTCGTATATATTCTTGATTTTGGCCCCTGGTCTGCCCGAATTAACGGCGGTGACCGATTACAAGCCTAAGATTCCTTTACGAATTTACACAGCCGATAATAATTTGATCGGTGAGTTTGGCGAAGAGCACAGGGATTTTGTCCCAATCAAAGATATCCCGGAGAAGATGAAAAAAGCCGTGCTGTCGATTGAGGATGCACGCTTTTATGAACATAGTGGGGTTGATTACATTGGTGTGGCACGTGCGGTGGTGGCGACCGCCACTGGTGGCGTACAACAAGGCGCATCGACGATTACCATGCAAGTAGCGCGTAATTTCTTTTTAACTCGTGAAAAGTCTTTGACGCGTAAATTGCGTGAAATGATGTTGGCAAAGCGAATTGAAGATGCCTTGTCGAAAGATCAGATTTTGGAGCTGTATATGAATCAGATTTATCTCGGTCAACGTACCCACGGTTTTTCTAGCGCGGCACGTACTTACTTCAATAAAACCTTGAAAGAATTGACCATCGCGGAAACCGCAATGTTAGCGGGCATTCCGCAAAATCCAGCACGACATAATCCAGCAGTGAATTTTGAACGCGCAAAAAAGCGTCAACTCTTAGTCTTAAAGAGCATGTTGAAACATGCTGCCATCACACAAGCGCAATTCGATGTTGCCAGCAAAGAGCAACTACGTGTGACCAAAGTCGCTAAGTTTGAATCACATGCAGCGCACGTTGCAGAAATGGTGCGTCAACAAATCTATGCGCAATTTAAAGAAGATACCTATACCCTTGGTATTAAGGTGATTACGACTATCGATAGTGACGAACAAGATGCTGCTTATGAATCTTTGCGTCGCAATGTCTTGACCTACGATCAGCGGCATGGCTACCGTGGTCCCGAGGCGTTCATTGAATTACCTACTGAGGAAAATTTGCGTGATGAAGCGATTGATGAGTTTTTACAAAAATTTCCATCCAGTGAAGGTTTGATTTCTGCTGTTGTGACCGCGGTATCGCCGAAACTCATTAAGGCAGACTTGGCTACTGGTGAATCCGTGGAAATCAGCGGCGAAGGTTTGCGTTTGGCCGCCACTGCATTGCAAGCGAAAGCAAATCGTGATTTGAAGATTCGCGTTGGTGCTTTGATTCGTGTGATGCAAGATCGCAAAGGAAAATGGTCGGTCACACAAACGCCTGAAGTCGAAGCGGCTTATGTTTCTTTGAATGCGAATAATGGTGCTTATCGCGCTTTGGTCGGTGGCTTTGATTTCAATCGCAAAAAATTTAATCACGTCACCAGTGGTTGGCGTCAACCTGGTTCCTCGATTAAGCCTTTCGTTTACTCTGCCGCTTTAGAAAAAGGCTTTTCACCAGAAACTTTGATTAACGATGTGCCACTGTCAGAAACCACGGATGAGTTGTTGACCTGGGACCCACGTAATGACGATGGTCAATACGATGGACCGATTGAAATGCAACAAGCCTTGGCGCAGTCCAAGAATGTGGTATCCGTTCGAATTTTGAAGGCGATTGGCGCCAGTTACGGTAAAGATTTTCTCAGTCGATTTGGTTTTGATGCCAATAAACATCCACTTAATTTAACCATGGCCTTGGGGACTGGCAGTGTGACGCCATTGCAATTAGCAGGTGCATATGCTGTGTTTGCAAATGGCGGTTATCAAGTCAAGCCTTGGTTAATTCAAAAAGTCATCGATGCAAAAGGCGCGGTTCTATTCGAAGCAAAAGTCGATGATTTTCCTAGCGAAGAAGCGCGGGTTTTGGATAGTCGTAATGCCTTCGTTGTCGATAGTATGATGCGAGAAGTGGTGCGTTCAGGTACGGGTGCCGCAGCGATGCAAAAATTGGCGCGACGTGATTTGGCAGGTAAGACGGGAACCACGAATGATGCGATTGATGGCTGGTTCGCTGGATATTCCGGCAATATTGTTGCGGTTTCCTGGATGGGATTTGATGATCCAAAATCTTTAGGTGGTAGGGAATTTGGTTCTACCGTTGCATTACCAATCTGGATTGATGCGATGCGACATGCATTGAAAGGCAAACCGGAATTTATTCGTCAGACCCCTGAGAATCTGATCTTTTCAAATGGCAAATGGATGTATGCCGAATATGAGAATGGTGCAGGTGTCAAAACTCTGGACATTGAAGAACCACTAGGCACGATACAGCAAGAACAATAACCCAAGAACAATGCCGACCACAAAAAAAGAGCCCGCAAATCATTGCGGGCTAAATCCACACCCTTGGAGGAGTAGTCAGATGAGACTTCATCATAGTCAGATATTATGACGAGGTGATGACGTGGATTTTCTTTTTAATTGAGGTGTATAGGCGTTGATGAGGCTTGACGCTTAGGTTTCTTCTTGCTGTGTTGCCGTGACTGGCGCTGCTGTTGTTGGTTTCTCTAAAACTTCCTCATCTGGTTTCACGTCGTCGAGATAACGTTCGACCAAGTCAAAGAAACGACCATAGAGTTTGGCATCTGAAATCGTTTCACTCGCCACCTTCACCATAGAGTCATTGCTAGCACCAAATGGCAGTGAGATCGATCCAATTCCACCGACACCAAGACTGGCGCTATTGGTGTTCTTTTTCAAAGAATAACGATCACGCACAGCATTGGCAAAAATCGTGGTGCTATTACTGCCTTTGCTATTCGGTGCACAAACGACATTGAATTCAATTTCTACATGGGTTTCGTCATCAGACTGAAATTTTCGACGACCTTTGACATTGTTCTCGTTAGCACCGCTAATAATATAGCCTTGGCTAAGTAAAGCACGTCTGGAGGCTTCGCAAGCTTCTTTTTCCGCACCTGGCACCGCGTAGGTAAACATTTCTGCCGTGCCAAATTCATCTTTGTGCAAAACTGTTTTCTTGGGCGTAGTGCAAGCAGCCAAGCTAAACGCGCACAGCATAGAACTGATGAGGATGATGCGATTTTTCTGATCAAGCATGGAATAGAAGATTCAAATTGGTATTTGCGTAAATGTCTTAGTGCCAGATTGTCTGTATAAATTTTAACATTGCAGACCTCATTTTGTATGTGGATTATCACAGTCTGAGGTCTGATTTTACCAGTAACTTTTATTGCGTTGGACGATGACGCAGACGCGCTGCGGCATCACGTATCATCGTCTCGGTGGTATGCCAATCAACGCAGGCATCAGTGACCGAACATCCATAAGTTAATTGCGACAAATCTTCAGGAATTTTCTGATTTCCTGCGACGATATTCGACTCTATCATGACACCAACTAAAGCCTGATTACCGTTCACAACTTGATTAATCACATCGGCCATCACCAAGGGTTGCAGCTCAGGTTTTTTGTAGCTATTTGCATGTGAACAATCGACGATGATGTTAGCCGCTAACTTAGCTTTCTTCAAGGCCTGTTCCGCCATTGCGACAGACACCGTATCGTAGTTAGGACGACCGTCACCACCACGTAATACAACGTGGCCATATTGATTGCCACGCGTGCGCACCACCGATACTTTGCCTTGCCCATTTAAGCCTAAGAATGAATGCGGATGGGATGCAGAAAGAATCGCATTGATGGCAATACTAATATCGCCATCTGTACCATTTTTAAAACCAACCGGGGTCGAAAGGCCAGACGACATTTCTCTATGGGTTTGTGATTCGGTTGTGCGTGCGCCTATCGCAGTCCAGCTAATCAAGTCACCTAAATATTGCGGTGAAATTGGGTCGAGTGCTTCGGTCGCGGTTGGTAAACCAAGTTCACCAATATCTAATAAAAATTGACGCGCTTTCTCCATGCCGAGATCGACCTTGAAAGAATCATCCATCAAAGGATCATTGATGTAGCCCTTCCAGCCTGTGGTGGTTCTTGGCTTTTCAAAATACACCCGCATCACTAACAACATGCTGTCTTTGACTTCTTCTTGTAAGCTTTTTAAACGGCGTGCATAGTCAAGTCCAGCGATAGGGTCATGTATTGAGCACGGTCCCACGACAACGATAAAGCGTGGATCTTTGCGGTCTAAGATATTTTTTAAGGCCTCACGTCCTGCATCGACGACCGCTGCTGCGTGTTCGGATAAAGGTAATTTCGCATGTAGTTCTTCTGGTGTCGGCATCGGTGCAAATGAGCTGACGTTAATGTTTTCTAAATCTTGGCTGTTCATAATGGCAATCGCAAAGTAAATAAAGAGTAAAGAGGCTAGAGCTATTCGATGACGTCTATTATAGGGCAGTCACCAGTTTTGGTTTGTGCCGAGAACCCATGCTTCCATGCAGAAATCGCCTGCTGTCATGAATTTTCATGCGGATTGCTTGTGTTCGTCATTTCAAAAATGCACGAACCTATTTGACGACATTGCTACTATAGAGAGGAAATAGGCGGTTTTCGTGCACTTATTCGACGGATTGTGATGCTGTGATATTTCTTACACTAAGCACTTCTACTTTGTTCGATAATTTTTGGGGTGCTTTATGATGTCAACGTCGACTGCGCAGCAACGCGGAAAATACAGTGAGCAGAACCGCTTGCATGGCGTGCCAGGCAATGTGTATGTGTTGCGCAATTCTGGCTTGAAAGAAGGCCTTGTGCAAATTGGCTTAAGTCGCCGATCTGGTTGGGCTAAGGCTTTGGAATTGAATCGTGATAAAGCCAACATCATTCCAGGCAGTTTTGAGTGCGTTTTTGAACTACGCGCGCAAGACGGTGGCGGTGCAATTGAAGCGATTATGCAAGCATTGCAAAATGCGCGCTGCGGTCGTCGCGAACAAGATTTTTTTGAAATTGATTTGCATCGTGCGGAGGCCATTATCACCCAATGTGTCCGTGATGCCGATTTGAAATTTCAGAATCGCTATCGCCAGGAATCCGCCTTACGTGAATATTTGGAAAAAGAACAAACACAAAACGCATCAGTCGAGCCAACTGAACCCGTCGTCCAGAATGGCATCTTCAAGAAGGCATTTTCTTGGGTGTCAAAAGCGATCAATTGAATGCCTCTTGTCGTTCGATAATTGATGTGATCTACTAAGTTTTATGTAGCTTGGTCTTTGATCAGGACTTGGGTGTCGAACGCAGCACCGGAATCCGGATCACACTCTGCGCATACCACTTGACGATCAATTTTTCATTTGCGTCGAGTAGGGTTTCATCACTGACATCTTTGCCGCTCCCATAATTGAGCTGCGCGAACGCGTTCTTATTGATATTCAGATACGCCACAATACGGCTACCTTTTTTGAGTTGTTTGCTGACCATGCGTGTTGACGGCAATGTTAGTCGTGTTATTTCATGTGGTTCGAGTAAATGTCTTTGACTGCGATCCTTGCTAAAACTAGCGCGATCAATCACATAAGATAAATGAAAATACTCGCCTTTGGAATTTAGTTCATATAAGGTGATACCAAAATCCATGTCGCGTCGATTGATACTCGCGACAATTTCACCAGTAAAAGCGCCGTTGATAATCATGTCGTCCAGCAGCGGTTCGCTGACAAAGATAAATCCGTTGCTAGTATCGATTTCTTTGCGAATGATGGGCGAGGGATAATAATCGTTATTACTGGTTTGACGATCCTTGAAATCAACAATCTGCGTCAAGTATTGGGTTGCTGGAGGGCGTTTCTCTTGCAGACGATAAGTGCCATTTTTCTTTGATGCACTCAAATAGAATTGCAGCTGTCCATTCACCATACCCGTTAGAGAAGGCGCATGCCGCCATTGATTTTCACCCATGACGAAGTAATTGATTTTGTCTTTGAGTATGGCTGGTTTGCTGGCGCCTTTGAGTATGTAATCGAACCAATCGTAGGTGATTTTTTTTGTATCGATCAGCGCATTCGATGGAACTTCCATCTCATTTAATATCTTCTCACCGCCACGTTGCGCACCGAAATGTCCATACGGGCCAATGATTAAATAATGCTCCGCGTTGGGCAGATATTTTGTATGCTCTCTCAGATAATAGAGGCCAGAAATTTGACTGTCATTGTAGTAACCATCGATCGATAAAACTGGGATTTTAATTTGCGCAAAATCTGTTTCATAAGGCACCATGTTTTGCCAATAACTATCATAGGCGGGATGTTGCAACCATTTCTGTAATAAGGGATTGGGTGTGCCGTCAATCTGGTCAATTTCGTGATAGGCGCGACCTGAGTACCACCAGTCAAATTGCATTTTACGGAAGCGTTGACGATCATTATTAACCGCATCATCGAGCGTTCTATTATTGCTCACATAGAAGGTCCACTGATAATTTGGGTTAATGAAGATATTGTTCTCCATCGGCAACCCCATGCCAGGGCCGCCAGCGACATAAGGCACGATGGTTTTCAAGGCGGGATGTAAATGCTTGGTTGCGGCCCATTGTGTGAAACCGTTATAGCTACCACCGTACATTCCGACCGCGCCATTACTCCAGCTTTGTTTGCTGATCCAGTCGATGACGGCATTCGCATCTTTGCCATCATATTCATAAGGTGTGATTGGGTCTGTGCTCAGATACTTGCCTCGACTGTAGGCCATGACGCCAACATAGCCATGATCTGCGGCTTCTTTCAAGCTCAACAAATCGCGATCACGCACATAAATCGTGAACTGTAATATGGTTGGCAAGGCTTGAGATAGATTTTTTTTGCGCACTATGATTGCCGAAATGTTGGCGCCATCACTGGTTTTGATGAGCACCTTGTCATTGACTTCGTATTCGGCACCGAGGTCTGGTTTTTGCGCGTGTGCATGGCAGATGCATAGGCTGAGTGTGAAGGTGATGAATAGTCGTATCAGCATACAATACCTTTTGGTTTTTAATGGAAGTGTGAGTGATCAAAAAAATGATTGGAGAATGGTGACGTGAGCGAAGCAGGAACGTCACCATTTTAGGTATGACGAAGCTGTAGTTACTTCACGCTGGCACTCTTCTCGTTCATGAGTTTATCTAAAGAGCGTTGGATATCCGCTTTTTTACCCGGATGTTTTTCTTTCGTCAGTAAATTTTCTAATGCTTTACGATGTGCGATGCCTAAGGCATCGTTCGCATTCGTCAGAATATCTGGTTTTACACCCGTGCCTTCCCAATTGGTTTTGGTGATGGGATTAATCGAACGTCCAAAAGGAATGCTCGCCATGAAGTGTGGATGCAATCGCTGCCCATCAACCGGATGTGCACCGCCGCCAGTGACTTCGCCGACTGTGATGCTACGCTTTAAACTCTGTAAGGTGTAGGTCAGATCTTCAGCAG
>DLGN01000360.1:0-971 GCA_002482715.1 Oxalobacteraceae bacterium UBA7693
GCTGAGGAGTTGAAGGCGCGTCAATCTGATTTGAATTATGCAGTGACTTCAAATCCTGAATTCTTGAAAGAGGGCGCCGCCGTCGCCGATTTCATGAAACCAGATCGTCTCGTGATTGGTCATGCTAATGATGCTCAAGGTCAACGCGCGCAACAAGTGATGCGTGAGGTGTATGCAAGCTTCGAAGCTGCTGGTCATAAGATTTATTGGATGGATGTGCGTTCTGCTGAATTCACGAAGTACGCCGCAAACGCCATGTTAGCGACGCGTATTTCGTTCATGAATGAATTGGCAAACTTGGCAGACAAAGTCGGTGTGGATATCGATGCAGTGCGTCTGGGCATAGGTTCTGATCCGCGTATTGGCCCAGGTTTCTTGATGGCTGGCTGTGGCTACGGCGGTTCTTGTTTTCCGAAGGATGTACAGGCACTGGTACGCACATCGCAAGAGTACGGACATGAACTGAAAATCTTGCAAGCAGTTGAAGATGTAAATGAAAATCAGAATTATGTGTTAGGTGCGAAAATCTTTGTGAAGTATGGTAAAAATTTGAAAGGTTTGAAATTCGCTCTTTGGGGTTTGGCGTTCAAACCTGATACCGACGACATGCGTGCTGCTTCTTCACGAGTGTTGATACAAGAGCTATTGCGTGCAGGTGCACACATTGTTGCTTTTGATCCGGTAGCGATTGACGAAGCACGACGTGTGTTGGCTCTGGATTTTGCAGATGCGCCTGAATTGTTAGAGCAGATTAATTTTGCGGCAGATCCGCAAGCGGCGTTGCCAGCGGCAGATGCCTTGGTGATCGTCACAGAATGGAAAATTTTCCGCACTGCAGATCTGAATCAAGTGAAAGCTAGCTTAAAGCATGCAGTCATTTTTGATGGGCGTAATTTATACGATCCACGTTCTGTGAAGTCTTTGGACATTGAATATCACGCGATTGGTCGTGCCGTGTTAACACAAAATTA
>DLGN01000360.1:987-7887 GCA_002482715.1 Oxalobacteraceae bacterium UBA7693
AAATTAGGTCTGTATTGAATTATGACGATTACACAAAAGCGTATTTTGGTAGCAGGTGATGTGATGCTGGACCGTTATTGGTTTGGCGAAGTCAATCGTATTTCGCCCGAAGCACCGGTCCCTATCGTGCGTGTTGAGCGACGAGAAGAGCGTCTTGGTGGTGCCGCTAACGTTGCACGTAATGCTGTGGCGTTAGGTGTAGAGACTAGCTTGCTAGGCGTGATTGGCGAAGACGAAGCGGGGCGCAATGTCGAGACTTTGTTGAATGAGGTTGGGATTCGTAGTTATCTGAATCATGATCCAAGTATCTCGACAATTATCAAATTACGTGTGATTGGTCGTCAGCAGCAGCTTATTCGGATTGATTTTGAGGAAAAGCCTACTGAGCAGATTTTGCAGGATAAATTATCACGCTTTAATAGCCTAATTGCCGAGCATGATGTGATCGTCTTATCTGACTACGCTAAAGGTAGTTTGGTGAATGTCGCCACCATGATAGCGCACGCAAAAAGCTTAGGAAAATACGTGTTGGTCGATCCTAAGGGCAGTGATTATTCCATCTACCAAGGTGCCAGTTTGTTGACGCCAAACAAGTCAGAGTTGCGTCAAGTGATCGGTAGTTGGAAAGACGAAGCCGATTTGACCAAGAAGGCACAAGCGCTGCGTAAAGAACTGGATATCGCAGCGCTATTGCTTACGAGGTCCGAAGAAGGCATGACTTTATTTACCGATGAAGAAATCTTGCACGTACCAGCGATGGCGCGTGAAGTTTTCGATGTGTCGGGTGCCGGCGATACCGTCATCGCCACGGTCGCTGCGATGTTGGCTGAAGGTAAGAATCTACATGACGCTGTGTTAATCGCGAATCAAGCAGGTGGCATTGTTGTTGGTAAATTGGGAACCGCAACCGTCACCAGAGAAGAATTATTTCAAAAAATATAGTATTTTAATAAATTTAATGTAATATGTATTTGCAATAATAAATTTACACTCTTATTGCAAGCAGATTGCTTTTTATTGAATTCATTTTTTGGGAGCTTACGATGTTGAAAAAAATCATATTTGCGGTTGCTGCTTTGTTCGCAACGATCAGTTTTGCGTTTGCCGATGTAGATGTAAATAAGGCTGATCAAGCAGCTTTGGACGGCGTAAAAGGAATAGGTCCAGCAAAATCAAAAGCGATTTTGGCTGAACGTGCGAAAGGTGGTAATTTTAAGGACTGGGCTGATTTTGAAAGTCGCATTAAAGGCATTGGTGAAAAAAACGCCTTGAAATTATCTGATGCTGGGCTGACGGTAAATGGACAAGCTAAAGTATCTGCAAAAAAAGAAGATGTCTCTGACAAGCAAATGCCAGCTACAAAAGCTAAGACTACTAAGTAGGTACTGAGATAGCGCGAAGCGGGCAGTGGGAATAATTGACCGCGTTCAATCTATTTTAGTTATTTATATTCAATCAGTAGCCAAAGAAAATCCTTGCTTCTAATGAGCGAGGATTTTTTTTTGTATATTTTTTGCGCAGTGTTTTATTAAATATTTCATTGTCGAATATTGAGTATTTACGACTAATCGTTCTCACTGGACGATGAAGCGTATTTGTTTTCTGCAGAAATCATCGGCAAGGTTTAGAATATGATTTTGCATTTCAATCACGCCTTATTACTATGAGTTATATAACTATTGAAGACACCATAGGCAATACCCCTTTGGTTCGATTGCAGCGTTTGCCTGGTGAAACTGCACAGCGTCGGAATAATATTATTTTGGGTAAGTTGGAGGGGAATAATCCTGCAGGATCGGTGAAAGATCGACCCGCACTTTCCATGATCAAGCGAGCCGAAGAGAGAGGACAAATTAAACCTGGTGATACCTTGATTGAGGCGACCAGTGGAAACACAGGTATTGCACTGGCAATGGCAGCCGCAATGCGAGGTTATAAAATGGTGTTGTTGATGCCTGAGCATTTGAGTATTGAACGTCGTCAAAGTATGGCCGCTTATGGTGCGCAAATTGTTTTGACACCGCAGGCAGGAGGTATGGAAACTGCGCGTGACTTGGCAGAGCAAATGCAAAAAGAAGGCAAAGGTATTATTTTGGATCAATTTGCGAATTCGGATAATCCGTTGGCGCATTACGAAACGACTGGTCCAGAAATATGGAAGGATACAGCTGGACAAATTACCCATTTTGTTAGCGCGATGGGAACAACTGGCACCATTATGGGAGTATCTAAATTCCTAAAAGAACAGAATTCCAATGTGCAAATTATTGGGGTGCAGCCAGAAGATGGTTCGCAAATTCCAGGTATTCGCAAATGGCCCGAAGCCTACCTACCGCAAATTTATCGACATGAACAAGTTGATCGATTAGAGTCAGTTAGTCAGGCAAGTGCCGAAGCTATGGCGCGAAGATTGGCCGTCGAAGAGGGGATTTTTTGTGGTATTTCTGCCGCAGGTGCTTGTGAGGTGGCATTGAGAATCGCCGAAACCGTTGAAAATGCGACGATTGTTTTCATCGTCTGCGACCGTGGTGACCGATATTTATCGACCGGCGTATTTCCCGCTTAGTAAGGTCGTTTATTATAAATACTTGTTGTAGATGAACAACGTAAAATAAAAAAATCGAAGCTAAGAATCGCTAAGATTCTTTAAAGCTTCGATTTTTTCTTTATTTTTCGCAAAAAACTACCCGAAATTAGCTGTTACTGGCAGCATCTTTTGGTTTGAATTGTTTGTCGCTAATACGGAATTTCGCGCGTCGATCACCCATTAAGGCACGCAAATCTTTAATGCTGACATCGCTGATTTCATGCATACGGATCAATAAAGATGCGCCAACTGGCAAGCGACGATGACGAATTTTACTGATAACCGGTGGGGCTACCTCTAAAGCTCTAGACAGTGCAGCGTCATTTTTCAAATGCAATTGTTTAATCAATGTATCCAACAAGTTGTTTGGATCGTAGTCGATTTCATCTGATTCTAATTGTGTCAAGTTTGGCATCATTACCTCATTATTGATGATTATTGATAGTGCAGGAGGGTGCTGTATTAAATTATTTAAACAGTAATACTATATCTTTGAGATGAATTTATCTACTTAATACGAAAAAATTAAGTGGGAAAATTGTTAAATCTATTGACACTTTCCTGTAAATCATCATAAATGTATCATTAGATAACATTACTTTAGACCAAAAAATTCTTATTTGCAATATTTTTTATTGAGAAATTTAGATTTTGCAACTGATTGTTCGGAAAGCATGTTTTATTGCTCTTTTTGTCTCGCGAGTGCAATGACATTGCCGAGGTCTATGACCGACATCGCGTAGAAGTAACTACGGTTATATTTGGTGATGGCAAAAAAGTTGTCTGTCGCAAACCAATATTCAGTTGGGTCTTCACCATTCTGTAAGTCGATTAGTCCATATTTTAAATGGCGAGGTGCTTTATCATCTGCGGTACTGACGATGGATTTTAAGTCGTCAATGGAGTAACTTGTTTTTAGCCCTTGGTTAAGTGCCTCTTTAAGTGGGAGCGACGCTGGATCTTGATCTAGCAAAGTAGCTGCGAATGCATATGGCTGATCTTTTTTCCAGCCATGTTTGGCGAGATAGTTCGCCACACTGCCTATGGCATCAGCCTCAGATTCTTTGAGATCTATTTTGTTATCAGCATCAAAATCTACTGCAAATTGCCTTAGGCTGCTAGGCATAAACTGGGCTAGACCAATTGCTCCCGCGTAGGACGATTTGATTGAGTAAATATCCGAGCCGCTTTCGCGCACATGTAACAGCAACTGTGCTAGTTCGTTTTTAAAAAAGTTTGTTCTTGCTTCTCGCGTCGGTGTTTCGGGGTAAGAAAATGCGAGTGTCGTTAATGCATCTAGGGCGCGGAAGCTACCCGTATTCTTTCCGTAAATTGTTTCTACTCCAATCAATCCAACAATAATGTCGGCTGGTACGCCATACACGTTTTCTGCTCGTTTTAATGCATCTTGATTGCGTTCCCAAAATGCGACGCCGGCAGCGATACGTCCATTTTCTACAAAACGCGCACGATATACCTTCCAATTTTTCGGTTTGCCTGGAGGTGCAGGTTTAACTAATTGGACGGCAGATTCCATGTGCCGTGCATTTTCAAAAATCTGCTGAAGTTGAACAGCCGAGAATTGATGTTGCGTCTGCATTTGCGCAATGAAGGTTTGGACTTCTTGCCACTCTAAATAATGGACATCTTGGGGTTTGTTGGCGCTCGGCTTTTGTGTCGTCTTTGTGTTTTTTTTGTTGGAGATCGCGGCATATGCATGATCGCTAAACAGGAATGCGCTAGCTGCACCGGCTTTGATTACGAATGCGCTGGAGGCGACGGCGGATAAGATTCGGGGAAGTAATTTCAAGATGTTTTTCTGCCTGATTGCGAAAGTTAACTAAGCTGATATGTTTCGAAGTAATTGCTGCATGCGCTTGATTATCAAACGTCGTTGCTCTTGTTTATCTGATTGCGTTGATTCTGAAGTTTTACCATATTTTATGCTGACATAGTGCTGTATGAACTCCTGCAATTGCAGATATTGTGTATCGTTGACCGCTACTTGTAAGCGATGAAGGTAATTGATCGGCCCGTCATGTGGCGCTTTTTCTAAACCTTGTTTGGCTAATTTTTTGCACAAACGAATGTATAGCTTCTCATGTAATGGGCGTTTCACAGGTTTTGGAAGTAATGGAATCGCCAATAAGCTAACGATGATCAGGCCAATGCCGAAAATCCACGCGAGCGTTGTTGCCCAATTTAATTGATTCAGCCCGAGTCGATCTAATAATTTAGATTGTTGGGTTTGGTTGTAATTTAATACCCATTGATTCCATGAATTATTCAGCGCATTCCATTGCATACGAAGTTCTCGGCTCCAGGCATTTTCTTTTATAAAATTGGTGACTATGCTAGATAAACCAGAGTTGTTTTGTGTTGCCTGTAGATTTTGTAAGATCCTGTTTGGTGCAACTGCTGCGGTGGGATCAACCCGAACCCAGCCTTTTTCTTTTAGCCAGACTTCAGCCCACGCATGCGCATCTGATTGACGCACTTCGTAGAAATTGCCCTGTGTATTGAGTGTGCCGCCCTGATATCCGGTAACAACACGTGCTGGTATTCCCATGGCGCGCATTAGGATGACGAATGCACTAGCATAGTGTTCGCAAAAGCCAGCACGCGTATTAAATAAAAACTCATCAGCACTATGCCGCCCGAGCTGCGGCGGTTCCAGCGTATAAAAAAACTGTTCTGTTCGGAAGTGTTCAAGTACCGCATTAATTCGTGACAATGGTTCGTTGTGTCGTTGTTGAATTTCTTGGGCGAAGCGAATACTTTGCGGATTAAAGTTGTTGGGCAGTCTGAGATTTAAACGTAGCTCTATTGGGTGGCCTTCTGCGTTCAGGCGATAGTTTGTGTAAGAACTGAGCTGATAGCGGATTCTTTGATTAATTTGTTCTCGATGCTGAATCTCATTTTCAAAGTTGATCAATGCGGGCTGTCCATTAAGCACTGGAGGAGTTGCAACACTATCAATGCCAAACAAATAGTGGGAATTACTAGGCTCAAGTGTGATTTCTTGAGGAATAGCTAAACCACTTACTTCTAGTTGGCGCTCCTCATGAATTTTTCTGCTCGCACTTTCTGACCAGCGTCGGCCATCGAAATCTGTCAATACTAAAGCTCGCCAATAGAAGGCGGATTTCTCTGGAGTTTTATCAAGAAATTTGACACGAAATACAAGTTCTTCGGACATAGCCAATTTGCTGATGTTTCCAGGTGCCATGGAATCAGATAAGCCGCTTCTAGCGACGTTGGCGTCGCTGGGCAGGCCCCATAGTGGTCCTTGAATCCGAGGAAACAAGAAAAATGCCAAGACTGTTAATGGCATCGCAATGCTCAGCATGCTGGCAATTAGCTTCGCTTGGGGCCATAAGCGTATGGATTTATTGTCGAATTGAAAGCTCAGCTGTGCCAACAATAAAACAAATGCTGATAACGCGACTTGCAAGGCAGCGGCGATGCTCTGTGATTCAAAAAAACGGGTAAGTAGTAAGAAAAAGCTTAAAAATAAAATGACAAACAAATCGCGCTTGGCATGCATCTCTAACATTTTGCAAGACAAGAGTAGAACCAACATGGCGACTCCGGTTTCGCGGCCAAAAAAGCTGCGGAATTGCCAAAAAATGCCTGCCATCAAACCTAACGCGATGGGTAATAAAATCCAGCGTGATGGTAGTTGCTTTCCACGTAAAGTAAGCCAAGCACGCCATGACATCACAGCGATAGAACTAATGCTAATCCATGTAAAAAGACTATCGACATGATTCAGTATCACCAAAAGACAAGCGAATACCAAAAGCAAAGTATCGCGTTTATCGCGGCTCAATTCGGATGTTGTCGCAGATAAGGCTGATATGAATTTATTCATGTGCGTTATCCAACTCAAATGTCGCGAGGGCTTCTAAACAAGCGGCGCGATGAACTTCACCTTGCGATGCGGATAAATCGATATGCCTTAATTTAAAAGCATAATCAAGTTGCTGGCGTTCTGCCTCGAGTATCCAGCTGCACATTCTGGATAGACGTAATTCCAGATCAAGCTGTGGTGGCAGTGTGGAGAAGTCGAGATAAATTGACCCACCACTCGTGCCCGAAAACTGTTTGGAAATAAGATTGCCACCAGCATCCAGATCTATTCTGGCAATGTGTTTCCACGACAGATGTTTTAAAGGATCTCCCGATTGATAACTGCGGACGCCAGAAAAGTCTTCATTGCCTAGATGCGACAGCGCGCTGCCTTGTCCTTCTGTTCCGAAAGGTAATGGTGGTGCTGATGCTTCTGGTGCTGGATAAACGAGGATTTTACT
>DLGN01000012.1 GCA_002482715.1 Oxalobacteraceae bacterium UBA7693
TGCGCATGGCGCACCCTACGAAATCGATATTTAAACCTACAGAACCCAAGTTCCACCTTGATGCCCATGTTGAAATTGCATTAGAAGAGCATCCACCTTATCCCAACCTAAACCGTCTGCATAAAACATAGGCCCGCCGCGATGCAGTGGAAAACCATAGCCTTTCATATACACAATATCAATATCCGAAGCGCGTGCTGCGATGCCATCACGTAGGATTTTTCTGCCTTCGTTTGCTAAAGCTAAGACTAATCGTTGAACAATTTCTTCATTGCTGATTTGTCTTTGTGCTACATCCAGCGTTTGTGCGTGTTGCTTGATTATTTGATCGACTAATTCAGATGGGTGCGCGGTTCTGTCATTGGCTTGATAGTCATACCAGCCGGCTTGGGTCTTTTGCCCAAACCGCCCTTGCTCGCACAGCAAATCGCCGAGTTTGGAATAAATTGCTTGAGGATTTGCAGCAAGACGCCGTTTGCGTATCACCCAACTAATGTCGTTACCCGCCAGATCACTCATGCGAAATGGTCCCATCGCAAAACCAAAGGCTTCGATTGCGTTATCCACTTGTTGCGGTGTACAGCCCTCTTCTAACAAAAACGCTGCTTGTTTGGTGTATTGCTCTAACATGCGGTTGCCGATGAAACCATCACAAACGCCAGCGACTACGGCGGTCTTTTTGATCTTTTTGGCCAAGGCAGCACAAGTTGCCAATACATCAGCCGCTGTTTGCTCTCCTCGCACGATTTCTAACAATTCCATCACATTGGCGGGACTAAAGAAATGCAAGCCGATGACATCGTGCGGACGCTTGGTGAAACGCGCGATCTGATTCAAATCCAAAGTTGAAGTATTCGACGCCAAAATCGCATCCTGCTTCATCACCTGATCAAGTTGTTCAAATACACTTTGCTTGACTTGCATCTCTTCGAATACGGCTTCTATCACCAAATCAGCTTGAGCGATCGCTGCATAATGATCGACACCGCGTATTAGTGCGCAACGCTGTTCACATTGCTCTTGTGTGAGCTTGCCTTTACTGACTGCGCTTTGATAATTGTTGCGAATTCTTTCCAAGCCTTTTTCTAAGGACGCGGCTTGCAGATCGAGAATTTGCACAGGTATGCCAACATTGGCAAAATTCATAGCGATTCCTGCGCCCATTGTGCCAGCACCGATCACTGCTACGGATTTGATATTGCGTAAGGGCGTACTTGCATCCACTCCAGCAATTTTTCCAGCGGCGCGTTCCGCCATAAAAATATGACGCAATGCTAAAGATTCTCGGCTTTGCAATAAGCGCTGAAAAATAGCGCGTTCGGTCTTGATACCATCTTCAAAGCTTTGTGTAAGACTCGCTTCCAAAGCATCGAGACAGCCAAATGGTGCGGGGAAATGCTTAGATTTTTTCATTAGTGCGCTACGCATCACTGTAAAAAAATCAGATGTTGTTGGCGCATTCGCAGGTCTGTCACGCACACGTGGAATAGGTCGTACATCAGCGATACCGCGTGCAAAATCTTCAGCACTAGCCAGTAGCTTTTGAGGATCGCTTACATAGATGTCAAACAAAGCGCTTTGTGCCAACTTATCTGACAAGACAATTTGTCCAGCACTGATCATACTGGCGCAAGTTTCCATATCTAACAAACGTGGTAAGCGTTGTGTGCCGCCAGCGCCGGGCAATAGTCCTAACTTCACCTCGGGCAAAGCGATCTGCACGCCACTGCTCGCAACGCGATAATGACAAGCCAGTGCCAATTCCAGACCACCTCCCATGCATACGCCGTTGATGACGGCAACGATGGGCTTGGTGTACGCATCCATCTGTTCAATCAAAGCAGGCAATGAAGGCTGTGCAAAAGTTTTCTCTGTACCAAACTCTTTAATGTCCGCACCACCCGAAAATGCTTTACCACTGCCAGTGAGTAGGATGGCTGTCACATCTGAATTAGTTTCGGCAGTTTTTAGACACTCTGCGATGGCAGAACGAGTTGCGTGACCGAGTCCGTTCACCGGTGGATTGTCAATCGTGATGATCGCTAAGCTGTCATTTATCTGCATCGATGCTGTCATGTTTTGTCTCTTTATTTTTATGTTTAGAACTAATTTTTATTTCAGCTTACAGCGTTTTATATTACATCAAACTTCCAGCCATTCCTGACGAATCGCCTCGTTCGCGAGCAATGCTTGTTGATCTCCTTCAAATACCGTTTGGCCGTGTCCCATAATCAAGAAACGATCCGCTACTTGTAAGGCTAAATTCAGTTTTTGTTCAACCAATAGAATCGCGATGCCACGTTGTTTGATTTTAATAAAAAAATCACGCAAAAGCTCGATGATTTTAGGTGCTAAACCTTCGGTTGGTTCGTCGATCAATAGTAAATCAGGATTACCTAGCAAGCTGCGTGACAGGCTTAGCATTTGCTGTTCACCACCGGACAACACACCTGCTTTTATATGTCTGCGTTCTCTGAGGATAGGAAATAAGTCATACATCTCATCTAACTGCCACTTTGCTTGATCATTGACACCAGATTTTTTTCCTAAATGCAGATTTTGCTCTACGCTAAGTTCAGCAAAGATTTCGCGGTTCTCCGGAACATAGCCTATGCCTGATTGAGCAATTTTAAAACTCGGCAGCCCTAAAATTTCATGGCCTCGAAAACGGATACTACCTTCAGCCTTTAGCATACCCATAATCGCTTTTAAAGTCGTAGATCGTCCAACACCGTTCCTGCCCAATAGCGCGAGTATTTCACCTGATTTAATGTCGAAATTCAGGCCGTGCAAAATATGACTCTTATCGTAGTAAGCATGCAAATTTTCTACACGTAGCAAGACACTCATACTGTGCTCTCCAAATGTCCCAAATAAGCCTCTTGCACCTTGGCGTGACGGCGGATTTTTTCTGGTGTATCGCAAGCGATGATTTCTCCGTGTACCATCACGGCTATTCTGTCGGCCAGTTCAAATACCACGTGCATATCATGTTCAACCATCAGCAGGTTTTTGCCTTTACTTAACTCACGAATTAGCGTGATGGTTTTTTCTGTTTCAGAACGACTCATGCCTGCTGTTGGTTCATCCAATAAGATGCAATGCGCACCGCTGGCTACCGTCATGCCGATTTCTAAAGTGCGTTGCGCGGCATAGCTCAGCTCGCCAGCAATTTGATCGCGCTGCGCGTTTAATCCTATGATGTCCATTAACTGCGCGGCTTGTACATGAATCTGATTCTGCTGCGAAAATCTGCGCCAAAATGTATAACGAAAACCCAAGTGCCACATGACAGCACAAGAAAGATTGTCGATCACGCTTAGATGCGTAAATACATTACTGACTTGAAAACTCCGCGCTAAGCCCTGCCGTGCTATCTGATGTGGTGGCAGGCCAGAAATTTTTTTCTCATTTAAAAATATCTGACCATGCATTTTTGCATTATCAGAATGTCGTCCTGAAATCAGATTGAATAGGCTAGATTTTCCTGCACCATTTGGGCCTATCAAAGCCAGTCGCTCTCCTGCATGCAATTCCAAATCAACACCGCGAAGTATCTTGGCGCTACCGATTTCAAGCTTCACTTGCTGCAAACTAAGTACGCTCATCTGCTGCCCCTTTGCTTTGTTTTAAATAATACGGCGAGGCTGATGCTCGCACTAAGCAATAGGGCTGCGACAACCCAGCTAAGCAAGTTATGTGGATTTAATTCCAAGCCAAAAGAACGCAATATTTGCGCGTCTCCCGTTTGAAAACGCAGGCGATATAGCATTTCTGTGATTAAAATAATTCCGCAAGAAAACATGCCTGCAAGTAGAACATTGACACCACAGCGCAAGATAAAATTCTGTAGCGATGCCTGTGTTTGCGCACGCTTAAATGCACAAGAAAAATTGAATGCGAGACCACTCAGACCTTGCGGTGCTTTCACCACGATGAAGATAAACAAGATTCCCATATATAACTGCCAGGCCGGAGTCAACTCAGATAAAAATACGGACATAAATATACCAAGCATCGCGCCAACAACAGGGCCCAAGAAGAAACTGATACCACCGATATACGTAAATAAAAGCACCGTACCAGAGCGCACAGCACTGAGGTTTTCTGCCGTCACGATTTCAAAATTAATAGCCGACAAAGCCCCTGCAATACCGGCAAAAAAACTCGACAAGACGAACATTAAAAAGCGCACCCAGCGTGGATCAAAACCTATGAAAGAGACGCGCTCGGGATTATCTCGTACTGCCTCTGCCAATTTTCCTAGAGGCGTTTTTTGGATAAAGGACATGGACAACACCGCAACGAGCGTCCATAAAATAATCAGATAGCTGACTTCGATCTGCGGGCCAAACGTGATGCCAAAGAAAGCTTCGCCTGAAACCCGATTAGCGCTAATGCCACCCTCGCCACCAAAGAATCCCGGAAACATCAAGGCGCTGGCGAACACTAATTCACCTATGCCCAGGCTAATCATAGAAAAAGTGATACCTGATTTCTTGGTTGAAATCCATCCAAAAAAACTACCGAATAGAGCACCCGCCAAGCCACCGATCAAGGGAATTAAACTGAGCGGCAAATTCAAACCGCCATCGCTAATTTTATTCATAGCATGAATCGCGACAAATCCCCCCAAGCCAGAATAAACCGCATGTCCAAAAGACAGCATGCCAGTTTGACCGAGCAACATATTAAAAGACAAAGCAAAAACCGATGCGATGCAAACTTGAGAGATGAAATTTAGAGCTTTGCCAGAAGAAAAATACGCAGGCAAAAATAAGATGGCGAAGCTCAACAATGCTATACAAAACACTGGCAGATAGGGCTGAAAGCGTGGTCGAGACCGCAGTTGAAAATTCTTAAGCATTGTGCGTTCCCATCAAACCTTGCGGTCGCCACAATAGCATTAAGATCAACATCAAAAAAGGTAAGATCGGTGCGATCTGCGAGACGCTTAAAGACAGCAAGGCATATGCAAAGTGATCAGCTTGGATATCGCCACCAATGCGCTGAATAAGATTAAGTAATGAGACATCAAGCGTCACCGCAAAAGTCTGCACACAGGCAATCAGTAAGGACGCCCAAAATGCGCCCACCAAAGATCCCATGCCACCCAACACCACGACCACAAAGATAATGCTACCAACGCTAGCTGCCATACCCGGCTCGGTGACAAAGGCGTTACCACCCACAGCCCCAGCCAAACCGGCCAAGGCACAACCCGTGCCAAACACCCACATAAAAATACGCGGCACGTTATGACCTAATGCTTCTACCATATTTGGCTGTGTCAATGCGGCTTGTATCACCAAACCGATACGGGTGCGCGTCATCAGAAGATAGATGATTGCTAGCATCACCAGCGCAACGAGCGCCATGAAAGCGCGATAAACCGAAAATGTACTGGAATAGATAGGGAATAGCGCGCCTTGCAAAGATGCTGGAATCGCATAAGGAACCGTCAGACGTCCCCAAGTTAATTGCACTAATTCGACAATCAGATAAGAGAGTCCAAAAGTAAACAGCAGCTCAGCCAATTGACCTTGCGCATGCAAACGCCTAAGTGCAAATCGCTCGACGACGACACCCAGCAAACCAGTGACTATCGGTGATAGCAACAAGCCCCACCAAAATTCCCATAAACCACTAAAGGTATATCCGAGATAAGCGCCCAACATATAAAAGCTGGCATGCGCAAAATTGAGAACACCCATCATGCTAAAAATCAGCGTCAGCCCCGCTGAAAGCATAAAGAGCAAAAGGCCGTAACTCAGGCCATTGAATAAATTGATGAGGAAAAATTCCAAAGATTCGAACTTTCAGGCTAATTTAACAAATAGGCTTAGAATCAAAAAGTCAAAACTCCTCAACGCCGAAACGCGGAGGCGCAGAGGAGCGCGGAGAAAAGCTTGGATGCGCCATTACTTTCTCTCCTTTTTTTGCTTTAATGTTCGGGATTTGTGCTTTTAGCTCCTTCTCCTTCAAGGGGAAGGTTGGGATGGGGATGGGTTTTAGTCGTGTGATAGCGACTGCTGATTGCGTCACTGTAACCCATCCCCACCCTAGCCCTCCCCTTGAAAGGGAGGGAACATGATACTTGCACAATTTCCCTTTTAAGTTGGCACTTATGGGATCAATTCCGGTATGACGCTTATTACAGCTGGTGTCAGCCAGAATTCCTATATTTCATATTTATGCGCATAGAATAACCCGCATGCAAAGAATTGGCTATTCAGGCTAACATCCGAAACAACATCAAGGCCGTTTCATCTGACATGAGGTCGGTTGTGCCGCCACAAAGGCATCGATTTTTTGTAAAGTTTGCCAGCCCATGCCTGTATTTTCCTGATCAAACTGAACGTCTTTACCGTTCAATTTAACCCAATTAGACAGATACAAAGTTTGTTGAATTTGGTGATCACTTTTACGCATGCTGGCTGGATTGCCGAAGAAATCAATTTGCGTGTCTTCTAGCGCTAAGGCGACTTTGACAGGATCTATCGTGCCCGCTTTTTTCACGGCTTTGCTCAAGCTGGCAATCAAGGTATATGTGGAGACAGACGACAAATCATCTTTGTATTTTTCTTTGAAGCCTTTGGTCAATTGCGCGCCCAATGCTGACGCATTATTCGGGTGCCAATAGCCTATCAGTTTGACTTTATCAACACCCGCTGATCCCATGGCGGTTGGTACACCAGTCGAGCTAGCGTAATAGGTATAAAAATTAGCACTCAAACCTGCTTCTTTCGCCGCTTTAATCAACAGCGCCAAGTCAGTACCCCAGTTTCCGGTAATGACGGAATCTGCACCTGATGCTTTAATTTTGCTAATGTAAGGTGCAAAATCTTTGACTGTCGCGAGCGGATGCAAGTCTTCACCGACGATCTGTATATCTGGCCGCTTACGTGCCAAGTAGGATTTCGCAGCACGTGCGACTTGCTGGCCGTGTGAATAATTTTGGCCGATCAGATAGACTTTTTTGATGTTTTTATCCGCCGCCATGAAGGTGCTGAGCGCTTCCATTTTCATGTCCGAATTCGCATCAAAACGAAAATGCCAAAAGCTACATTTGCTATTGGTCATATCTGGGTCAATTGAGCCGTGATTCAGATAAATAATTTCTTTGCCTGGATTGCGTTGATTATGTTTATTGATGGCGTCGATCAGCGCTAAGCCAACAGCTGAGCCGGTACCTTGCGCAACATAACGATAATCTTTGTCGATGATGGTTTTGAGCAGACTTAAACTTTCTTGCACGCCCGCTTTATTGTCAAAGGCATCGAACACTAACTTATGTTCCCCCGCCCACTTTTCTGCATTCGCACGTTCGGCGAGATAGGTGAACGAGTTAAAGGTATTGTGTCCGACGGGCGCAAACGGCCCAGACATCGGGTCGATGACAGCGATTTTCAAGGTATCGGCATACGCCAAATTGCCAGTCGCCGTCAGACTCAACATGAATGCGAAAAGAATTTTTTGCATAAGGCTCTCCATGAAGAAAACAAATAACACGAAGCACGCACCTTAGTTGCCTTAAAGGTGCGCATTCTTATTACAGCATTAACGTGAACGCGCTTTCGATAAATTTGCAGGACGAGCGACGCGCTTTCCCGGCCCTACATCACGGTTGGCACCTGCGCCGGTATTACGACTTGGGGCAACAGCTGCTTTCGTACGCAAACTACCGACTTGAGGGCGAGCACTGCCCTCCACAGCAGGTCGTCCTGGGCGTTGATCCGCACGATTGCTACGATCAGCAAGTGGACGTATGGGAGCTCGCACGGGCCCTTTCATACGAACGGTCTCAGTTTCACCTGATTCAATTTCAAACTTGGCGCTAACATCTTTACCTAAGACACGTACCAAATACGGCATCACTTCTCGTAAAGTCGCCTCTAAAGTCCATGGTGGATTGATGATAAACATGCCGCTACTGTGCAAACCAAAACCATCAGGTGTCGGGCCGCTAATACTTAAAGTCACGTTCAACCAGCCATTCGCCGGAATGCGTTTCAAGCGCTCAGGCAATTGCTTGGATTCTATGCGCGATAAAACCGGATACCAGACCGCATAAGTGCCAGTTGGAAAACGCACCAAAGCATCTTCCAGACAAACTTTGACGCGACGATAATCATCTTTGACTTCATACGGCGGATCAATCAAGACCAGACCACGACGCGATGGCGGCGGCAAGATTGCCTTCAAACCTTCAAAACCATCACCGGCATTAATCATAATGCGCTTGCCACGCACGGTTTGACGTTCGCCCTGCTCGGCTTTGTGCGCCTCTAATTTGCGAAAATTTTCACTAAGGATTTTAATTTCACTAGGATGTAATTCAAACAGACGTAAGCGGTCTTGCGAGCGCATCACTTCATTTGCGCAGTAAGGAGAGCCCGGGTAGTAACGCATCTTGCCGCTGGGGTTCATGCCTTTGACTAAGTTCAGATATTCCTGCAAAGCTGCTGGTACATCATCTCTGCCCCACAATGGCGCTATACCCGTTTCGTACTCTGCGTTCTTCATCGCATAGCCAGTATCCAAAGAATACAAGCCAGCACCGGAATGCGTATCAACGTAAGTGTAAGCAGTATCTTTTTGGCCGAGATAATTCAGCAATTCGATTAAAACAAAGTGTTTGAGAACGTCAGCATGATTGCCAGCGTGAAAACCATGGCGATAGCTCAGCATAGTGGGGATTCCTGAATGATTGATGCTGACCCAAGCGAATTGAACCAGTCATAAAGATGTCGATAAGCCCGAATTTTACTCTGTTTGCAATATAAGCGCTTGATTTTGCGATGATTTCAATAAGCCAATCCCTAGCGGTTCAATCTATTCACCACTTCTCAAGGAAGATATTTAAGCTACTCGCTTACCAAAAATAATCAAGTCCCGTTCAACACCATCCAAATTTGCGACTTTCGGCATGTTGGCCCAAATTTCAAAGTTGAACGAGGCGAATAAATTCATGCTGGCGACATTGTGTCCAAAAATAAAGCCTAGCAAGGTATGAACTTGGATTTTAGGTGCAAAGGCGATGGCTTGTTCTAAAAAATAGCGTCCCAAACCTTGACGACGCGTAGATTCATGCAGATAGATTGATAGCTCTGCAGTGCCAGAATACGCTGGGCGTCCATAAAAGTTAGAGAACGAAAGCCAGCCAATAATCTCGCCTTGCGCACCTTCGACTACCCATAGCGGGCGTTTTTCTGGTGTGTGCTCATGAAACCAATTCAAACGTGACTCGACTGAAATTTCTTCGGTATCGGCGGTGACCATGCGTGATGCAATGGTGGAGTTGTAGATGGCGACGATGGCGTTGAGATCTTCTAAGCGGGCTAATCGATGAGTAAAAGCCGCAGCACTTGTGATGGTCATATTGGGATTAAGATCAAAATAAAAGCGCTGAACTTCGTTATCAAGTGTCAGCGCTTTGGTAATTAATTGAATAAGGTGGTAGCTTTATTTACAAAGTATGTGTCGCGCGTGAAGAGCGTATCGTTGCGCCCAACACTTCTTCGACGCGGGTTTTGACGCGTATGCCACTTTCGTCTTGGGGGAAATGTACGCCTATCCCTTGCGACTTATTATTGCCCGCACCTGCCGGAGTAACCCAAGCGACTTTACCCGCAATAGGGTACTTACTAGGATCATCCAGTAAAGTCAAAATCACATAAATTTCTTCACCCAACTTATAGGTCTTGTTGGTAGGAACAAAAATACCACCATTTTTTAGAAATGGCATATAAGCAGAAAACAATGCAGACTTTTCTTTGATCGCCAACGACAGCACGGAAGGCCGCGATGGTGAAGGCATGTTTAACGGTACGCCGGGATCTTGTGGTAACTCAGCCATAATTTTTCCTGTTGATGTTGTTCGCGTCCTTGATAAAGGATCGCCATTGACATCCAAAAATACTTAGATAAAAGCAGACGAATATTCTAACAGCATATCTTCTAAAAATAGTTTTCCTGATAAGGGATGACTCGCAATTGCCTGTCTATCTTGCACATTTTTGATCAAATGCAGCAATTTATCCACGCTTGTACGTTCCGCTAATCTGGCGATATCCGCATGATGCTTAGGATAATAGCGAATTAATCCAGTTTGCTTGTACGAGAAAACATCATACAACCAGCGTTGCATCCAAGAGACGGTGCGTGGCATATCCATTTTCTGCATTTTATCGGCGGTTTTTAAACTGACTTCAATATCTGGTTTTGCCAGCATCGCTAACAAATCACCGAGTTCTTTCACGTCATCCGACTGTGCCATTTCCAATGCCAATAGTGGCGCACCACCTTGCTGCGCCAACCAAATGTCTGCGTCTTTGATGCCTTGCGTTTTGAGCCATGCCAAGGCTTGTTCTTTACTTGGCATACTCAGCGCGAGTTTATGGCAGCGCGACAAAATCGTCGGCAGCAATCGATCAATTCTATGCGAAACTAAAATGAACACCGTATTTGGATTGGGTTCTTCCAGTGATTTCAAAAGCGCATTCGCCGCAGGAACGTTCAGAGCTTCTGCTGGATACATCACCACTACGCGTGTACCTTGCCTATGCGTAGAAATATTCATGAAATTAGCTAAAGCACGAACTTGGTCAATCACGATTTCTTTTGACGGTGCCTTACTTGATTTGGCAGATTTCTTTTCAGGTTCTTCACCACCCTCGCCCGCTTCCGCATCCGCTGCGGCCTCTTCTTCATCTAATAAGCCGGGCCTTACCCGACGATAATCTGGGTGGCTGTATTGGTCAAACCAATTGCAAGATAAGCAGTGTCCGCAGGCATGTCCAGCTTCGGCTGGCGATTCGCACAATAATGATTTTGCTAAATGTTCAGCAAATTGCGCTTTACCTATACCTTCTGAACCATATAACAAAAAAGCATGCGGCATGCGTTCACGCATCGCCATGATTTGCTGCCAACTGTCTTGCTGCCAATCGAATAAAGTGTTGCTCATTGTTTGATTTTTTTTGACCTATGCGATAGTGGTACTTGCGTTTAAAACGTTAACGCATAGCGCTTCAATGATTTTCGATAATTCTTCTTGTATTGCTTCAATGCTGCGGGTCGAATCGATTACTTTAAAACGCTGCGGAAATTCGGCGACTCTTCTTAAATATTCATTGCGGGTATCGTTGAAAAAATCGCTTTGTTCTTGCTCAAACTTATCCAAAGTACGGGTCGCATCTAAACGCGCCCTGGCAACCTCAATTGGCACATCAAATAGCAATGTTAAATCTGGTTGCAAATGTGGATGTACCCATTGTTCTAATGTGTTCAATTTGTGTAAGTCTAGTTTGCGACCGCCACCTTGATACGCAAATGTCGCGTCAGTAAAACGATCTGATATGACCCAAGTGCCAGCATCAAGTGCTGGTTGTATTACTTGCGCGATATGCTCACGACGTGAGGCAAACATCAATAGTGCTTCTGTTTCCAAGTGCATTTTTTCTTTTAATAGCAAAGCGCGCAAAGCTTCGCCCAAGGGTGTGCCACCTGGTTCTCTGGTCGTAACAACTTGAATTCCGCGCTGGATCAAAGCCTCTTGAACAAATCTGATATGGGTTGATTTACCAGCCCCATCGATGCCTTCGAAGCAACTGAATTGTCCAACCTGTTGTCCTTTATTCGTCATACTTGATTCTCGTTTTTATTTTAGCGTTGGTATTTATTGACGGCTTTATTATGCTCATTCAAATTTTCAGAAAATTGACTTGTGCCATTGCCGCGTGCGACAAAATAATAAGCATTGCTGGGTTCAGGATTGACAGCTGCTTTCAATGCATCAAGGCCAGGCAAAGCAATCGGCGTGGGCGGCAATCCTGCACGGGTGTAAGTATTGTACGGCGTATCCGTGGTCAAATCGCGCTTACGTATATTTCCCTGAAACTGATCGCCCATGCCGTAGATCACGGTTGGGTCGGTTTGCAGTAGCATGCCTGAACGTAAGCGATTGACAAAAACACTGGCGATCATGCCACGCTCAGATGCTTGTCCAGTTTCTTTCTCAATAATCGAAGCCATCACTAAAACTTGATACGGCTCTTTGTAGGGTAAATTAGGAGCGCGATTTTTCCAAACTTCGTCGAGGCGATTTAACATCGCCTGATGCGCTTGTTGGTAAACCTGAATGTCACTGCTATTCTTGGCAAATAAATAGGTGTCGGGAAAAAACAAGCCTTCGGGGTGTTGATATTTACTGCCAATCTTGATAAGGAGATCGCGGTTAGATAAGCCGATGGTATCGTGCCTGATCGCTGGATGTGCATCAATGGCGTTACGCATTTGCTTAAAACTCCAGCCCTCGATGATGCTTAAATTAGTTAAACTAAATTTGCCTTCCACAATTTTTTTGAGTAATTGTTGCGGTGTTTCTTGGGTTTGCAGTTCAAATGAACCTGCCTTTAAACTGGCAGCTTTACCAGTCATACGTGCTAAAGCTTCAAATAAATAAGGGTGAATTGGAACGCCTGCATCAACCAACTGCCGTGAGGCTCCGCGTATATTGCTGCCGGATTTAATGGTGAATTCGACCGCTTTGTCATTACTAAGTGGCGTTTCGATCCAGCGCATAAACATCCATGCGCTGACTCCAGCGATTAGCAAGACCAGTAAAGTACAAAAAACAAAGAATTTTTTCAAAGAAGCCATGTGAACACTAATCTCATTTTGCTGCGATAATCATAAAAATCGCTGTCATTGTAAATGGGAACATTCTGCATTGACATAAAAACTGGAAAAATCAGCACAACATAAGCACAATATGAGCACAACACAGCAATTATTTGAATCCGCCAATCGCTTCAACGCGTCCAATATGCGTCCAGAACAGCTGGCAAATGGTTATATTTGCCAACTACAAGATCAAAGTTTGATACAAGCAAATGGCGATGATGCAGCCAGTTTTTTGCACAATCAACTCAGCAATGACCTCGAGCATTTGAACCAGACACAAGCACGTTACGCGGCCTATTGCACGCCTAAGGGACGCATGTTAGCAAGCTTTTTGTATTGGAAAACGGATAGCAATATTGTTTTGCAATGCTCGTCTAGCTTGCAGCCCGCTTTACAAAAACGTTTGCAAATGTTCGTAATGCGCTCCAAAGTCAAACTCGAAGATATTAGCGAACAATTCGCGATTCTTGGACTTGGCGGCAAAGCCGCAGAAGTTTTCTTATTGAGCCAATTTACAGAATTGCCTAGCATGATTAATGACAAAGTCAGTGGCGATATGGGTAGCGTGATTCGCGTGCAAGATGCATTTGATTCACCGCGCTATCAATGGGTCATCAGTCATGAGAAATTGGCGGCAATCTCCACGCAAATCAGCACAGAATTACAAAAAGTTGATGCTAGCATTTGGCGCTTAGGAAATATCTATGCCGGCTTGCCGCAAGTTGTCGAGCAAAGCAAAGAAAAATTTGTACCGCAGATGATTAATTTCGAATTAATCGGCGGAGTGAATTTTAGAAAAGGCTGTTACCCAGGTCAAGAAATCGTCGCCCGCAGTCAGTATCTCGGCAAACTCAAACGACGGATGGCGATCGCTTTAGTGAAGGCAGAAGCGGTCAATGTGGCAATGGAAGTTTTTTCCGATAATGACCCAAGTCAGCCCTGCGGCATGATCGTTAGTGCGGAGCGCAATTTTGATAATAATTTTGCCTGTTTGGTAGAAATTAAACTGCTTGATCAAGAACAAGGCAAAGTACATTTAGGTCTTAGCGATGGACCTGTTTTGGAATTTTTACCCCTGCCGTATGCGTATCTCGATGTCACTGAATAGGTGGAAAAAAATGGACTGCTATATTTACTACAAAGCGAAAGTGGAAAATGCCAGACAAATACAAGTCTGCGCCAATCGATTGCAACACTATGTGGTTGAAAATCTGTGGGCGAGCAGTGATTTTGCAATGACAGCACCTCAATTGCAGCGCCGTCCGGAAGCATTAGATGGCGTTCATACTTGGATGGAAGTCTATAAAAATGTGCCCGCACAATTCGAGCAGATAGTCAGAGATGCGGCGATCGCTTCTGGCATTCTTGAACTTGTCATCGGTGATCGAAGATTGGAATATTTTATTGATGCTGAAGCGTGATTGAATTTGACGTTTTCAAGCAGTCATATTTCAGCGTCAATAAACAAAAAAGAGAATGCCGCATAAACGACATTCTCTTTTTTGTTTGTTAACTTAGCCTATGCTTCGCCGACTTCACGCTCGCCATAGGCTAATTTAATTTAACTCAGCTCTTCCAAACGCAGCTTAGTCACCTTACCCGTCACAGAAGCCAAAGCCTCGATTCTTGCAATCGCAGCGTCGACATTTTTCTCTTGCGTTTGATGTGTCAGCATAATGATGTCAGTACGAGACTCACCTTCTGCTGGCTCTTTTTGCAGCATGGCATCGATAGAAATTGAAAACTCAGCCAATATCTTTGTGACGTCAGCCAATACGCCAGGCTTGTCTTCCACACGCATACGCAAATAATAGCTAGTGAATACCTCAGAAATTGGCAGGACTTTCAAATCGCTTAACGCATTAGGCTGGAATGCCAGATAAGGAACGCGATGTTCAGGATCGGCTGTCGCCAAACGTGTAATATCAACGACGTCTGCAATTACCGAGGAAGCAGTTGGTTCCGAACCTGCACCTTTACCATAATACAAAGTAGCACCTACCGCATCGCCTTGCACCAAGACTGCATTCATCGCACCTTCGACGTTGGCGATCAGGCGTTTTTCTGGAATCAGCGTCGGATGCACACGCAACTCGATACCCGCTTCGCTACGTTTCGTAATGCCTAGCAGCTTAATACGATAACCAAGTTGTTCTGCATATTCGATATCGGTCGCTTCTAATTTCGTGATGCCTTCGACATATGCTTTGTCGAATTGTGTTGGAATACCAAATGCAATGGAAGCCATAATGGTTAACTTATGTGCAGCATCGATACCTTCAATATCAAAAGTTGGATCCGCTTCCGCGTAGCCTAAAGCCTGTGCTTGCTTCAAGACGGTGGCGAAGTCCAAACCTTTATCACGCATTTCCGACAAGATGAAATTGGTCGTGCCATTGATGATGCCGGCAATCCACTGGATGCTGTTGGCCGTCAGGCCCTCACGCAGCGCCTTGATGATGGGGATGCCCCCGGCCACGGCGGCCTCGAAGGCCACCATGACACCCCTGGCCGATGCGGCGTCGAAGATCTCGGTGCCATGCACGGCCAGCAA
>DLGN01000306.1:0-20725 GCA_002482715.1 Oxalobacteraceae bacterium UBA7693
CTACATACAACTAGCACCAGCTTGGCAGCAATTACGCGCGGCGGCAGAAGATTGTTTGCGCGTGTTTATATTACGAGGGAAGTTGTCGGATATTGAGGAAGCTATTGGGTAGGTTGGTGCTGAGCAAAGCGAAGCCCAACGGGGTTCCACACAGGAATCGCATGTTGGGCTTTGTGAACTAACGAACTGTACAACAAACGAAAATTCTCCCGAATTTTCTGATTTCCAAAGCATGTCATATCAAGACACGAGTCCGTTTTCAAAAACAAATTAAATTGCGTCTTCAGGCTTGTCATTGATCAGCTTTCTCCTGCCAAGGATAAGTAAAGCCACTACACCTGAACCAAAGCAAATCCAATGTAAGGTCGATAGAGAAACGATTCGCAGCAAGGGATTCATATCGCTGAAAGGCGCGAGCGGTGTGATGTCCATATGCATCATACTGTCGAGTACGATATGCGAATAGGTGCCAATGATCGCACCGACCGCAACTTGTTGAAGATGTAAGCCCTGCCACGCAAAAAGATTCGGCAACCAAAACCTTCGCGCAAACGCCCGACATCCCAGAAAGAGTAAGAGCGTCGCCAGCGCTACTAAAGTCGCCCCTACAAAGGTGTGAAAAAATTGATGCAGGCGATCTTGACGCGTGATCATGAAATACAAAGGCTCAACATCGATCATCACGTTTGCGGTACAAAAAGCAAGAAAACTCACCTGCTTAGGTGCCATCGCATGGATCACTGCTCCGGGTCCGAAATGAAATGGCGTAAATGGCATATACCTTGCTAATGAAGTTCTATTTGAGAATGAAGGATGCGGATAAAATCTTGGGCTACTTTTGGGAACGATTCACGGATTCACATGAAGAACGTAAGCTGTATACCGCGCTTAACTTCAAATTAAGAGCCTACTAGGACTTCTTCAGAGCCGATTCTAATGCATTTGCTAGCTCATGATTGCCATTTTCTATAGCCTTACGTAGCTCAGCTAACAAAACTTCTTTACTTTTGGAGTCTGTCTCGTTTAGTGATGTTCTGGTCATTTCTCGAATGGTCTCATCCATCATTACTGCACGTACCTTCCGTCGCTGATGAGCAGCCCGTAACTCATCAACTTTGACGAATGTGGAATCTTTGAGCTTTTGGGTCCTCTCGCGAACTTTTTTGAGATGTCTTCGTAGATACACGACAAGTTTGTGAATAACATAGGTCAGAATGGCAAGTCCGAGTACGGTCAAAACTGAAATTGTAATAACCTTTTTTCGCTCTTGTTCTAAAATACCATTAGCGAAGGTAACTACATCCGCCATTTCACTCGCTGAGTGCGACTTCAAGTTTTCAAGTAAATAATTTACACCATCGATTGAGACATAATGACCTTTATTTATAACATTTTCAAAAGTCGCTTTAGATTGTGAAACGACCAAGCTTTCACTCAATTTCTGATTTACATCATCATTGTGATCAAAATTTTGAATTTCATCAAAGTGCTCTTTCATCAATAACAATTCCGCTACACGCCACTCTCCTTTTTCCTTTTGGGCTTTTCGTTCAGCAGCTTGTCGAGCCAAAATTATTTCACGATAGGCAGCTTTTCGAGCCAAAACTCCATCACGATCATAGTAAATAGAGAATTTTCCCTGACAATCTAATTCTGGCCAGAAGCCATATTGACGCTCTAACCAGCAAGAATATTCCGCCTTAATGTTAAGTTCATCATTTATCTTCCATATGCCAAACTCTGTTGAGTTTTTAGGACTGAAATGACCGGATTCGAGTACGCCAACAAAAGGAGCAGTAATAGCTTTAATTTTATTTCCTGGCTCAACCGAAACAATGTCATATTTTTCAGTAGCGTTAGCATGAAATGCAATCAAACCGAAAATGCCGAAAAGTACTGCAAATGTAATTTTTCTAAAAGCCATCATTTTTCTTGTATAAACCTGAACTTCTTTATTTAGCAATACTTCACTCAAATTTTCCTTTGAGGAAACGCATTAAGTGTTGTCCTTTTTCATGTCTACCGATATTCGTATATCAAATCAAATTTGCAAATCTTGTCCGGCTCGCACTCAGGCTTATCGAATGAAGCGCTTTGCGACCAAAAAGCAGTTGTTCATCATTAAAGAATACTATCAAATTCAAGCTTAGTAAATCAGTAATGGAGCATCCTGGAGCCTGAACTAAAGACAAGATCCATCAATTAGCAAAGATAAATTCAGCTGATTGCGGGTTAATTGAGAAAATGATTGCTTGATACTCGTACTTTGAGAATGATTTGCCTGTGGACATACCTGAAGCGGAATATTTGAAAGCAGAACTGAAAACGCCCACGTTTTCAGAAGCAGAAAGAAACGCGATTACACAGTTTCAAAGCATTTGGGAAAACACCCACAAGACTCTCGTGCGACCACTCCCGGCACTCGCCTACATACAACTAGCACCAGCTTGGCAGCAGCTACGTTCGGCAGCAGAAGATTGTTTGCGCGTGTTTATGCTGCGTGGGAAGTTGTCAGATGTTGAGGAAGCCTAAAGCTGACTTGGCGCTGAGTCTGCGAAGCCCAACATTCCTATTTTATCGATATGTTATCAATGCTGGTATTCATGTCGTTCATATCGACTGTCTTATATGTTATCTGTAGTTTAAGTCTCTCGTACCAAACCCAAGCATTAATAACATCTCTTCCGCCACTCTGATCAGGAACCCCTAATTTCCTCTCAACATCCGATCGCTTGTCAGAAAAAAGTAAGCCTTGAGGTAAATCGCCGTTATAAGAGGAATAATATTCTTTATTCTTGTCCCCATATAGACGCACGGCTTTGAGTTTCTTGCGTTCAAAAAACAATTCAATGCCGAGTTTTTTCCACATAAAGTAGACAAGTTCATTCTCATCAAAGTTAGAAATTTCTGGTTGCGCGACTGCAGCCTTCCTCACTAAAGACATCTCTGCGCTATCCATCGTTTTACCTATTGCATTTTTCAGTATCTCAAGACTTACTCGTGCGTCCTGCCTTTCTTCAAAACCGGTTTGTGCTTGGCGATTCTCTTTCACATTGTTTGTAGCACAAGAGGAAATCAATAGCGTAGAAAAACTTAGGATTGTCACTGCGAGCAGGCGGTAACTTTGATACTTAGGGACGTCTTGAAAGGGCATAGAAAATTCTCACGTGATGTAGTTTTATAGAATGCAAAGATAACCCCTACACAAATAAAACACAATTTTTTGGAGTTGAGCCTGCGAAGCCCAACATTGATCGACACGACAACGGGATGTTGGGCTTTACAGCCCAACCTACTTACTGGATTTCGAACTGTGTAGAATTTGGAAGCGTACTATTGAACTTGCTAAACCTCAACGAACATCTCCCATTTTACTAAGAACGAATAGCTTCCTAAATTTTCTGTTTTGTGAAATGTGCGATGTCATTGCTCGCTCTCTACAATTCTATGATTTCGCCCGATGAGGTCCCATTTGTTTCCGTACAGATCGAGTAACACAACGACAGTACCATAAGATTCTTCACGCGGCTCCTCGATGAACTTAACACCATGGGATTTGAAGTGGGCGTGTGTCTCCCAAAAATCATCCGTTTCGAGGAACAAAAATACGCGCCCACCGGTTTGATCACCAAGGTGTGCAAGTTGCTCGGGCGTTGATGCTTTAGCCAGAAGCAGTCGGGCACCCGAACTTCCTTTAGGAGCCACGACTAGCCAACGCTTTTCTGAAGTGAGTGCGCGATCCTCGACGACTTCGAATCGGAATACGTTTGTGAAGTAAGAAAGTGCCTCGTCGTAGTCTCGTACTACGAGGGCGACGGTCGCGATGGAGGATTGCGTTGTCATAGGTTTATGCGTCTAACATTATTTAATTTTGAAAATACAAAGGTAACCGACAGCGAAGTTAAAGGCAATTTAATCCCGATCTTTTAGAACCCGCATCGTATTTGCTTCGGTTTCGCTATTAGGGATCAAAATTAGGTTTCATCAAATCGACAAGAAGGAAAAGCTTCACGCCAATCTTTTGTCTCTCGAATCAGTAAATCGAAAATACAAACGCTCACAAACAAACCCATTCATCCAAAAGCGAACCGCAACCTAACCCGCACCCCACCCTCGAGCAAATTCTCCAAACTCACCTCACCACCATGCAAGCTAATCACCTCACGCACAAATGGCAAACCCAACCCCGTGCTCTTCGCTGCATCAGCTCTAGGTAGTGAATAAAAGCGTTCGAAGATTTTATCAATGGCATAGTCGGGAATGCCGCTGCCTTGGTCGTCTATGTATAAGATGAGTTGCTCATTGTCGATTTGTTGATGCAAGCGAATTTCAGCGCCATGTGGACTAAAAGCGATCGCGTTATCGATGAGATTACCGATTGCTTGGCGTAGTAAGAGTGGGTCGCCTTGTATGGTTTGCGCTTGTACGTCAAATTGGATACGTAGATTTTTGCGAGCGATGGCGTCGCTGAAATCGATTAGCACTTGGTCGAGCAAATCGACGACGTTGATGCTGCTAACTTGGCTTAGCCGCTGTTGCTTTTCGACTTTAATCAACTCTAAGAGTTTGTCGATCAATTGTTTTTGGCGCTGGTTTTGCTCAATGATATTGTGGAGAAACTTGCTGCGTTCGGCTGCTGGTGGGTCTTCGCTGAGTAATTCTGCCGAGCCTTGAATTGCGGCGATTGGACTTTTTAGTTCGTGCGCTAGGGTATGCATTAAAGTTTCTACATACTGCTTGCCTTCTAGTTTGTGTCGCATGCTCTCTAGTGCGCGACCTAGCTCGCCGATTTCGTTATTGCCTAGTTTCGGCAAGCTGACTTTATCGTCGCGCTCTACGGCTTGCGCATAATTGCGCAGTTGTTGTAGCGAGCGATTGAGCCACCATGAAAATCCTATGCCGATAATTAAAGAAGCGAGCAAGATCCAAAAGCTGCGTTGTAAGATTTTTTGCTGACTACGTTCGATAAACGGACCGATAGTGGAAGTCGCTTTGGCGACAGTTAAAACACCGATGATTTTTCTGGCTTGCCCTGTTTGATTATTGTCTAAAATTGGTGCAGCCACATGCATGACGGAACTGTTTTCATCATTCGGATCGGTGCGCGTGCTGCGTGCGCCGTATTGACCACGTAAGGTGAGATACACATCGTTCCAACGCGCGTAACTTTTACCCACATCTTTTTGCTCGGTATCAAAAATCACGATCCCTTTTGCATCGGTGATATAGATGCGGTAATCGAGGCTGGCTTTGCGCACGCCGCTGATTTCGACATCGACACTGCGGTCTGCATAATTTTGCATACGCTGTAGTAGTGCCAAATGTTGAATGTCACCATTCTTCACATCTTCTGCTACCAACTGTGCGAGTAATTGCGCAGTATCGACCAAGGTGTCTTCCAAGGTGGCACGCACGCCAGGACGAACTTCGGCAACAAAGACATTCAACACAAACCAGGCTGCCAAGCCCAGAATCAAAAAGTAACTCAGTAAAATTCGTAGGCCGATTTTCATAATCTAGGCTAATGCGATGCTGTATCCCATACCGCGATGGGTTTGGATAGGATCGTCTTGATCGTTAATCAATTTGAGTTTGGCGCGTATGGATTTAATGTGGGTGTCGACCGTTCTATCCATGGTGTTAGCGGCATGGGTCCACACCAAATCCATCAATTGCGCACGCGAGAATAAAAAGTTCGGTCGCTCGATTAAAGTCTTCAGCAAGAGATATTCGTAACGGGTTAAGGTCAAGCATTCGCCATAATAGAAAATCCGGGCTTCGTCGGCGCGTAGTTCAAAACGCTCGGGCACCTGATCGAGCGGCGTTTCTGCCGCAACTGGCAATAATTGACGACGCAAAATTGCACGCACACGCGCGACTAATTCGCGTGGTGAAAATGGCTTGGTGACATAATCATCCGCACCAATCTCCAATCCGACGATGCGATCAATTTCATCACCACGAGCGGTCAAAAAAATCACCGGTGTCTGACAAAACTGGCGTAAGCGTCGGCAGACTTCAAAACCATTGAGATCAGGCAAACCCACATCGAGCACAATCAAAGCAATCTTGCTCTGATCGCTTTGCAGCATATCCAGCGCGGCTTGCCCCAAGCTCACATGGACAGGAGTGAAACCATCTGTCGCTAGCGCGTAACACAGGTTTTGCGCAATCGCGACTTCATCTTCGACAATTAAAATAGTTTGCGACATAATTCGAGGTAGACTTTATTCAATAGATTTAAGATAGGAATGGTAGCAGATGCGCAAGCAATGGATGCACGCAAGTCTTCGCCAAATTTAACTCTTTGATGATTTCCGATCAACGCTGTTCACAAAGGCCAAGTATGTCACAACTCGTTCGTGTTGCCATCGGTGAAAATTTCCCTGAAATTCAATGGCCAGCTTGTTGCCCAGAATGTGGTACCACCAAATCGCTCGTTCGTAACACGAGTCGATTAGGTAAAGTGAAATCGATACGTCCGAACTTGCAAGGCGGTCTCACGATGAAAAGCGAAATAATGTATCTGAATTATTGGATTTGTCCGCAGCATGCAGCCGAGACTAAGTGGGCGAATCGTTTATTAGAAAAAAGTCCGCTCATGCATTTGATCCGTTTTATTTTTTATATTGGAGCAATTTTTGCGGTTGGCTTGTTACTCGGTCCGCGCAGACTCGAAACTTTCCCCGATCTAGGGCCGCTGTTAGCGCTGCCACTTATTGGCATACTTGGTGTTGCCAGTTTGATTTGGGCAAGAATCGCGACTAGCTTGTGGCCAATACGGTTCGATCCTGATCAGGATGTAATCGAAATCCAATTTCGACAAGCGCCTTACGCAACCCGTTTCCGTGTGATGAACCGCGAAGCAACCAGCGCACAAAATACGGAAGAAACGCCGTGGTACAAACGTGCGTTGTTGTGGAAAGTGATTGTGATTGTGCTGTTCTTGATGTTCATGGCACGCTTGATGAAATAGTTATTTCATCATCGCAGCATACGCGAGTTTTTTGAACTCAAACGAGTAAGGATGCCAAAACGCCATTTGGCGCTGCGTCATCAATAGACCAGCGATATTGTGGCGTGGTGAAATCCACCAATGGGTGCCCGCAATGCCACCCCATTCAAATTCTCCTTCAGCATCCGCTGGATCATTTTCACTTGAGCGCAAAGTGACTGCGCCACCCAAGCCAAAACCTTTTCCCGGCACATCACCCACACCGGGGAAGGCGATACCCCAACCCGCTGGCAAATGGTTTTGCATCATCATTTGTATCGATTCTGCCTTTAATACCGCATGCCCACCTGGTAAGAAACTACGCATCAATGCCAACATATCGTGCATGCTAGAGACTAAACCACCGCCACCGGAGAAACGTGGAATTGGTTTTAGAAAGGCTTCGGGATACGGCGACTTTTCTAAGCGTTTCAAATCACGATTTAATACATTCATCGGATCAGTACCAGCGTAGTATGCGGTTAAACGTTCATGCTTATGCGGTGGCACCCAAAAACTGGTGTCGTTCATCCCTAAGGGCGACAAAATATGAGCGTGCAGATACACATCAAAATTGTCGCCACTCACTACTTCCACCAAACGCGATAAGACATCGGTTGCAATCGAATATTCCCAACGCTCACCCGGATGAAAGCTGAGCGGCAGCTCTTCCAAGACATCAATTAATTCAGACAAAGGCGCAAACGCATTGAGAACTTTACGTTCGACATAGGCTTTATAGATCGTACTGCCGTGATCGAGTAAGCCATAACTTAGGCCCGATGTGTGCGTCAATAATTGATGGACTGTGATAGCAGAGCGAGCGGCTTCGGTTTGACTGATATCTGTCGCGCCGGGGATCAACACCTGACGCTTGCCGAGTTGTGGCAAATAGATTTCTACCGCATCATCCAAACCTAATTTACCTTGTTCGACTAACTGCATAATCGCCATCGACGTCAGCAATTTAGTATTCGAAAAGACGCGAAACAAGTGATCGTGACGTAACGGAATTTGGTTTTCGATATCCGCCCAACCTGCTGCGTGAAAATGCACTAAATCCTGCCCCGACAGAATCGCAGAAGACACGCCGGACAGAATTTTTCTATCAACATAGCTTTGCATCGCAGGCTCAATGGCGCTGAAATCATAATGATTAGGTGTGACTTTGATAGGAGAATTCATAGGCAAATCATGGGTAAATTCGGTGAAATGTTTCGCAGCGCGCGCGGAAAGCTGGTATTTTAGCTGCTTAGCTACTCAGCGCCAAAGCAAGATGACAAACTGGAATCAAGCACAGACCAATACGCCAGCAACTACGTTTTTACGCGAATTATTTGCCGCGGCACTTGCGGCAGTGGATCCGCGTCTTTGCTTACCACCACACTTGCCGCCGTTCCCCGCTAAAGGACGTTGTATTGTGGTCGGTGCAGGTAAGGCAGCGGCCTCGATGGCGCAAGCTTTGGAACAGCATTGGTTCGCTTCAAGCCTGAATACATCCGCAAGCATTCGTGCACGTTTTAGTGGCATGGTGATTGTACCGTATGGCTATCATTTGCCATGCAAATACATCCAAGTTCGTGAAGCCGCGCACCCCGTGCCGGATCAGGCGGGCTATCAAGCTGCGTGTGACTTACTCGATTCAGTAAAAAATTTAAGTGCTGACGATACCGTGATTTGCCTTTTATCTGGCGGTGGTTCTTCGCTAATGAGCTTACCTGCACCTGGAATCAGTCTGGCAGAGAAACAAGAAATCAATCGCACCCTACTGCGCAGCGGTGCCCGAATTCATGAAATCAATTGTGTGCGCAAGCACTTGTCCGCGATCAAAGGTGGACGCTTGGCATTAGCATGCGCTCCTGCCAAGGTGCTGACCTATATCATCTCTGATGTCGCTGGCGACGATGCTAGCATTATTGCCAGCGGTCCTACATTGGCGGATGCGAGCACCTGCGCGGACGCTTTAGCCATCTTGCAGCGTTATGCAATTCCGACATCACCTGCTGTGCACACGCATCTACAGCGAACCACCTCAGAAACACCAAAGCCCGATGAAGCGGCATTCATCCAAGCACATGTGCAGATCATCGCGAACGCGCAAACAGCACTGCAAGCTGCTGCCGATTATGCGCAGTCAAAAGGTATAAAGGTGGAGATTTTATCGGACCGTTTAGAAGGCGAAGCACGAGAATTGGGACGCGCTCATGCGCAGTTGGCAATACAGTATGCGACTAAGTTCGCAGATCAAAATCAACAACAATCGTATCTATTGCTATCAGGCGGCGAAACCACTGTCACCGTCAAAGGCGATGGGCGCGGTGGCCGCAATACCGAATATTTATTGAGCCTTTGCCAAAGTCTTCAGGCTCATACGGGAATTTATGCGCTTGCGGCCGACACCGATGGCCGTGACGGCAGCGAACAAAACGCGGGGGCTTGGTGTACACCAGATAGCTTGCAACAAGCGGCAGCCTTGCCGATTTCAGCCAGTATTTGCTTAGCGAATAACGATGCATACAGCTTCTTCGCTGCGCTGGATGCCTTGTTGGTGACGGGGCCGACTTACAATAATGTGAATGATTTTCGGGCGATTTTGATTTTGTAAGCTTGAGATCACGAGTATGAATTTCTTGGTACTTGTTTCTTATTGAAGTTAAATCAATTCCCGTCAATCACTAGGCGATGAGCTAAACACTCTCCATTCTCGTTCTTTATAAAATAAATTGCACGTGGGCCAGAATGTTTGTGATCGTGACTATTCATTGACGTGGTTGCCATCGTCTCTATTGAATCGATTTAACTTTACGCGACTACACGTTGTTACTTTTGGGGGACAACAACAAACTAACAAAGAATGCGAGGATAGACCAAAACGCGATAACGTAAAAAAACGAACCGCCATCAGAAATGCCTAAAAGCTCTATCGTCATCGAAAAAAAGTAAATAACTGGTGCGATCCCCATAAAAAGCCCGACGAGACTAACAAAAGCCAAGACCCCAGCCGTGATTAAGGCTAACATGCATGCGTTAAAAATGCGTTTTATCATGGTCTTGTAATCCTCTTATACCTATCCAATATATTCAAAATCATTGCATCTTCCTTTGTTCGAGGCGCAATAGCTTATGTGTCATCATCAAGCAAAAAATATTCATATCAAGCTAAATCTTGCCCAAACATAATTCGATGTCCATCCACTGTTTGAATACCAAATTCGCGCATACCCCAGATTTCATCTTGTATCCGCTTAATGAAATGAACACCCTTAGTTTCAAACTCTTGAAACAACATGCTCGCATCACGCACTTCGATATACGCGAAGTAGGAATGGTCGCCAATCTCACTCGCTGGTCGTTCGTCTGTGCATTCGCCTAGCATGATAATCACATTGTCTCGACCAAGAAATGACCAACCAGGGTATTCGTTCAGCAATTCAAAACCGAGCATATCGATGTAGAAAGATGTTGAAGTTGCTAGGTTTCTTACCGCTAAGGTATAACGTGGAGAAAACAGGTTTTTTATGCTTGTGTCCATCAATAAAATATCCAATCGTATTCAGCTTTCCAAAACACGCATCCACCAATATGGACTCACCGCTATTTAAATAATTAAGCTGAATCGCCCGCAGCTTGTTTCAATTCAAGTTGCGCCAAATAAGTATTGCGGCGTTCAAGGCTAGCTTTCGACCATACTTTCTGTCGATCATAGTAATCAGGAAAATTCGGTGTAGCCGCTGACAATTGCACCCACGGTTGTTTAGATGCGGTGAAAATATGCACGTCAGGTGGGCAAATATCAGGATTATCTAAGCTACCAACCCGCACAAAATGCATATGCGGACCTGCACCGGAATAATTGCTCCAAAGTGCCACTCGGCACGAAGGGCAGCGTGCAATTTTTTGTCCGGCTCCACTATTCGATGGCGTGTCGATTATCTCGGGTGCATCGGCCAGTAAAGTAATCTGATCCGCTTCAATCATGGCGTTCAACGCAAATGAAGCGCCCGATTCACGCTGACACCAACGACAGTGACAGCAATGGACTATCAGCGGAGCCATTTCCATTCGATATCGAATCTTGCCACAATCACAGCCACCTTCGATGGGAAATGCAGAGAGCTGAGCATTCGTCATAGTAGTTACTCCTCTTGAGCTTAAGTTTGGGATCTAAAACTGGCGAAAGGTTTATAACCGACTCAATTCAACTAAGCCAGAACGGAACGCGTCTGTCCAAACGCAAAGCTCGCTTTCAGGATTTTTCCTCCACGCACTTCGTAGACACAAATCATTTCTACAGTTTCCAAACCATCGGCAGATGAACGAGTAACGACCTCATGATCGACGACGATGTGTTCCATTGCTATTCGATGATGCAAGTGGGCATGTAGTTTTTCGTCCTTAAACCGATCGACCATACGTACTCGAATCGCATCTCGCCCCTTTGCAAGTTCACCGGAATGCAGTAAAAATTGCTCGGCTTCTTCGCTATACGTATCTAACCAAGCATCAAGATCACGCGCATTGTAGGCATCTAATTGCGCTTGAACGACTGCTTCGGATGACTTTGAGATTTGCGATTGTTGATCTGTATTCATGGCCTTAGGAATGGTAAAAGTTTTAAGCGATGCAGCGTGACGGAGTTCTATCAGCATCCGAGAAATGAACGGTGATCTCAAGAGCATGTCGAATGCGCCTTATCATATCTGGAAAAGTAGCTTTTATGCATAGCTATTAATTTCAAACCAGATTGACGATGCTAACCAGATGCAAGAATGGGAACATGGCTTGGTCTTCAACTCGTGCCGTGAGCGAGCGGCTCAAATTCAAAGTTCAAATTGGCAGTGTCTAAGCTCGGGTATATCGACAGAGTATTTGAGCATGTACGTATTTTTGAAGCTGTTGCAATAAGAACACCCAAATCACAATGAATTTACATAAAATAAAAGTATCTTTTTAATAGATTAGGATTTACGCACAATTGCGCTAGCACCAGTTTGCCTAAGCCCTATAAATAAAGTTGCAATGTCACTGCTTTAGGTACCAGCACTTCGTGCTGATATCTTTTCCCTTGTTCAGGAGAATTTCTTTGAAACTCATTATTTCAAGCATATTGATCACGCTCGTCAGTGGTTCCCTCTATGCGCAATCTACCTGTATGTCACGCTGCGAAAAAGTATTTGGCGTTGACGATTATCGTTGTCCAGATATTTGCCAGCATCATCCAGATGGATTGAAAAAGCCTAAACGCAAGAAGGCAGAGCTTGATGCCACTTCCGCTTCGAAAGTCATTGAGTCATCAAGCTCAGCATCACAAGCTCAACAAACAGTTCCGCAACCTCAAGCACAACAAGCGCCCGTCGCCGAAAAGAAGCCCGCCCAAGCAGCTACCGCATCGAGTGCACAAGCAAGTAAAGAGAAACAATAGAAAGAAATCTCGATGATCTTGAAGGCAGGTAGCAATACATCAGCACTCACATTGGTGAGCTTTTTGCTTTTTAGCGATTTTGAAGCCTCAGCACAAACCCAGCAAACTGAAGCTAATCAAGCCGTAGAAAAAGTTGTCGTGTTGGGCGAACGCAATGAGTATTCTGGCTTACGTGAGGTGTTGGCAGGCAAGATCGTTCTAGGGCGGGCATGGTTAGATCGTAGTGCGGCTAGTACGGTTGCTGAAGCCTTGCGACGTGAATCTTCGGTGAGTGTGAATGCAGGCGGGAAGATTAGTCTCAAGGGATTGGCGGGCTACACACAAATCCTGTTGGACGGCCAAGTGGCATCGGGAAGTATTAACCCTCTACAAATGGATCCCGCTTTGATCGAGCGCGTCGAAATTATCCACAGTGCCAGTGCAGATTCTGGTGCATTTGGTTTGGCTGGCACCATCAATGTTGTAACACGCAATCGACGGAAGGCCTTACCGAAGCAGTTGAGCTTGAACGGTGGTTCAGATGGTCACGGAAATCGCGCGGGAGTTAATTTACAAGGCGGATGGCGAGAAGACGCTGGCACCATCTTCAATATCACTGGCAGTGCTACTAGTTCTCAATCAGAACTGGCTGGCGACGCGATATGGAGTTGGCTTGATGCCAATGATACGAATGTGGGCAGTGTGGAATCCACATTAAGCAAAGCTGCAAGTCAACAATTCTCGCTCAGTCCCTCAATGACGTGGAAGCTAACGCCGAGCGATGAATTACAACTAAATGCGTCTGTGTCTGCCGTGGTAGATAAATACCACAACCAAAGTCACTTAATCAAAGGCCCAACATTGGATAACGGTGGTTCTCGCCCCCAAGCTACTCAGCTTGTCGATGAAAACAGAACAAACTATGTGTCACTAGACACACAATGGCGTCATAAATTAGCCAATGAAGGAACATCGACGATTCGTATCGATTTTACGCAGGAACGTATTGAGCAGAACAGAGACGCCAACACGACATGGACACCGAGTTTATTCAATCAACTGGGTGTTGCAGAAACCTCGGTTAAAAACTACTTGAAAGGACGATGGCTGGTTGCCATGCCAAATCGCGAGGGACACAGACTGCAATTTGCGCTTTCGTCAGATATTTTTTTACAAAAACAAAATCAAAGTACGATGATTAACCATGTTCTTGCAGGTGGTGATTGGTTAAGTAGTTACCGCGCGGACTTATGGTCTTGGAATACCGCGGCATGGGTACAAGATAATTGGAAGGTATCAGAGACGCTAGATCTGAAATTGGGCTGGCGACAAGAACACCGCACGAACCGCTGGGAGTCGGCGGAAATCCAATCTAAAGTAGGCGCTAATTTGTCAGCACCTTCTTTAAATCTGGCTTGGAAACTAGATCCAGAAGGCGAACGCACAATCACACTTGGATTAGCACGCAGCTTTTCGAATATAGGTCCAGCGATGCTCAACCCCAGACCTAGTATCGCAGGAACCAGCTTGTGCACCAGCAATGAAAAGTGCGGAACGAATGACCCAAACCAACCCGATCGCGCAGGTAATCCAGCATTGAAAGATGAAAGTGGATGGGGACTCGATGGCGCATTAGAAAGACAATTCGGCGAGGCAAGTCAATGGAATTTACGCGGCTACTATCGCTGGATCAAGGATGGATTTGCCTGGATTACGCAACGTGAAAATGTCGCTTGGGCGCACTCACCGCGTTGGGTCAGTCGTCCGATGAATGTCGGTTCGGCAAATGCATTTGGAATCACGCTAGGTGTAGATACTGAGCTGAGTGACTGGATGGAAAATGCGCCAGAAGTGAATATCAATTCCAGCTTGCAATGGAACCACTCTCGCTTAAGTACCATACAAGGCCCTGACAACCGCATAGAAGGGCAACAACCATGGTCTGGACGCTTAGCCTTGAGCTACAAACCAGAAGGAAAACCTTTAGAGATTCAAGTTGATTTACTACTTAACCCAGCACAATGGTGGCAAGCCTCTCGGGATACCCGCATCTACACAGCAACGCATAAAGAGATATCAGCAAAAGCAATCTGGACTTTTTCACCGCAACAAAAGCTCATTTTGTCATTGCAAAATATGCTGTCAACACAGAGTAAAACTTTGACGCTATATACAGCAGATCGCGTGATGCAAAAACTTGCAAGGCAACGCCCGCGAACTTATTTATCTGTGCGTTTTGAAACCCAGTTTGAATAACGCCGTATTGATAGAATATTTCTCGAATCGGCCAATGTTCCCTCAAGCCAGCGCCCGACCATCCACAAACACTTTCAGCTCCCCCGCACGCAACGCTGTCCACTGCTCATTGGTGGTCAAAGGCTCGGTAACAATCACTGCGACACGATCTTGTGGAGTGGTAACTTGAGCGAAATCAACAGATACATCTTCATCCGATAAGGCCGCGGTATTGAATGGATGTTGACGTTCGATGTAATGTAATTTGGTCGAGCAATGCGCGAACAGGGCGCTGCCGTTGGAAAGCATCATATTGAAAGTGCCGTGACTGGCGATTTCTCGACAGATTTCATTGAGGAATGCGCGTAAGTCGTTTAGCTCTGGTAACTGTTTGCCAAAACGCGCACGCATGCTTTGCATCAGATAGCAAAATGCACGTTCGCTATCTGTTGTACCTATTGGTAAATAACTGCCATCAAGTTGGGGATCAAAATTTTTCAAATCCCCATTGTGCGCAAATACCCATTGAAAACCCCAAGCTTCGCGCACAAACGGATGGCAATTCTCTAGCGCGATCACCCCTTGCGTGGCTTTGCGAATGTGCGCAATAACATTAGTGGATTTGATCGGATAGCGCTTGATCAATTCAGCAATCGGTGAATCAATCGCAGCTTGATGATCGACAAAATGACGTACGCCTTTGCCTTCAAAAAAAGCGATACCCCAGCCGTCTTTATGCTCGTCGGTGCGCCCACCGCGCGTGGCAAAGCCCGTGAAACTAAACACGATATCCGTCGGGGTATTGCAATTCATTCCTAATAATTGACACATGGCTAGCGGAACTACCTGAGTTCAAAAGAGTGACTACCTTAACACCGAACTCGACGACACTAAAAGATTGAGTGGCGATTTGCTTATGCGTTTTTCGCTTGATCATACAAAAAAACCAGTATGTTTTGCATACTGGTTTTTTGATTCACCTGAACGGGAATTAACGTGCTGCTGGTCTTGCTGGTTCAGGTGGCATTGGCTTACGTGGAATCAATTCATCACGATTCGCTGTGTGCGCAACAAAGTTCGCCATCACCATCGCTGCTTGCATCATGTCGCCTTTTTGGATCTTGTCGAACAAATCCATATTGCTGTGATGGGTGCGAGTGAAATAGTCCATTGGTTCTTGGATAAATTGGAAACCAGGAACACCAACCGCATCAAAACTTACATGATCGGTGCTGCCTGTTTTGCGCAAGGTTGCGGTCTTGGCGCCAAGATCGTGGAATGGTGCCAACCATGTATCAAAAATGGCTTTTGCTGCAGCATTGTTTTCCGCATAAATTCCGCGAATTTTGCCGCCGCCATTATCGAGATTATAGTAAGCAGAAATCTTGCCGTGCAATGGTTTCAACATTAATGGACCCGTTGGACGACGCATAAAACTTGGCAGATCTTTTTCTTTTGGATCAGTCGATTCCGGACGCGCAGCGACATTTTTGTTAATGAAGTCACGTGAACCTAACAAGCCTTGCTCTTCACCACCCCACAAGGCGATGCGAATCGTGCGACGTGGTTTGAAATTGATCGCTTTTAACAAACGTACTGCTTCCATCGCCACCGCAACGCCAGCCGCATTGTCCGTTGCACCTGTACCTGCATGCCATGAATCTAAGTGACCACCGAGCATGACGATTTCATCTTTCTTATCGCTGCCTGGAATATCGGCAAACACGTTGATAGAGTTCGCTGGATCTTCGTCCCCAAAATTAACGGCAACTTCCACTTCCACTTCCACATCTTTTTTCTTTTCGATCAAACGGAATACACGGTTGTATTGTTCGGTCGACATCACCAAAGCGGATGGGCCAGTTGGCTCACCTTGTTTGTATGAACCGCCACCTGCAACAAAAATCGTACCGTCATCACCGCGTGACACATTCACGGTCGCGATCACGCCTTCTTCCGTCAGGTAAGGATTAATTTTTTTTGCAAATGCCATACGCTTTGCAACTTCTGCCATATCCATAGGCGGACGTGCTGGTGCGCCGCCTAATTCCATGTGCTCTAAATCATGCAATTCTTGATCGGTGTAACGCTTGGCATCAGCTGTCGTGTGCAATTTGGTTGGGGTCATGGCATCGCGCAATACGATCGTGCCTTTCAGCTTGCCTTTCCATTTCGCCAAGTCGTCATCATTTTCTAATTTGGCATAAACCACTTTACCGCGCTTCACGCCATCAGTACCTGGTGTCCACGCTTTTGGAATGGCGACCAATTCTAAATTGGATGGTGCAACCATGCGCATCGCTGCTTTTTCTAACACCCAGCTACGACCAAATGGGGCAATGCTAACCACTTGCGCGTTTTGTAAACCCCATTCACTTAGTTGTGTCTTTGACCAATCGCCCGCTTTTTTCAAACTTGGAGAACCTGTTAAACGCGGACCAATTTCATCGGTCAAGACGCTCAGAGTTTCCATAATTTTGGAACGGTTCGTTCCTTCGTCACGGATTTTATTCACTAAAGCCAGATCGACTTTCTCATCGGCTGCCAAAGCCGGCAAGGTACTGCTCACCAATAGCGAGCACACCAATAGACTGATTAAACGCATCTTATTATTCCTTATCGTGGTTAGTATCGTTGATTAGGATGAAACACCAAGTTCCCTCATCCAGCAGCGTTCGATAAGTAAACGGCAAAAATGGTTCCCGATAAAAATTGAATTCCATAAAAAAAGCCTCAGGCTTCTTGTTAAGAAGCTTGAGGCTGAAGAGAAGTCGAAACTCGCTTTGGAATTACTAAGAGAAAGTTGTGTACTTAATATTTGAAATGCAAGCCCAAACGCACCGCACGTGGTGATCCTGGTGTGATGTTGTTATTGCTATGCGCCGCAGCGTAATAGGTTTTATCGGCAAGGTTTTCTACATTCAACTGCAACTGCACATGTTTGTCCCAAGCGTAATACAAGGCGGCATCAACGCGCGTAAAGCCCGGCAAGCTGACGAGATTGTCAGTGGATGGATAAATCGCACCACGATAAACCACACCTGCAGCAAGGCCCCATTGGCTATTCAGATCGTAACGATTCCAAATCGATGCGCTGTGGGTTGGTACTTGTGCTAATTTCGCTCCAGCTTTTGCCGTAGCTGACTGCGTGCGGGTAATAGTCGCATCTTGATACGCATAACCGCCCATGATGCTCCAAGCTGGACTCAGTTTGCCGCTAACCGCTAACTCAACACCTTGGCTACGCTGGCCATCAACCAAAATGGTTTTCGTGGAATCGCTCGGGTCGGTAATGGCGACATTGCTGCGATCTAATTGATACACAGCCGCACTCAAAGTTAGGTCTTTAGAGACATCCCATTTCGCACCGACTTCGATGTTCTTGAACTTCTCTGGATCAAATGCTTGATTCGTCACAGTCAACGAAGACAATTGCTCACCCGCACGAGGTGCAAACGCTAAGCTATAGCTCGCATACAAAGACATTTCCGTAAATGGTTTATAAATTAAACCAGCACGAGGAGAAATCGGGGTATCGGTATTTTCGATCTTCTGTGCGTTGCGATTATTAGTAAAATCGATGCCGAAATTATCGTAACGCAAACCCAAAATTGCCTGCCATTGTGGCGAAAATTCAATTTGGTCCTGCGCGTAGATCGCGACATTTTTTGCGACGCTATGGTTGTTCGCATCGGTGGCGGATTGACGGAAAGTCACACCATCAGCATAAGGCTTCGTAATTGCCACGTTGATGCTGGTGGCATTGGCACCGACGCTTGGGAAGTAACCAGTTTGACGTAAGTTATCAGTAGTCTGCTGACCAATTTCCAAACCTGTCAAAATTTTGTGCTTCACACCTGCTGCCGAAATTTCAAAGGTCAGGTCGGTTTGATTAAAGAAATTCTTACGCTGTGTATCTTGGTTATACGCGCTGATCGCAACACTGCTTGCTGTGCTATTCACCGCGCCTGGAAAAACGTTTTGATAGAACTTGTCATAATCTGCATAGCGTGTGCGATTACGCAAAGTGACGCCATTACCAAAATCATGATCGATGCTTGCGCTCAAAGCATCGACTTTCGACGTCGTCGGACTTAAAGCTGCGTTACCAAAAAACACACTATTGCCAACTACCAGCGGCTTACCTTGAAAAGAAGGAATACCGCGATCAGCAACACGCTCATCATTAAAATGTTCGTAACCAACGACTACGCTGGTATTTTGTCCAGCACGAATCGCAAAAGTAGGATTAATGCCAGCACGTTTGATGTTCACGCCATCACGGAAACTATCCGAATTTTCTACCATGCCAGTCACACGGAAAGCGAGGTCTTGGTTAATCGCTTGACCAACATCGGCGGTTGCACGACGGTTGTTCCAAGAACCCAAAGTGATCGATGCTTCACGCACTGGCAACCACTGTGCTTGTTTAGTAACACGATTGATGATGCCGCCTGAACCACCGCGACCAAAGATCATCGCATTGGAGCCTTTCAAGGCTTCGACACTTTCGATGTTATAGAAGTCACGATAGTATTGAACGTCATCACGGATTCCATCGACAAAGAAATCACTGGTTGACGCATTACCGCGAAACACCGCCGTATCACGATTGCCTTCACCTTGCGCAGTGACCACACCAGGTACATAACGAATCGCATCTGCCATGCTTTGCATTGCCTGATCTTTCATCAGTTCTTTGGTAATGACAGTAATAGCCTGTGGCGTATCGCGCAACAAAGTGTCTGTCTTCGTGGCGGTACTGCTGATCTTAGTCGCATACTTTTGTTCAGCGGCGCCAACTATTTGCACTTCCGGCAATTTGGTTTCTTGCGGTGCTGTGGTGGAGTTTTGCGCTAAAACAGGGAAACTAATCAAAGCTAATAAAGCTGGTAAAGTCGCTAATGCGAAACGAGGGGTAGTGCGTTGCATAACATTCTCACAAAATAATGAAATCAATTTGACGCTGCTCTCAGAGTCATTTTCTGAAAGCGCCAAGCCATCACTTGGCTTTCAATGAATCGACATTATAAATGCGAATTATTATCATTACCAATCAAAACCGGGACAGCGCTTGCTGAAAATCAAGAAAATCGCCCGCAAAGCTCAAAACTTCTCTATATGAAAATCTTATTTAGTAAGGGCAATGAATGTACGACAACACGGTTACATAATGATTGGTAACTAGGCAAGATTGGAATTGCAGAGGGTGCGTCGTGTGTGCTAAACACATTAACTTCGGTGCGCATGACGCACCCTATTGTATTGTCGGTGTCAGTAACAGCTTTGCGCAATGAGTAAGCGCAACGCTACTTAGTATCCACGCTCATCAACTGCATGCCTGCCCAGACCTGACCAGGGGCCAAAACTACCGGCTGCATAATCGATGCGGCCTCAACGCAAACCATGTGCTGGTAAGCATGCGATTCCAAGTCACTGATCTGGGCTGTTTTTTCTAGCCACGGGTTCCACACCACAGCATCAGAGAAGCCAGCTTGGCGTATCTGTAATACCTGATGTGCTTGTTCAATATGAACATCGGCAGTCAGATCAGCATAAATTCTGTCTGTTTCCGCCGCAATAGTAAGCACTTCCTCAGCTTGCACACAATCGTCCACATTAGTGACCGTGTCGCGATAACGCAATCCTTGTAAACCATGCAATCGGGTAGTGTGGATATCATTCACCTGAAAGTAGGTGTGCAGGGCACTCTGAAAACTTAGTTCGGCATCGCCATGATTCTCGACCGAGAAATCCAGTTGCAGGCTTTGTTCTGCAATCGTCACAATAAACTCTGCACGAAACGCATGTGGCCAGATGGCTAAGCTCGCGGCAGTTTGTTTTAACTCAAAAACAGCCTGTGCCGCTCCTTGCTCAATTTGTCCGGTACGTACTAGATGCCAATTGGCGGTTCGGGCAAAGCCGTGTTTTGGCAGAGGACCTAAATTTGAAAACTGTGGAAAAACAATCGGGACACCACCGCGGATTGCGACACCCTCACAAAATTCTGACTTCTTACTCAAAAATAATTGTTCCTCACCATTGGCGGGTATCCACGAACAAACGTGCGCGCCATGTGTCAATATTTCTGCACT
>DLGN01000306.1:20735-52289 GCA_002482715.1 Oxalobacteraceae bacterium UBA7693
ACAAACTTTCTGCTAAAACAGCGGTGTTGATCAAAGCGGATGCGTATTTTAGCGTTTCTCTCCGTCAAATTTGCCCTTATTTCACCCTTATTACGCCCTTATTACACCATTGAAGCCATGAATTTTGCATTCTGTCGTTAACCGTAAGCATCGCCTTGGCGCTTCCAGTAAACTTCAAACATCGAAATTCCCATGAATCTTCAACATAGTTTCTACATAAATCGGAGGCGGATATGTTTAAAAAATTAAGTATCGCGGCAGCAGTCGCATCAACCATGTTACTCAGCTTGAGTGCTTGCGAAATCAGCATTAACGATGACAGTATCAAAGGCAGTGGCAATATCATCACCGAAAAACGTGAAGCGACTAGCTTTGATAGCATTACGAATCATTCACCGTTCGATATTGAATTGGTAGTTGACGGTAAAACCAGCGTAGCAGTAGAAGGCGACGATAACTTTGTCAAAGAAGTCGAGACCATCGTTGAAGGCAATACCCTGGTCATTCGTAATAAGAAAAAAGGACGCTTCCATTTTGCTTGGAAGAATTCTCCAACGACGGTCAAAATCAGCACGGCAGCACTCGTCAAAGTGCTTAATTCCGGCAGTGGCGACATGCGCCTGAGTCAAATTAAAAATGAAAAACTCGAAATTATTAGCGAAGGCCCAGGTGATATTCAGGCATCAGGCTCAAGCAATGAATTGAATTTCCACGCGAGCGGTAGTGGCGATGTGAGCTTACGTCAGCTCAGCACCAAAAAAGTGACTTTGGAAATGCAGGGTCCCGGCGACACAGAGTTTGGTGAAGTCACACAAAGCTTAAACGCCAAATTAAGCGGCAGCGGCGATTTAAATGTCGCTAAATTACAAAGCGAACAAACTAGCATTTCGATTTCTGGCCCTAGCAATGTGAATTTGCGCGGTGTGAGCAAGAATCTAGACGTTGATATGTCTGGTTCGGGGGATTTATCGATTGATGAGATTCAGGCGGAAAAAGCGACGATTGAAATGTCTGGCCCTGGTGAATTGAGCTTGTCTGGCGAAACAAAATCCTTAAAACTCAGAGCTAGCGGTTCTGGCAATGTCGATGCTTCGCGCTTAAAAATTGGTGATGCCGATATTCGTAACTCAGGCCCAGCCGATTTACAGTTTAAAAGTATGAGCGGCAACGTATTAATCGATGCCTCTGGTTCAGGCAATATCGAAGCTGATTTGTCTTCCGCGAATGAAGTCGAAATCAGTTCTGATGGTCCAGGCAATATTACTTTGCATGGCACCGCAAAGAAATTAAATGCGAACTTGAATGGTTCAGGGGACTTACATGCAAGTGAATTATTGCTTGAACATGCATCTGTTAAAGTGAATGGCCCTGGCGAAGCCGCGGTCAACGTGAAAGCAGCTGGCTCGGTCACTTCACAGGAAAGCACCATCAAAAACGGCTCTCGTGTCGTCACCATTGATAGAAACGGTGTCGTTCAACAATAGATCGGTATCATCTTTGTCACCCATGTGACATCAAAAAGCCATGCGTTTTGAAGCGCATGGCTTTTTTTCGCTCAACACGACAAAACTGAAACGGTCTAAGCTGGTTTCATTAAACCCAGAATTTCCATTAGGATTTGAGACGATGGTGGATGCACTTTTCGAGGTAGTTTTTACGTGAATGAGGCGCTAATAGCTAGCTATTAGCAACGAAGAGCGCAAAAAATGACCGAAAATGCGCCGCCAGCGCTCAAATAGCGTCGAAGACGCGCCTAATGGAAAATCTGGGTTAGAACTTCTGAATCCGATACGCATGTTTGAGAACCAAACGACTAGATGCGATCAAGGTATTCAATCCCATTAACAGTGGCATCAAGACATGCTGCGGCAATAACCAGATTTGACCTTTCGGTGCTTGAACCTTCGTCGTTGCCGTAATAACCGGGATCACCCATTCAGCATCCGCCGTGACGTCGAGTAAAACATCGCCATCGGCGTTGGTATGAAAATAAACTTCACCGCCATGTAACAAACTCAGACAAATACCCTGCCCTTGATTACTAAAAGAGGTCTGTGATCCCAAGAGTTTCTGCAATTCTTGGTTATTCAGCTCCATCCATCCTTCTAATTCAACAGGAGATTCTAACATTACCCACGGGTGCTCGGTCTGTCCTTGTATTTCTTCAGTCATCATTGATTAGCGTATCTGTTGAATCTGTAAACCTTGCTGCTTCAAAAGCGCAATCAAGTTGTTTTCGCCTGCTAAATGACCAGAGCCCATCACAATAAATAGCTTCTTGCCAGTCAACATTAAATCTTGGATCTTAGTTGCCATACCGGGATTTCTCTCATCCATCAATTTTTGCGTCATTTTCTTGGAACCGATATCTCGATTGCTCGCATCGACAAAAATTTGCGCCAGACGCTCGGCATCGCCAGTTCGCCAAGCATCGCTCATGCGATTGAACTCTTTACTAATTTCACCATTTTTAAATGAGTTCAAGGTATTCGCTAACACTGCGTCACCCTCTTCATCGCTTAAATTAGCTAAAACATCGGCCTGATATTGAACACTTTCGAGTTCAACTAAATTCTTCTTATCTTTTTTTGCTGCCAAAATAAAATGACGGTCTAGCACATGCGCTGGATCGTAGCCAAGTTGCATACCAGCGCTGACGGTTAATCCCATGGCAACTAAGACTGGCTTATAGAATTGGAATTGTTCAATCGACTCCGCCGTCATGCTGGTGAGCGTACTCCAAGTGGCTGGTGTCAGATGATTTTGTAGCTTGTCGCCAGGGGCATAACTCAATTTGCTAATCACAGAACGATTAGACGCTTCATCCGAAGTATCCGCCTCAATCACAACGGTATCTGCTTGTGCATAAGCTTTACGAACGACTGTTGAAAGTGGATAGAAATTCGCTTTTGCAATATGGATCGTGCCATATAAATAGGAGACAACTGGTTTATTTGTCGCCTTGCTACTTTTCTGTGAATCTTGTGGTAAACGGATTTCATACAGCAAACCTGTCACTTTTTGCGCCTTGCCAGACACTGGCTTGCCTTGTTTAGCAATATCTTTATTTTGTAGTGGATCGGCATTCGCTAACTGGCTGATGCCGAGAGAGCAAACAGCAAGTAAGCTAAGCACTAGCTTACTAGGAACAAAACGAAAAATTTGATGTGACATGATGCATCCCAAAATTGATCAATAAATATGGCGGCAAAGGAAGCTGCACGTGCCGGCGAATATACACCAATTCATCTTTCAATCAAGCAAGTAACTTACTAGGAATCACGTGACTTCGGACTAACGGCAGATTTTAGCTCGCCTACGGATGCTTCTATGACATCCCATTTTTGTATACAAGCGAGATTCTTAGCGCTTTGAATTACTTTGAATTAAGGAGTAATTATTTTTACATGTTATTTTCACATGGAAAATTCCATCTTTTTAGGGAACTTAAATTGACTGGATCAATCGAAGACGCGCGCAAAATCAAGCGATGGCTGTGTTCTTGGCTGGTCTACCACAATTCACAACATTGTTGCTATGCAGTGAAGAAATTTTGTCTGAAACATGCTCATAACGTGTTTTTTCACGTATTTGCTCTTTACTGTTTAGCTATAAATCGCTTATGTTACGCAGGTTTGACAAAACAGATCCTTTTCGCCAATTTTCGATCACAATCAAGAACTGGCGCAAGGGAATAAGAAATTCAATTATCGTATTTGCCTTAAGGAAACACTATGTTTTTTGATCGCGTAAAATCGTTGGACCAGATTCTGGAATCCGCGGAAAAGAAAGGTCTCAAACGCCAGTTAGGCTGGTTTGACCTGATGATGCTTGGCGTTGGCGCCATCATCGGTACTGGTATTTTCGTTTTGACTTCGGTTGCAGCGAACAAAGCAGGTCCAGGCATGATTTACAGTTTTATCATCGCTGGTTTTGTATGTGCACTGACGGCCTTGATCTATGCTGAAATCGCTTCAATGGTACCGGTTGCTGGTTCTGCCTATACTTATTCTTACGCGGTCTTCGGCGAGTTAATCGCTTGGATTGTAGGCTGGTCCCTAATCCTTGAATACGCGATCGCTGCTGGTGCGGTAGCGGTCGGTTGGGCAGGTTATGCGAACGGTTTCTTACACTCCATCGGTGCTGGTTTACCTGTAGCGTTAACTGCTGGCCCAGGTGACACAATCACTTTGGCTGATGGCACTACCAGCCATGGCGCGTTTAACTTAATCGCTTTCGCGATTTCTTTATTAGTTACTTGGTTACTGGTGATCGGTACATCTAAGAGCGCAAAAGTCACTTCAGTTTTGGTGATCGTTAAAATCGTCGCATTAGCAACTTTCGTCGTGTTGGCATTGCCAGCAGTACAGTCTGCTAACTTCGAACCAATGTTACCAAACGGCTGGGGTACACCATTATCTGGTGTTGGCGTGTTGGGTGCTGCTGCTTCTATTTTCTTTGCCTATGTTGGTTTTGATGCTGTATCAACCGCTGCTGAAGAAACCAAAAATCCAAATATCAATTTGCCTATCGGTTTGATTGGCTCACTGTTTATCTGTACGGTGTTCTATTTGTTGGTAGCTTACGCAGCAGTTGGTGCAGTTGGCGCACAACCAAATGGCGCATTGTCTCAGTCTAAAGAACCATTAGCATTTATCTTGCGTGAATTAGGTTATCCACGTATTGGTGATTTGGTTGGTATTGCTGCGATCGTCGCTTTGCCATCCGTTATCTTGATGATGATTTACGGTCAAACACGTATTTTGTTCACGATGGCACGCGATGGTTTGATGCCAAAAGCATTCACGGCAGTGCATGAGCGTTTCCATACACCACATATCGTCACCATCGTCACTGGTGTGTTTGTATCTTTGTTCGCGGCGATGTTCCCAGTCAGTATGTTGGCGGATATTTCTAACTCAGGTACTTTGTTTGCGTTCTTCATCGTTGCGATCGGTGTGATGGTATTGCGTGTAACGCAACCAAATCGTCCTCGTTCATTCAGAACACCAATGATCTGGGTTGTTGGTCCATTAGCTGTTGGTGGCTGTGCATTGTTGTTCGTAAGCTTAGGTTGGAATCCAACCATCAAGTACTTCACCATCTGGGCTGTGATTGGTCTGGTGGTCTACTTCGCATTTGCACGTAAGAATAGTGTGATGGGTAAGTTAGAACAAAAGTAATTCTGTTCTAGGAATGAAAAAAGCGACGCAATAGCGTCGCTTTTTTTTTGCCCATTATTTCGGCTCAGAAGCATCAATCTCAGAAATTCAATCCGTCTACAACCACCCTTCATCACGTGCTAGTCGAAATGCTTCAACACGATTCTTTGCGTTCAATTTACTGATCGCTTCTGATAAATAGTTGCGCACCGTGCCTTCGGATAAATGCATGATTTTAGCGATTTCGGCACTACTTGAACCCGTTCCCGCCAAACGCAGAACTTGGCGTTCTCGCTCACTTAATGGATCTTGTTGTCCACTCCAACTTTCCAAAGCCAATTCCGGTGCAATTGCTCTCCCTCCGCCATGTACCGTGCGTATCGCTTTCGCTAAATCTTCTGCCGGAGCGTCTTTCAACATATAGCCGCGCACGCCGCTGGCCATCGCACGCCGTAAATAGCCGGAACGGGCGAAAGTCGTCAGCACAATCATTTTGCAAGGTAATTTTAATTCTGTGACCTCGGCAGCTAATTCAAGCCCGGTCATGATCGGCATTTCTATATCGGTAATCAACACATCAGGCCGCATCGTTTGACACAAATCCAAGGCTTCTTTGCCATTTTTAGCCTGTGCTAACACATCGATATCGCCTTCAAGCCTTAATAAGGCGGCTAAAGCCCCAGAGACTAAAGCCTGATCTTCCGCGAGAATAATTTTTATCATGATTTTAAGAGTGTGCTGATTTAAGAGGTAAGACAATATCGATGGCAACACCCTGCTTGCAGCTTGTTTGCAATTGTCCGCCAAGTGCTCTGACACGTTCGCTCATGCCAGTTAATCCATTTCCTTTTTCTAATTTAGGGACCTGTGTCATGCCCTCAAAACCATTATCTGAAAGATGGAAATAAACATAGTCGTCATCACTATTCAACTTGCAATGACACACGGTCGCTTGCGAATGTCGAATGATATTCGTAATCGCTTCACGCAGTGCTAAGGCGATCACATTTTCTATCGCTGGGGGCAGGGGTTTTATTTTTGAATCTACATCAAATTTGCCTTCAAGCTCACTGACAAATTCCACATTCGCGGAGTCCAACGTATTTCTTGCGCCGCGCAATTCATGCGCTAACCCGGTGTCGCGATAACCAAGCACCGCAGAGCGCACTTCCGCCAATGCCTGACGTGCGGTTTGTTCAATTTCAGCGATCTCTTTTTGACATGCACTCTGATCACGATCAAATAGCTTACGCGCCAACTCGGCTTTTAAGGTAATCACGGACAAAGTGTGTCCAAGTAAATCGTGCAAGTCACGAGCAATACGTTCACGCTCGGCCAGCGTTGCGAGATGTTCGATTTCTTCCTGCTTACGGAATAACTTCTCATTGGCACGCTCAAGCCTCTCACCAATAATTGCACCAACTGCACTAGGAATACTAAAAATCAGGGCGGGAACCCAAAACGTCGGTGCCAATTTCATCACGTAGCTACATACAGCAACGATCAGCCACACCGATCCCAACGCGATATATGCATAGCGTGGATTATGTTGAAAGCGTGAACTCATGGCGGCGGCGAAAATGACGAAAGTAGAGCCGCCAGGATTGAATCCTGCCCAGGCAATTCCAAAGCCGCAGGTAATCGCAATACACACGCCAACACGCCAGTCGTAGACCCAAAAACTATATAAATAAATCGGCAAAAAAACCAAAATACTCAGCGCCACTAAACATAATTCCAGCGCACTTGGGAACACATAAAAATACTTCCAACCAAAAAACACAAAGGACAGTAACCAGAAATACGGCGCTTTGCCATAACGAGGCGGTATCCAATCGCGGTTCCAGATATGCGTTAACTGTGTAAAAACCGACATGTCTCTCCTTTTTGTTATTGTGATTGCACTTGTTCCTGCGTTCTAACCACCGCTATTCTGGCTTCTCAATGTGAGCGAAAGTATATGCCGAACAATGGCGTGTTGACCTAATATCTTAAACAAACACGTATCTTCACAAGCTTGTCATGAACACCTGATGTTTACTTTTCGATCAGCGATACATTTCAGTCAAACAGTAATGAGATGTTGCCCGACTATCGACATGATTTGTAGAGTCAATTGACACACAATTTACCTGACAATTGTCACCTGTCGAGATTGATGAATTATCGATGCGTATTACTTCTTGGCGCGTGGATGGGTCGCATCATAAACTTGCGCCAGATGTTGGAAATCTAAGGCGGTATAAACTTGCGTCGCTGCGATGGAACTGTGGCCAAGCATCTCTTGCACCGCACGTAGATCACCAGACGATTGCAGAACATGTGAAGCAAACGAATGACGCAAAACATGAGGATGCACATCGGCCGGAATACCAATTGCCTGTGCATGCGCCTTCAATCGTAATTGTACTGAGCGAACCGACATCCGATTGCCACGTTCATTCAAAAATAGCGCCTGGCTTTCTAGCTTGAGTAAGGTGGGGCGTATCGCCAACCAATCTTGCAATGCCACTAAAGCTGGCTTACCAACTGGTACGATACGTTGCTTATTGCCTTTTCCGGTCACATGGACTTCTGCCTGCGCGACATCAACCCAACCCAAGCTGGTATAACTGGCATCGCTGAAGTCACGCACATCCAGACTAACTAATTCAGATACCCGCAAGCCGCTGGAGTAAAGCAATTCGAACATCGCACGATTCGCTAAAGGCGTAGCCTCATCGCTGCCATGATGGGCGACCAAATGCACAGCGTCATCTGCGCCCAGAGCTTTTGGTAAGGACTTGGATTTCTTTGGTGCTTTAATGCCTTCAACCGGATTCGCTGGCATCGCTGTCTGCTCAGCCAACCAACGATAAAAGCCGCGCCAACTCGATAATTTGCGGGCAATACTGCGAGGATTTAATTGCTGCGAGTGCAGTTGTGAGGTTAGCCTACGGAGATCAAAGTAGCTCAAGCTTTCTAAGCTTCGCTCTCCGGCAAATTGCTGTAATTCGATTAAATCTAAGCTGTAAGCACTAATCGAATGTTCGGATAATTGACGTTGATGACGCAGAACGCCTAGATAGGTTTGTATCCAGCCATTCTGCGTTTCGTCTGTCATGCTTGCCAACAAATAGGTGTGTTAGGCATCAATCATGCACAGCAAGGCGGCGCTCGAGGTGTCTGCAATTTTCGATAAGAAATCGGTTGCCATGTCTTTGGTGAAGCGTGTGGAATCAGGCGAACCCAAAACCAATAAACCAAAACATGGTTCATCCAAACTCAAGCGCAAAGGCAGCATGGCAATCGATGCGACTGGTTGATCTGATTCTATCCACGCAGCCGCTTCAAAATCATTATTGGCACCACAAAATGGTGTTCTAAGACCTTTCGCAAAGAGTTGCACATCTTCGGTGGTGGGTGCAGCAAACCAGGTATGGCTGAAATCCGGCGCCACATTCCATAAACGTAAAGTAGCGTGTGGCAAAGCAAAAATTTCTTGTAAGCTGCGCGTCAAAATATACGGCAAATCGACATCATTGCGCGCCAATAACAGTTCGCGTGTCCATTGTTGAAAACGATCAGTAATGACGTCATTGTCTTGCGCCACCCGCATTAAATCTGACAGGCGTAATTCCATCACCTTCAATTTTTCACGCACAATTTCCATTTGCCGCTCTTGCAAAGAAATACTGCGCCCCATAACCGGACTAGTCAGTTTAATCTGCGCCAAAAGTTCAGCATGCTCTTCAAAAAAGTGCGGATGTTGGCTCAGATATTCAGCGATGTCGTTGCTATTCATTATTCGTCAACTCAATTCTTAATTCAATTTTTTAACTTGTTTTTCACTTGTTTCTTCACTTGTCTCGTGGCGTATTTTGTGACGTATCTCGCAACTGGTTTATTCAAACCAAGGTCAACATATTCACCCAGCGATGTCGATCTCGCCCTCAAAGACCGCAACAGCAGGTCCACTCAAAAATACAGGTTGGCCTTCTCCGGCCCAGACAATTTGTAAATCACCGCCACGCATCGCTACTTCCACGGGGCTTTGTAATACCCCCCGACGTATGCCAGCAACTGCGGCAGCACAAGCGCCCGTGCCACAAGCTAGGGTTTCACCCGCACCACGTTCATGCACGCGCAAATTCACGTGATGCGTATCAAGCACTTGCATAAATCCGGCGTTCACACGTCTTGTGAAAAGAGGATGCCTCTCAATGGCAGGGCCTTCACTTGCCACTGGATGCAAGGCTGTATCACGGACAATCTGTACCGCGTGCGGATTTCCCATAGAAACACAGGAAATCTCAACGACATGATCTGTCAACGGCAATAAATATTGGGTGTCGGCGGCCTGATGTTGTGTTGCCAAACCATCGGCATCAAAACTAGCATCAGCCGGAACGAAACTTGGAACGCCCATGTTGACGGTAATTCTGCCGTCAGCAGCGATCTCTGGTTCGATCACGCCAGACATCGTCAATACACGAATTTTCGATTTACTCGTCAAGCCTTTATCCAGCACAAAACGGACAAAGGCGCGCGAGCCATTTCCGCACTGTTCAACTTCGCCACCGTCCGCATTAAAAATACGATAACGGAAATCCAGATCGGCACTAGGCGCCGCTTCAACTACGAGAATTTGATCAGCACCGATACCGAAACGACGATCGGCGAGCGCCCGCCACTGCTCAGTAGAGAAATCAATTTGTTGATTGATGGCGTCAATCACAATAAAGTCATTGCCGGCACCATGCATTTTGGTGAATTTAAGTTTCATCCTGAGATTATAGCTTGTGTTGGTGTTCAGACTGACTTATACACGCCACATCCGATCACGATATCCTCGCTAATTCTTTCAATATAAGAGGTTTTCACCTCGACTCGATTCAATACTGGGTTTTCAATTGCATAATCTACCCAACCACCTTTTTCTGGTAAAGCAAAAGCATCAGCGACCAGTTTACGTCCATCTAAACCCGGCACATTAAAAAGATTCACCTCTAACTTCGCCGCATTTCCAGCAAAAGCACGGTATTGACCACGACGATCAAATGCGAACACATACATATCGCGATCGGCAAACATCTTATGTGTATCTTTGGTGATGTAATCTAATAAATTCATGCCCTGGTTTTTATACAAGCTCATGGCCTTTCTGACCAGTGCATGCGCTTCATCAGCAGTACCCTGACGTAATTTGAACGCGGCAACAACCGCTGTTAATTTTTCAGCACGCACGCCTAATTCAGATGATGCAGATTTTGCATTATCAACCATAGCGCTATTGCTTTTCGTAATTTCATCGAGCTCATGAATCGCTTGTGAGATTTGAATCAAACTATGACTTTGCTCAGTTGATGCGGTGGAAATCGCATTAATATCCGTTGCCAAACTACGAATGCCAGAAACGATTTCCGATAAAGTTGTGTTCACCTCATGAATTTGTTTGACACCAACCTCTACCCGATTCACCGAATCGTCAATCAAATGCCGGATCTGTCGCGCAGAATCGGCGGTGCGCTGGGCTAGACCACGGACTTCATTCGCCACCACCGCAAAACCACGGCCTTGTTCACCCGCGTGTGCGGCCTCGACTGCTGCGTTCAAAGCTAGAATATCGGTTTGAAACGCAATTTTGTCGATCATGCTCACAATTTCATGCACCTTGATTGAGCTGGTATGAATTTCCTGCATGGTGTTGACCGCAGCACGCATGGTTTCATTACTAGACTCAGCAATCAATCGCACATTGGAAGCCAAGTTATCGACAGACTTCGCGTTCGCGGCATTGTTCTTCACCGTCTCGCTCAAGGTGCCCATATTACTCGCGGTATCGACCAAGCTATGGGCTTGTTGCTCGGTCCGAATCGCCATATCATAAATGTCTTCGGATAACTCTTTACCGAGTTCAAGCACCATACTCGCGTTGGTTCTGACATTGGCGACCAAGGCCGATAGATTGAAGTTAGCCTTATCAATCGCCATCGCAGTTTTCGCTAATTCATCGCTGCCGTCCACATGTGTCGTGGTCGTCAAATCGCCAGAAGCAACCACTTCGGCAGCATGTTCCAGATTTTGGACCGCACGAATTAAATTTACATAAAAGCCAAAAGACATATACAGGCTAACAAGAATCATCAGTACCAACAGCGCGACGAACGCATAAATTGTCCAATGCAGCGCTTGCTTATCTTGCTGTAGTAATTGACTCAACCGAACTTGCGTTTCTGTTTGTAATTGCGCCGTAGACACCCATGCATGCTGCGCTTTTTCCAGCACGATTTTCGGATTAGCGTCGATCTGCAAATGTTCTAAAAGTTGTTGGCTTGCCTGTTGCGCAGAAATTTGGACGGGCAAAGTGGGCTCACCTGTACGCAGCATCGCCGCATAAAGATGATCGCCAGCGCGCTTAGTGGTTTGCAATTGATCTCGCAACAAGTTCAACTGCATCGCAGTAAGTGGCGTTTGACTCTCGGATTTTAGTGGTTGCTGATGAAGGGCGATGAGTTTGGAAAAATAGCTAAGTGATTGTGTGAGATTCTGCGCACCCAGCTCTGCCAACAATACGATGTTCGCCTCGGCATTGAAGAACAGGCCACTTTTTTCAATGACAGTATCGGAAAATTCTGCAAAACCAGTCTCTATCTGATTTAGATCGCTCAATGCCATGTGTTCAAGAGAGGCATTTTTATCCGAAAATGCTAGTAACTTAGTAGACAGCTCTTGCCACCCTGAGCGCACAGTTAATTGATCATGTTGCGCTAATCGAGCATCGGTCGCAGCGATTGCGGCTTTCAGACTTTGTTGATGTTCGAGCAGATTTTTCTGCGTATCGGTGCTACGCATTTGCTGTGTCAATCGCAACAGTTCATTACTTTGCTGCACCAGTTCAAGTCCATACAGCTTATTTTGAACTGCTTCGAAGCGCTTGATTTGCTGCATCAATACAGCGAAACCAAACAATACAGCGATCAGCAAAACACTTCCCAGCATTCCCAACAACTTAGTACGCAAGCCTAACTTGCTCATAACAAAAAGACATGGGCGCATGAGCGTCGACAGCAATGATCTATTGACAGATTTCATCGTGATTTCTTTCTAGGGCGAAGAAGTGAGACAGCTTTCTGCATTCTGGCAGATTTTTATCTATTTTCTAGTTAATTTAACGTTAGGTGAGCTAGGAATAACACTTACATGAGCGAATAGACCAGTACACTTAGGTAAATTGTCAGTCATACTGTACTGGTCTTTTTGGTGATGACTGTGCATGGGGAGGTAAAGAGTCACATGTTACTGTGCGAGCCTCGTAATTTAGACCCATTTTGGTTCACTTTTAGGCTTTGAGCGTATGATGCAGCCACAAGCTAGCATTTTCCGTTTCAGGGCATAGGCACATTCAAGCCACATTAGAATAATTCCGGAGGCAGCATGAATTCACCCAATAAGACCGAGCAATCCGCAGTCGCAAACACCTATGCAGATGCATCGATCAATACCAAAGTTACCCTTGACGATAAGTACACCTTAGAGCGCGGCCGTGCTTTTATGACCGGCACCCAAGCCTTGATTCGCCTGACCATGTTGCAACGTCAAGCCGATGAAAAAGCTGGCTTGAATACCGCTGGCTTTTTAACGGGCTATCGCGGCTCGCCACTTGGCGCGGTCGATATGACGGCCGCTAAAGCAAAAAAACATCTGGACAAATACCACGTTAAATTTCACCCGGGCGTGAATGAAGATTTAGCCGCGACGTCGGTGTGGGGCACACAGCAAGTGAATCTGTTCCCTGGTGCAAAATACGATGGCGTGTTCGGTGTCTGGTACGGCAAAGGCCCGGGCGTGGATCGCTGCGGTGATGTGTTTAAACACGCGAACTTAGCCGGTACTTCGCCACACGGTGGTGTATTGGTGATTGCTGGTGATGATCATGCGGCGAAATCTTCTACTGCTGCGCATCAAAGTGAACATATTCTGAAAGCTTGCGGTATTCCTGTGCTGTACCCGTCTTCAGTCCAAGAATATCTGGACTACGGTTTGCACGGTATTGCGATGTCGCGTTACACCGGTTTGTGGGTAGCGATGAAATGCGTAACCGATATCGTCGAATCGGGTTGCGTGGTCGATATCGATCCAGATCGCGTCAAGCCTGTGATTCCTACTGATTTCGTGATGCCAACGGACGGCGTGCATATCCGCACACCAGATCCGATTTTGGCGCAAGAAACGCGTATGAATAACTACAAATGGTATGCAGCTTTAGCGTATGCCCGTGCGAATAAACTCAATCAAATCATCTGGGATAGTCCGAACGCGAAGATCGGCATTATCACTGCGGGTAAATCGTATCTGGACACGCGTCAGGCATTGGCGGATTTGGGCATTGATGAACAAGTCGCTAAGGATATCGGTATTCGCTTGTACAAGATCGGTCTGACATGGCCTTTAGAATCCGACGGTGTTCGCGAATTTGCGACCGGCTTAGAAGAAATCTTAGTCGTCGAAGAGAAGCGTCAAATTCTTGAATACGCGTTGAAAGAAGAGCTCTACCACTGGGAAGAAGCAGCGCGTCCGCGCGTGGTTGGTAAGTTTGATGACACCGGCGAATGGACGAATATTCAGGGTAGCGGTCACGGTGAATGGTTATTGCCAGCGACTTACGAACTCAGCCCTGCTCAAATCGCCCATGCGATTGCTTCACGTATCAGTCGTTATTTTGCTGGTCATCCAGTGGAACAACAAGTCAAAGAACGCGTCGCGTACTTAGAGGCAAAAGAAGCGGCTTTGAATTCGGTATCCAAACCAGATGCGAACAAAGACCGTATTCCGCATTTCTGCTCCGGTTGTCCACACAATACATCGACGAAAGTGCCAGAAGGTAGCCGTGCTTTAGCCGGTATCGGTTGCCACTACATGGTGACTTGGATGGATCGTGAATCTACGACCTTCACGCACATGGGCGGTGAAGGCGTGACTTGGGTTGGCGCAGCTCCGTTCACCACCGAGAAGCATGTATTCTCGAACTTGGGTGATGGTACTTATTACCACTCAGGCTTGCTGGCGATCCGTGCAGCGGTATCCGGCAATGTGAATATCACTTACAAGATTTTGTTTAACGATGCGGTCGCGATGACTGGTGGTCAAGAATTTGACGGACCACTCGACCCAGGCATGATTTCACGTCAAATCGCGGCAGAAGGTGTGTCACCGATTATCGTGGTGACAGACGAGCCAGAAAAGTATCCAGCAAACTATCCATGGGCAGCTGGCGTGACGATTCGTCATCGCAGTGAACTCGACGCGGTACAACGTGAATTGCGTGAATGCAAAGGCGTGTCCGCGATGATTTACGACCAAACCTGTGCTTCTGAGAAGCGTCGCCGTCGGAAAAAAATTGGTAAAGACGGCAAGCCTGGTTTCCCTGATCCAGCTAAACGTGCTGTGATCAATGAAGCCGTCTGCGAAGGCTGTGGTGATTGCGGCGTGCAATCGAATTGTTTATCCGTCGAACCATTAGAAACTGAATTCGGACGCAAGCGTCAGATCAATCAATCTTCATGCAATAAGGATTACTCTTGCGTGAACGGTTTCTGCCCAAGTTTTGTGACGGTCGAAGGCGGTAAATTGAAGAAGCCAGCGAAGACCAAAGTCGAAGCAGGTGGCGCATTTGATGTCAGCAGTTTGCCAGCACCAGTATTGCCAAGTACAGCAACACCGTATGGCGTGATCGTGACTGGCGTCGGCGGCACAGGCGTGATCACAATTGGTCAGATCATGGCGATGGCCGCGCATTTGCAAGGTAAATCTTGCTCCGTGCTCGACATGACTGGTTTGGCGCAAAAAGGTGGCGCGGTGATGTCGCACGTGCGTTTGGCTGACAAAGCCGAAGACATCCAATCAACACGTGTTGGTACTGGCATGGCTGATTTGGTCATCGGTTGCGATTTGATCGTGACCGCTGGCAAAGATGCGGTTTCTCGTATGGGCGAAGGCCGTACCCAAGGTGCGATCAACGCTAGCAGCAGCCCGACGGCGACGTTTATTAAGAATCCTAACTGGCAATTCCCAGCCGGTTCTGCGGAAGCGGAAATTCGCAAAGCATGCGGTCAAGATCGTGTCGATATGGTCGATGCAACTACGATTGCAACGGCATTGATGGGTGACAGCATTGCAGCGAATATGTTCATGCTTGGTTACTCATGGCAAAAAGCTTGGGTGCCTTTGACTGAAGCAGCTTTGATGCGCGCGATTGAATTAAACGGCGTACAAATCGACTTCAATAAGCAAGCCTTTAATTGGGGACGTATCGCTGCAAATGACTTAGCTGCAGTACAGCGTTTAACCACGCCAGCACAAGTGATCGAACTCAAACGTGCCCCGACATTGGAAGACACGATTGCGAAACGTGTGGCATTCTTGACCGACTACCAAAACACCGCCTATGCGCAAATTTATAGCGACTTTGTGAATCAGGTCAAAGCGGCAGAAAGCAAATTGGTGGATGGCAAAGGCTTGCGTTTGACAGAAGCGGTAGCGAAGTATTTGTTTAAATTGATGGCCTACAAAGACGAATACGAAGTCGCGCGTTTGTACACCGATGGCAAATTTAAGCAAAAGATTGCTGACATGTTTGAAGGTGACTACGCTATCAATTTCCATCTTGCGCCGCCATTATTGGCGAAGCGTAATGAAAAAGGGGAATTGATCAAGCAGCAGTTTGGACCATGGATGATGAAGGCATTTGGTGTGTTAGCTAGCTTCAAATCTCTGCGTGGCACGGCTTTGGACGTATTTGGCTATACCGAAGAGCGTCGTATGGAACGTGCTTTGCCTGTCGATTACAAGCAATTGATCAGCAAACTACTACCGCAACTGAATGCTGATAACTTATCTAAAGCAGTCGCGATTGCGAGTATTCCCGAAGACATTCGCGGTTATGGTCATGTGAAAGAACGTCATTTCAAATTAGCGAAAGAAAAAGAGGCGAAACTGTTAGCGGAATTTGGCCGGCCTACCACGCCAGAAACGCAAGTGAAATCAGCTGCATAAGCACAGCAGGTTTGACCAAGAATCACATGCTAGAATTCGCACTTAATAGCAGCTTGGTTTGATTCAAAGTGCACAAGAAAAATGACCGGCTAGCCCGGTCATTTTTTTATCCTGTTTACTGCAATTTAAGAAAGTACAATCTATGCAAGAACGCCATTTGATCGCCTTCGCCGCAATCAATTTATTCATTGCTATTGCCGCCGGAGCCTTCGGTGCGCACGGCTTAAAGGCAATACTGAGTGCAGAGATGCTCGGCATTTGGCAAACCGCTGTGCAATATCAAATGCTGCATGGTTTAGCCTTACTAGCCTTAGCCAGTTTATATCCCCGCTGGCAAGCAAAGCCGATTCGTATCAGCGCCATTTGCATGTTAATCGGTATCGTTTTATTCAGTGGCAGCTTATATTTATTAGCTTGGACAGGAGTACGCGTGCTCGGTGCAATTACGCCAATCGGTGGAGTGGCTTTCTTACTAGCCTGGGCAATTTTGTTATGGGCAGCACTCACTGACAAATCGAAATGAACATTGTTCGGCACCTGTGGTGTACACACAGTAAGCGGTGTAAACTGTCTTGATATCAAAAGGACTTGCTATGAAATTTGAACATCTGGTTGAAATCAATGATTTAACCAATCCCGCGATCCCCGTCATCACGCGTGATCAATTATGGCGTGGCTTGATCATGCGCGCCGAATCACCGCAGCTATTTGTCGATTACATTGATGAGTGCAGTATCACAGAGCGCAGTGAAGTCGCGATGACGCGCGTGCTTCGCTATGGCGAGCTAGTCATTCGTGATCAGGTGAACTTCGTTCATCACACACATGTACATTACGATGTACCATCGCAAAAAGATATTCCGCAATCTTCATTACGTATGAGCATAGAAGAACCATCGCCAAATGCGCTGTTTGTACGCTTTGAGTACGACAATGGTCAAACCGAGCAACAAGATAAAGAGAACGAAATGTATGACGCCTACCGTCGTTCTGCCTACGAAGAAGCAGATGTCGATACAGTACGAGTGATCCGCGATCTGGTAGAAAGCGGTCGTTTAGATTCACTACTTTCCTGATTTTCCACCAAGACCACGAGCCCAATATGACGATGACCACAACTGCACCAGTGCCTTTTTTGGCAAAAAAACTTAAACGCAAACAATTTGCCAGCACTGGCGATGCACATATCCAAGGTGACTTACAGATCACCAATCAAGTCATCATCGGTGGCGACCTCTTAGTTGACGGCAATCTCGAAGCAGAAGAAGTCTTCTGCCTCGGCAAATTAACTGTGACAGGCGACATCAAAGTACAGTCTTTATATGTTGGCCAAGCCTTGGATTGCGCTGGCGACATCGAAGTTGAATTTTTACTCAAGACAGGCTGCAATGCAGAGTGGATAGCGCGCCTCTTGGAACTTGATCAAGCAAAACCAGCCAAAGATGGCAGTGCCTACATGGATAAACTAGTGCATCCAGCGATTTTAAAACGTGATGCGCACCACGAGACTTTTGGTGGTTATGGCGATATCCAAGTGCTTGGCTATTTGTCTTGCGATGTCCTTGATTGCCACGGTAATTTGCAATTGGATGATGTATTGGATGTCGCTGAAGTGCAATACGTCGGCGGCCATTTGAGCGCGATTGCGATTGCAGTAGATGGCGACGTCAATGTCAAAGGTGAAGTGTTTAGTGAAACCGATATCGCCGTCAACGGCGGTTTGTTCGCTGGCGAAGTGATCTGCCAAGGCAATTTGAATGTGGGCTCAGTGCACAGTCATGGCGACATTAGTGCTTGGGGCACAATACGCGCGGTCGGACAAATCACCAGCCTCAATGGTGAAATCCATAGCGGTCGCTGGATCGCCACCAAAGGCACCGTGTACGCCGCAAAATACATCAAAGCAGGCGAAGCGCTGGTAGCGGAAAAAGGCATCAGTTGTGGTGCTGATTACGGCATTCTGGCAGCAACCACCGTCAAACGTTCTTTATGGGAAACACGCGGTTTTGTTTCCGCACCGACCAAGCCAAAGTTAGTTTTGTCGGGTAAATTTGTTGAAGACAAAAAACTCAAGCATATCGATGCGCTAGAGAAGAAACGTGACTGGGAATTAGACTGGGAAGTACCACGTCGTTTGCAACGCGACATGATAGGTTAAATTTTATAAAGGTGGCTTCATCTGACTTGAAGCCACCGCTTAGTTTTAGTGCGCTGCAAGACGCGCATATAAATCTAAATCGAGATAACTTTCATCCCTGCGCGCAGCTTGGCGGCGGCGGCCTTCATGCATAAAATCCAATTTCTGTAACAGTTTCGCACTGGCGATATTTGCAGGTTCAACTTCAGCATGAAGTCGATGCAAACCCAATTCATCAAAGGCAAAATGTAGAATGCTCAACAAGCATTCATGCATCACCCCTAAGCCCCAATATTCTGGCAACAACCAGTATCCAATTTCGGCATTATTATTAAAGCTGTCGATTTCATAAATGCCACAAGTGCCGAGTAGACGATCTGGCGCGCGTGCTTCACAGATTGCCCACCAATATCCAGTTTGTGATTTTTCTAGATAGTCGTACCAATCCATTTGCTCTTGAGTTGCGGCTTCGGTTTGATAAGAAATTCCGTAGTGCGCAATAACACGTGGATTCGACAAACCTGAAAAGATCTGCGGCCGATCAGACGCCTGAATTTGACGCAATAAAAATCGCGCGCTATGTCGGATTGGGAAAGCATTACCAGATGGGGGAGTCAACATGATAGGCGCAGGAAGATAAGTGAAATATCCAGAACTTGCAGTGTAACGGATTACACAATATAGACGTCATCAAGTTGTCAATTTATCGGCTTAAGATTTACGCCAAACAAAAATATGAAGATAAAAACTCAACCTCGGGGGAATTCAGATGTATCCAAACAAACAAAAACTCATCATTTTCGATGCCGATGGCACCATCATCGACGCATTCAGTGCCATTGAAAGTACCTTTGCCCGACATGAAATGGCCATCGGTGATCTCGAAAGTTTTCAAAAACGGCACAAGTTCTTCAAGTACCTAGGTGGAATAAAAGAATTTCCAGCAAATATCAAAAAACAATTAGGTCGAAAGAGCCGGCAACAAGTACTGGGAACCTTAACCGACGTGTATCGGGAAGAGGCGCGACTTTATGAGGGAGTTGCTGAGCTGATCAAGCAATTAATTGTACAAAAAGATATTCGGGTTGGTCTGGTCACACGCAACGTCAGCCATGAGCCGCAAATCACCATGGAAAAATTATTCGCGCGGCATGACATTGATATCAGCGAACTCGACTATTTCGCGCATGTTCCTATTCGCGCCAGTAAAGCGGATTTTTTCAAAGCAGCACGCAAACAATTTGACATCAATCCGGCACGCGCCTATGCCTGTGGCGATGAGCACAAAGATTACCACGCTGCACTTACTGCCGGAATTTATCCCTTTGTCGTTTCTTACGGCTTTGAAGATTTCAAACGGCTAACCAAGAAGTTTGAAGTGCCCGAGGAAGTCATCTCTCGAACACCGCAAGAACTGTGCATACGAATTCGCCATGCTTTGGATTTGATCGACTAAAACTTCGCCTGATCTACATCCTGAATAAAGCGGATCAATCCTGTAAAATAGGCTTCGCTGTCATCATACATCGCCATATGACTACCATTTGGACAAGTTAATGAACGCCCGCGTTTGACCTTGCTTGCCATCGCTGCCATGTACTGCGGGTCCATCGTGTCGTGCTGTGCGCCTATCATTAAGGTGGGTACGTGAATTTTGGATAAATCCGCGCTACGATCCCAGTTTAACAATTTCCCACTTGCGCCAAGTTCGCTTGGCCCTTGCATCGATACATAAATCTTTGCGTTCACATGCTTGAATGAGCGATTGACTGGATCTGGCCATTGCGCTTGCGGCATGCGCAAAACATGTTTTTCGTAGTGATGCGGAATCAGTAATTCCATGTAACGTGGATCTTCATACTTGCCTGCCGCTTCCAAAGCCTGCGTCTCTTTTAACACCGCTTGATCCATGGCTGGCATCAATACTTTTTTCGCATACTCGTTATAGGCGGGAATACTATCGACCATATTCGAGACGATCAATCCTTTCAAATGCTGTTGATATTTGAGCGCATATTCCATCGCCAAAATGCCGCCCCACGAATGGCCGAGCAGGTAAAAATTCGATTGATCTAACTTCAATGCTTGTCGCACTTGTTCGACTTCTTCCACATAGCGCGGCAAGTCGATCAAGCTTTGATCTGTTGGCTGATCGCTGAAATGCGAACCTAATTGATCGTAGTAGTAATACTCAATATTCGCATTCGGAAAATAACTGTCAAATACTTCAAAGTATTCATGCGTCATTCCCGGACCACCGTGCAATAGCAAAACCTTCATGGTCGGATGATTGCCAACGCGTTTCGTCCAGACTTTAAAATCCCCTTTCGGTGTCGTGACATTAACGAGCTTTACACCACCCGATAGGCGATCATCGCGCTGGCTGTAATCGAGATAGCTGGATTTCTTGCCTGATTCAGCAGTCGCCGCCACTGGTTGTGGCGCCTCCGTTTTTTGACACGCGGTGATCACAAGAATCAAGAGTCCAGCGCCTAAATGAGCACCAAATTTTTTGATCTGATTTTTAAACGAACTATCAACCATCTTATTTTCCTTCCTCAAGTACAGTTTCAATTCGGCGATCTGGCACCAGCCACATGAACGCCACCGCGACATAAATTGCTTGCGACAGCAAGGGTAATTGAAATGCCACCACGATCGCCGCTGCATACAACACTAAAGATAGTTTTCCTTTCACATCTTTGCCTATCGCTTTTCTCAATAAGGAGCTGTCGCCAGCAGAACAAATCAAACTATATTGCAAGAACCAATAGGCCAGCGATGCCATAAACAAAATGACGCCGTACAAAGCCGTAGGGCCAGCTGCGAAATGGTTTTCGCCCATCCAGCCGGTTGCAAATGGAATCAGTGATAGCCAAAACAGCAGATGCAGATTCGCCCACAAATTTCCCGCGCTGATTTTATGTGTCGCATGCAACATGTGATGGTGATTATTCCAGTAAATACCAATGTAAACAAAGCTCAGGATATAGCTCAAAAACACTGGCAACAAAGGAAGCAAAGCGTCGACGCTCGCACCATGTGGTACTTTGAGTTCCAGCACCATAATCGTAATAATGATCGCGATCACACCATCGCTAAATGCTTCGAAACGTCCTTTTCCCATACGCTTTCCCTTTCTTTTCTTAATAGGCTGATGATGATTTGATCTCTGCTATACCGTTTTAATGATTACAATATTTGAACCACTTCATCTTTTGTGTAAGTCAATTGACGAAACCACCGCTATGACGCAGATCAGCATTGAATCTCCCAATCAAATCGCCCCCTCAGCTCCTAATTTCAGCTTAGCGCTAGGTTTTTGGCTGAAACTGGGCTTCATCAGTTTTGGTGGCCCTGCCGGACAAATTGCGATTATGCATCAAGAACTTGTGGAAAAACGTCGTTGGATTTCAGAACAACGTTTTTTACATGCACTCAATTACTGCATGCTTTTACCAGGGCCCGAAGCGCAACAATTAGCGACTTATATTGGTTGGCTCTTACATGGGGTGCGCGGTGGCGTGGCAGCGGGCGTGTTATTTGTGCTGCCTTCTTTGTTTATGTTGATTGCCTTGTCCTGGTTGTATATCGCTTATGGTCAGACTAGTTTGGTGGCAGGATTATTTTATGGAATTAAGCCAGCAGTGACGGCCATCGTTTTACAGGCCGCGCATAGAATCGGTGGACGTACTTTAAAGAATGCGAGTTTATGGACAATCGCCGTGGCGGCTTTTGTTGCGATCTTCGCCCTGAACTTGCCATTTCCTTTGATTGTCTTTTGTGCTGCGGCACTAGGCTATTTGGGTGGTCGATTTTTGCCGCAACATTTTTGCGCAGGTGGACATGCTAGCAAGGCGAATCAACTAAGCTATGGCGCTGCGGTGATTGACGATCATACGCCAACACCTGCACATGCGCGCTTTCATTGGGCTGGTTTGAGTCGGGTTTTACTAGTCGGCATGGTGTTGTGGAGCTTGCCTATGTTGAGCTTATTATGGCTCTTTGGTTGGCAGCATACCTTGACGCAAATGGCGTGGTTTTTTACCAAAGCAGCATTCATGACCTTTGGTGGCGCTTATGCGGTGTTGCCTTATGTGATGCAAGCCGCGGTACATCACTATGGCTGGCTGAGTGCAGGGCAGATGATCGATGGTTTGGCCTTGGGCGAAACCACACCGGGACCTTTAATTATGGTGCTGGCCTTTGTCGGTTTTGTGACTGCGTATATGCAAGCACTATTTGGCGCAGATCAGCTTTTTCTTGCTGGGTGTGTCGCGGCAGTTTTGGTGACTTGGTTCACATTCTTACCTTCGTTTATATTTATTCTGGCTGGTGGGCCTTTAGTTGAAAGCACCCATCATCAATTGAATTTTACCGCTCCCTTAAGTGCAATCACCGCTGCAGTAGTCGGCGTGATTGTCAATCTCACGCTATTCTTTGCCTACCATGTGTTGTGGCCGCAAGGTTTTGCTGGTGGCATTGTTCATGGTATCGATCTTTGGTCGGCATGTATCGCGACTTTGGCCGCAATTGCTCTGATCCGCTTGAAATGGAATGTGATGTGGGTGATCGCCTTGGCGGCGTTAGTAGGATTGCTGATACAGCTCATGTTGAAATAGAAAAATCTCACCAGATAAATCTGGTGAGATTTTTAAACTATCTTTACAGCTACTTTACAGTTACTACAAATCGACCAAACTACTTAGCTACCAACACGACCACCATCATTCTTAGTGATCACAATAGTCGCAGAACGTGGACGTTTGCCCGCGCCGTAGCCTGCGTTGCTTGGCCACTGGCTTGTGTATTTAGTTGGGTCTGCGATATTTGCAGCAGAAGTGCTTTCACCCGGATGCTGGATGTTCACGAACAAAGCTTTACCATCTGGTGTTTCAGCAATGCCCGTAATTTCACAAGCCGCTGGGCCAACTAAGAAACGCTTCAAAGTATCTGCGGTTGGCTTCTTACCGACGTAAGTTGTTACTGCCAAATTCGAACCGTCTGCTTTGGTGTAATTCAGAGTAACTTTTTCACCGTCACCAACTTGACCTGGCAAACCTGCCAACATCATACAGTTAGACACATCAGTGAACGCGCCATCATCTGTTTGTATCCAGCAGATACCCGTTGCTGGGCTGAACGCCAAGCCATCTGGGCTAGACATATCTTGATCGTTGGTCAGGCTCGACAAATTGATCTTACCTGCATCTGCGCTGGCTTCTGCTGCGAACAAGTACACGTCCCAGGTGAAAGTCAACGCTGCCGAACCTTCTGCACCTTCTTTCATACGCAAGATATGGCCGTTTGGATTACCGGTCTGTGCAGTCGTGCCTTTCATATCTGTGTATGCACGTGGATTTGCTGAATCCGGGGCCAATTGAGAAGAGCCCGTCGCGTTGATATTACGATTGCTGTTGTTCGTCAATGCGTAGTAAATTTCGCCGTTCGCTGGATTGACGGAACACCATTCTGGACGATCCATCTTAGTCGCGCCCACTGCATCACCGGCTAAGCGTGAGTTCACGCAAATATCGGCCTGATCGGCAAATTTATAACCTGTATAAGCGGCGATCAATGGATTGCTCATCGCCAGTTCTACCCACTTACCACCACCGTCGGCATTAAACTGCGCAACATACAATTTACCGCTATCGAGGTATTTGTCACCCATCGCTAAAGCATTACTGGAATTAGCATCTGCCGCTTCCCAGTTCGCTGCTGAGACAAACTTGTAGATGTATTCGTTACGAGAATCATCACCCATGTACACTGCTAATGGTTTGCCAGCGACTGGTTTGCCGAAGGCTGCGCTTTCGTGGGCAAAACGCCCCAAGGCTGTACGCTTCTTCGCCAATTTGGTTTTATCGTAAGCATCCATCTCAACGATATAACCCATACCGTTTAATTCATTGCGATAGTCATCGCTACCATTGCTAGACGTGCCTGTCTTGCTGAGATTCCAGCGCGCATATTTATCATCAGTGCCGCCAGTTTCCCAACCATGACGTGAACCGCCACCTTGAGCACGACCATAGCGCTTCAATGAAGCAACGCTCTTATCGTTGCCACGTGCGGTATCATCGGTAGCGCTACGCGTGAAATAGCCAGCCCAGTTTTCTTCGCCAGTCACAAAACTATTCCATGGCGTTTTACCAGTACCGCAGTTATTCAAAGTCCCGCGTGTTTTCAGGCCTGTTGGCGAATACTTAGTGATTGCCAAGGCATTACCGCGTACTGGACCAGACAACTCCATCTCAGTTAAGCAAGTGAAGCGACGGTTAAATGCAGAATCCTTGACGTATTCCCACTTACCATTTGCTTTACGCACTTCAACAAATGAGACACCATGAATTGCTGTTTCTTTATCCACTTCAGCCGCTGGACGTGGCAAAGTAGAAGTACCGCCATTGGCGTGCAAGAAGAAAGATGCGTATTTCTCATCCGTCGTTGCTTCATGATTCACGCCGAGCAAACCACGCTCAACAGAAGTCAGTGAAGCTTTACCATCAGCAGACAAACCAAACCATTCCATACCATCGTGATGATCACCCGCACGGTTTTCGAAATCGGTATCAGTGCCGTCATTTTTATAGGCTGGTGTCGCTGCCGTTAATGGATCACCCAAAGCATAAATTGCTGTCGCTGTATAACCAACAGGCACGATCACGCTATCTAACAAACTCTTAGCCACTGGCGCAAAACCGAGTAATTTTTCAGTTGGTGTGGTTGGCGTAGTCGGTGTCGTTGGTGTCACGGTGTCGTTAGAACCACCACATGCACTCAAAGCGCTAGAACCAATAAATGCGCTAGCGATAGAAGCAGCACCGCCACGCAACAAGCTACGACGGCTCAAACGTGCATCTAATACGGCACTGAAATGTTGATTTGGCGTGTCGTTGTATCCAATATCATCTGGATCAATCGCATTCAGTTTTTCATTCGTCTTGCTCATGGCTTCTTCCTGTGGGTATGGGGATGTAAAAAAAGGAGGTACAGAAGCGGGCAATCATAGTGAGCATGTATGACTGCTGCATGACGAGTTCGTGACAATCCGATGACATCCCAGTTATCCAACAAAAAAAGAGCCTGCTTGGAAAACCAAACAGGCTCAAACCGGTACTACTCACATTGACTGAAACAAGATAGTGGTGCTAACTTGAATCAGTCTTACCAACCACAAGGGTATCTACAGTGCCGCCACCTTCGCTTTCTTGCCACTGATGGCATAAAAGGCTTTCATCACCAAACGGTAGATCAGGCGGACGAATGTCAGTGTCAACAATGCTTCAAACAAAGTCATGCTGACCGCCAACGCCTGATGATAGCGATCAGAACGACGGCGCATTTTTGCCATCATACGATCACGTGCAATTTCAATACTGTCGTAAAAACTTGGTACCACCAACAAGGTCAAGATCGTTGAAGTAATCGTGCCGCCAATGATGGCAATCGCTAATGGACGATAGAACTCACCACCTTCACCCAAACCAAGCGCAACGGGAATCATGCCGGCGATCAAAGCAAAGGTCGTCATCAAGATCGGACGCAAACGAACTCGTCCCGCATGCATCAGCGCATCTTCGCGGTTCATGCCATCCTTTTCTTGCTTACGTGCTGCATCGAGTAAGAGAATCGCATTTTTGGCGACTAGTCCCATCAACATAATGATGCCGATAAAACTCATCAAATTAATCGTACTGCCGGTCAGCATCAGCGCAATGACCACACCAATCAATGACAACGGCAGCGACAACATCACAGCCAATGGTGCAGTGAAAGAACCAAACTGCATCACCAAAATCAAGTACATCAAACCGATACCGGAGACCAAAGCAATCAGCATTTCGGTGAACAATTCATCTTGATCCTGACCTGCGCCAGCCAATGACAAACCATAACCCGGTGGATAGTTAAAGGATTTTGCTAAAGCCATCGCATCTTTGGTCACTTCGCCACTTGCACGACCTTGCGCATTAGCAGAAACCGTGATCGTGCGTTTGCCATTACTATGCTCAATGGCAGATGGACCTTTACCCATACTGACCGTCGCGATTTGATCGAGCGGTACCATTTCATTGGTGCCAGCTACGGCAATCGGCAAACGTTCAATATTTTCTTTGCTGACACGATCAGCTGGATGCAAGCGCACTGCAACGTCACGTGTTTCGCCAGTTGGATCAACCCAATCACCCACTTCGATACCCGCAAATGCGACACGTAAAGCCTGTGCTGCATCGTTGATAGAAATTCCCATCGAATTAGCAAGACCACGGTTCATTTCGATCTTTAACTCTTTCTTTGGATCTTGCTGTGACAAACCAACATCCACAGCGCCAGGGATCTTGCGTAACTCATCCATATACGCACTGGTGATTTCTAATAACTTACGTGAATCAGGCCCAGTAAATTCAATCTGAATCGGCTTACGTGCGCCATTATTCAAATCGTCTAACACCACATACTCGGCACCGACCAATTGTTTGACTTTTTCACGCAACTCCACCGCAACTTCTTTGGCACTGCGCTTACGCGTATTCTTTTTACCGATGTCGACATAAATCCGACCACCAGCAGCATTGATATTGCTATTGGTATCTTTCACTTCTGGAATAGTGCGCGCGATTGCGGCAGCTCTTTCCATTTTCAAGCGTGAATATTCAATCGAAGACGATGCTGGGGTCCGTACTTCTATCATCAAATTGCCAGAATCTGCGGTTGGTAAAAAACTGGTGCCACCAAAATTCGCCTGCAATACCAAGGCACCAACAAAACTAGCCAAAGCAATCGCACCCATCCAACGACGATGATGTAAAGCCCATGCAATCACATTGCCATAACGATCCGCTTGGCTATCAAACCAATCATTAAACTGCGCCAATTTCTTGCTTAGGCCTTTTTTAGGCGCTGTATGATGATCTGCTGGATCACCCCAATACGCTGACAACATAGGATCGAGCGTAAATGAAATCCCCAAACTCACCAATACGGAGCATGTCACAGTCAAAGCAAACGGACGGAACCATTCGCCTGAGATACCAGGCATAAACGCAACCGGAATGAACACCGCGATAATCGAGAAGGTCGTTGCAGCGACAGCCAAACCAATTTCAGCAGTACCTTCTAAAGCCGCAGTGCGACGATCTGAACCATTTTGCATATGGCGCACAATGTTTTCTCGCACCACAATCGCATCATCAATCAAGACACCGATCGCCAGTGACAGGCCAAGCAAAGTCATAAAATTGAGCGTGAAGCCACATAACCACACCGCAATAAATGCCGCAATCACCGAAGTTGGCAAGCTTAAAGCGGTAATCAAGGTTGAACGCCAAGAATTCAAGAAAGCGTAGACCACGAAAATCGTCAACACGGCGCCAAACACCAGTGACTCAATCACGTTATTCAAACTACTTTGCGCATCCTTACCGCCATCGCGCGTTACTTCTAATTTGGTTCCTGGATTATCTTTCGCCAAATCCTTATTAATTTCTTCAACTGCTTTCACTACGCTCTTGGCAACACTCACCGTACTTGCTTCGCGTGAACGTGTTACCAAGATACCCACGTTAGGCTTACCGCTACGAATGCTCAAGCTGTTAATATCAGCAAAACCATCTTCGATCGTGGCAACCTGACCAAGTCGAACAACCTGATCACCACGACGTTTCACGACGATATTTTGAAATTCTGCCGGACTCTCGATCCGACCAACCAAACGGATACTTTCTTCCTCCAAACTACCGCGCACTTTACCGACCGGGGCATTGGTATTTTGGCTGCGCAATGCCGCAACAACTTCACCAGCAGACACATTAAATTCACGCAGACGTTCTGCACGTAATAAGACCGATAATTCACGACGCAATGCACCACTCACATTCACCGTCGCTACACCCGGAATTGCCCGTAAACGCGTTGCCAGCGTATCTTCTGCCATGCGAGAAATTTCAGCATGCGTTTGGCTGCTCGATGACAAAGCCAAATTCACAATCGGTTGCGTTGAAGGATCAAAACGCTGCACGATGGGCTCGCGCATCTCCGTCGGCAACTTATAGCGCACGGTAGAAATCACGTTACGGACTTCTTCAGCGGCCTCAATCATGTTTTTCTTGAATGAAAAACGCATTTCAAATCCAGCACTGCCTTCGTTCGCGTATGAATACACTTCATCCACACCCGACACACTTTGCAAAGACTTTTCTAAGCGATTAACAATCTCACGCTCGACCGTATCAGGAGAAGCACCAGGATAAGGAATACTAACAAATAGGCCGGGAATTTCGACATCGGGATTTTGATTGACGCGCAATTTACTCATCGCCAACAAACCCATCGCCATCATCGCGATGATCAGAACGATCGTCGCAACTGGTCGTTTAATACTGAAATCAGATAAAAACATGATCAGTTCCCCATCGCTACGGTAGTCGCTGCCAACGCTGTTTTAGTCACAGGAGCTGCCGCCATTTCGACTATTTGTCCTTCTTTAAAATTGGAACTTGGATTACGCATAATCACATCACCCGCGCTCACACCACGACGCACTTCATAATTACCAGTGCGAACATCTCGGCTACCCAATGCCAATTCAACTTTATTCAAGGTTTTTCCTTGGATTTTCCAAGCAAATGACTTATCGCCAGATTTAACAATGGCTGCCTCGGGCAACATCAAGGCGGAAACGCTCTCTGCTTCGATATTTCCCTCTGCATATAAGCCAGATACACGTGGTTGTTTGCTATCAGAAAAAGCCACTAAGACTTCAACCTGACGCGTTACATCATTCGCAGCCGGGTCTAAACGTGTGACCTTGCCACGGAATTCTTGACCAGCATAACCATTAATACGGAAACTCACGTTTTGACCAGTTTTCACCATCCCGATTTTGTCTGCAGACACGCGACCAACAAAACGCATGCTATTCGGATCAATCACTTTGACCAATTCTTTACCTGCCAAAGCGGTATCGCCAGGGGAAACTTTACGTTCACTCACCACACCATCAAATGGCGCGCGCACAACGGTGCGTTGTAATTGTTGCTGCGCTTGTGCGGCACGAGCTTTGGCAGCGGATACTTCACTCTGGGCTGCGTTACGACGTACTTCAGCGTCATCCAATGCTTGCATCGAAGTCATGCCAGATGCACGCAAGGTTTTCAAACGCTGCAAATTACGGTCTGCCTGATCTAATGCCAAAGTCGCATTACGCGCCGCATCATTGGCTGAATTGAGATTATCGCGAATCGAGGTTTCATCTAAACGCACAATCACGTCACCACGTTTAACTGCTTCACCGTTTTCTTTTAAGACTTGTAAAACCACGGTCGAGACCTCAGCACGCAGATCTGCCTTACGCTCTGGCTGAATCGAGCCTGTCACCACCGGACCCGATGCCAAGGCATTGCTTTGGATATTCAAAATATCTTCATTTGCGATAATTAACTTAACCGGTGCGTCTTTATTGTCGCTCTTTGCAGTCGCGCTGGCAGAGGCACTAGCGGATGCGCTGGCATTCTTGGTATCTGACGCTGCATTATCGCAAGCGGACAGGACGCTAATTGCAGAAGTGATCGCAACAACGAGTATGGTTTGACGTAACATGATGAGTACCTGCTTATGTAATTGGAGGATTTGCGATGGTGAGTATTCCGGAGCACCCCCTCAGTTTCAAGTGGCAAAGTTGTGAGTTGCGAAAAAGTGGGGATGAAACGCAAAAAAGTCGGACTGAAATGAAATTGCTTAAACGGCTAGCATTTAATGATGAAGACGAATTTCATATTCAATTATCAATTGTCAATGCTCAATTACTTGCATGTGCTATGTGCCGCGCAGTGAACAGCCCCGGCTTGCTCGACCGTCAAAGCAAACTACGCCCATGCTATTATTCTTAAAAAAACCAACCAACTATTTTTGCCGCTGACTTGCACATGACTACCGCCACTTCAACATCGAACACGCCACTACAATTTCGCTTAGCCCAAAAAAACGACGCTGAAGCCATCACCGCTTTGGTCAATAGCGCCTACCGAGGCGACAGTAGCCGGGCAGGTTGGACTACCGAAGCCGATTTATTGACTGGCGTTAGAGTGCAAGCAGAAGACGTCAGAGAAATCATCGAAACCGAAGGTTCGATGATTTTGTTGTGCTTGCAGCAAAATGAAATCGTCGGCTCGGTCAACTTATTAAAAACCGAAGACAAAGCTTACTTAGGCATGTTCGCCGTTAATCCGCTCTTACAAGGCGCAGGCATAGGAAAACAATTTATGCAGGCAGCAGAAGCTCTCGTCAAAAGCGAATGGCAAGCAACTGCGATGTGGATGACCGTAATAACCACCAGACACGAATTGATTGCCTATTACGAAAGACGTGGCTATCAAAGGACTGGACGCTTAGTAGCATTTCCAGCCGAAGTACCTGACGAGTGCCGCTTAGTAAAAGACATTATGATGGAAGAGTTAGAAAAACCACTATAAGTTTCAACAGCAAACGCATTGCGACTTTTATTCAAAATTGATCGCATCAACAGAAGCACCGAACTCAAGCCAGTTTGCCCCTTTATTCCCTGCATCATCTGCTGAGGTGCTCATTTAAGCTGAGGCTTTATGAGTACCCGGAGCACAGATGTCCATCCCCATCGGTTCAACACCCACAGGCTTAGCCGCGCTGCGGGTGTACCAACAAGTCAGACAACACGGCGAACCCACGCCCAGCAGAACAGAGCTACAAGCCAAACTCGATGCGGAACAAGCTTTGTCGACAAGTAGTGAACGTGTCGGTACAAATCAAGCAGTGAGTAAGCTGACGAGTGAAGAGCAAATTCAACAACAAAGAGAATTAGAACGGGCTTGGGGTTTGATGAGTGCGGTGTTGGGGACGCAGTTGGATGAGTATGCTTGATGGTTTTTTTGTCATCCGTGATTGAAAGAGCAAATCTAACTCAACGGTTCATTCAAAGTTTTCTCGAGAAAGCTAATTCAACGACAAAGCATCAATACTCCCTTCTCCCGCGAGCGGGAGAAGGGTTGGGGATGAGGGTGTTTGTAAGATGGTGAAATTTGAAGATTTGCTTTAGTTTCTGATTTCTTTGAAGCTTTTCTCCAAATTACTTTCACGCTAGCTTCACCTTCACAGGTCGGGTGTGGCCCGACAGCCAATTACCTTTTTTGCTTCGCCAAAAAAGGTAATCCAAAAAAGGCGACCGTAGACTCGCCCCTTCGG
>DLGN01000209.1:0-2610 GCA_002482715.1 Oxalobacteraceae bacterium UBA7693
TTGAATAGTGATTGAGTGATGAATTAGTGATTGCGATTAACTGCAAGAAACGCTAAGTCTAATAGGGCTTGTTTGAAGGCGGAATCGGGTAAGTCTTGAATAGCCAGAGTCGCCCGTGCGGCTGCTTTGTCGGCTTCTGTCTTGGTGTAGTTAAGCGCACCAGAATGGGTAATCGCGCTTAAGATCGCGTCGAATTTGGATTCATCACCTTGCTCAATACAAGCTTTAACTAATGCTTGTTCTTCAGCGTTACCATGCTTCATTAAATAAATTAAGGGTAAAGTTGGTTTGCCTTCTCGCAAATCATCTCCGACATTTTTACCGATCTCTTCTGCTTTGCCTGAGTAATCCAGTACATCATCAATCAGTTGAAATGCCGTACCTAAAGAGCGGCCATATTCTCCTGCTGCAGCGATTTGTGCGGGATTTGCCCCGCTAATTAAGGCGCCAATTTCGGCCGCGGCTTCAAATAGTTTTGCTGTTTTGCAACGTATAACTTCCAGATAACGTTCTTCCGTTACATCGGGATCATGCATATTCAATAGCTGCAAGACTTCACCCTCGGCAATCACATTGGTGGCATCGGCTAAGATTTGCATAATTTGCATGCTATTGATCGAAACCATCATCTGGAATGCGCGGGAGTACAAAAAATCACCGACTAACACCGACGCTGCATTACCAAATAAGGCATTCGCTGTCTGACGACCTCGGCGCATCGACGATTCATCCACCACGTCGTCATGTAGCAAGGTTGCGGTGTGAATAAATTCGACAATTGCAGCTAAGTCGTAGTGATGCTGCCCTTGATAGCCATATGCATTTGCCATCAGCAAAACCAGTACAGGGCGAATGCGTTTGCCGCCAGCATTGATAATGTATTCAGAAATCTGACTGACCAGCGCGACGTCGGAATGTAATTGTTGGCGGATGACCAAATTAACAGCATCCATTTCTGGTGCGATTAATTGATTAATAGTGTTTTGGTTAGGCGTGGCAGACAAGGGCGTATCCTGCAAAAGCAAAGTTGAAATGTGGCGTGATTATACGATGCCAACAGAATGCTGCACAAAAAGCGCAGGATTCATGATTGTTTTTATCAAATTTTTTCATGATTTCTTTAAATTTGCATGCGTTCAAGGAAGTTACCATTGCATGTCGCCTTAAAAGTGAGGATGCGCGTAGTTTTTGAATTGACTAAGTGCTTGGTTTTCGTAATGGATATGAAAGATGATTTCTAAGGCAAATCCCCAATTGTTTCTTCAATGAATTAGCTGGCAATATGCACTGTGTTTATTGATTGTTTGTCGCTTATTGGTTTTTAGTGTTAATTGAAAGAATGGTGAAAAGTATGCATTTGCATCAAATCGGCGCTCATTTGCTGGGATTTTCTTTGGCGCTTGCATCTAACTCTGTGCTAGCTCAAAAACTTCAGGTGATAGGCTGGATTCCGGCCTATGGGGTCGATAAGTCTATGCAGGTATTACAATCCAACCCACATATTCCAGCAGGATTGACGCGAATAGGCTTGCAATTTTGGAACCCTTCTGTTGACGGTAAAAGTGTGGTGCTGGCACCCTCTACAAAAAATGGTCATCTCTTATCGGCTGAAGAGGTGCGGCGGGTGGTTGCTTGGGCTAAACAGAATCATCTTCAAGTTTTACTGACGGTTTATAACAATTCGCAAACGACAAATAAATGGGATTGGGAATTGGCAAGGCGCGCGTTTAAAGATAACCCTAAAGCATTCGGTGCGTCTCTAATCGCAACCATGCAGCAATTTGAATTGGATGGAATTGATCTGGATTTAGAGGGAGAAGGAAATTTCGAGGAAGATCGTGCTTCTTATGCAAAATTTGTCAAAGATTTAAGTATAAGTTTAAAGAAATATAAAAAGTTATTGACTATAGATAGTTTTCACAGTCCCTGTGCCAATGCGCCTAATATGAGCTGGTGGAGAGATTGGCAAGGGCAAGTTGATGCGATTCATAGCATGGGTTATCAAGACTTGTATGAGGGCAGTACTGCTAGTTTTACACCAGAAAATAAGCCAGTTTGCGAGGGTGGTGCAGCTATTTTTAAATACAGCTGGCAAGTAGCATACGGCAAAAAAGCAGGTTATCGCGCTGATCAAATCGTGATGGGTATGCCGACTTGGCTTGCGGGTTGGGGAGAAGGTGGACTTGGTTCTAGCATATCCGCACACCTACAAGAAGCTAAAACCTTGGGTGTAGGAATTGCTTTATGGGATTTACAACTGGGCGCATCACCATGGCGTAGTGCTGAAACCTGGGCTGAAATCTAGCAATTACGTGGCAATAGGGACGAAAAGGTGAAGGTTAAAACGAAAATTCCAGCTAAGCCTTAAGTCAAGAGTAATTTGAAAATGGCTTTATCTTAACATCTTGATTTTTAAATATGAATTCGAGTTTAGTGGATTGTAACTGCTGAAAAATTACGCAAAAGTCTTTGACCGCCATCAGTAAGCTATGTATAATCCGCAGTTCCCTTGATTTTTTGTTGGCAATGTCAGTAAAGACGCTCGGGAATCCCTATTATTTATTTGATGAGGTTTCACATGTACGCGGTCATAAAAACCGGTGGCAAACA
>DLGN01000209.1:2672-2815 GCA_002482715.1 Oxalobacteraceae bacterium UBA7693
AAAACTTAAAGTAGAACAGATACCTGCAGACATTGGCTCCGAATTCACTATCGATCAAGTACTCGCTATGGGTGCTGGAGAAACCATTAAATTTGGTACTCCATTGGTCGCAGGTGCAACGGTGCTGGTTAAGGTAATCGACG
>DLGN01000074.1 GCA_002482715.1 Oxalobacteraceae bacterium UBA7693
GCCTTCGTATTGCTGCTGGTACTTTATCAAAAGCAGCGGCACAACGTCTCGACACTGGTGCAATGCCATCTAATCCAAGCGATGCGCGCCAGTATTTGTGCTGGCTTTATGCTGATCTTAGTCAGCGCAGGCATTTTACTTTTCGGCGATTGGCAATATGTGGGTACGTGGATGATTTTAATTTTATACGTCTTATGCGTGCATTCAGTGTTCATCTTATTCGGGGTCTTTGCGCTGACCAAGGCATTGTCTGGCAAATTGTATTTCTATCCGCTGGTAGGACGATCTGCGAGTCAACGCGGAGAAATAGCTTAAGCGAACTTCAGCATGCAAGTAAAAACACACTCAGGTTTATGGGGCGTACCCGTCCAACAATGGCGGCGCTTGACGCAAGTTGGCTTCTTTTTGCTATTCGTCATTGCGCCGATATTTGACATCTTTCGATTAGATCTCAATCTCAAACACTTCATCATCTTCGGCATGGATTGGACTTTAGGTCTGAACGATTTCGTCGCCGGAAAAGACACGGCTGGACAAGCCGCTAAAGCGATTTTTCTGCACGCGATCTTGCCCTTAATTCTGGTCGCAGCAGCGGTGATTTATGTCGCCTGGAAATGGGGGAGAATTTATTGCGGTTGGCTGTGCCCGCATTTTTCTATTGTCGAAACCATCAATCAAACATTGCGCCGCGCCATAGGAAAGCAAAGCTTATGGGATAAAGAAGCTCTACCAACTCGTAATCCTGATGGCAGCGAAACCAAACCCGATGCAATCTGGTGGTTCGGCGTGATCCCACTTGTCATCATTTGCGCGATCACTTGGGCAACTGTGTTGCTGACGTATCTACTACCGCCAGCAGAAATCTACGGGAATATCTGGCACGGTACTTTAACGCGCAATCAAAGTATCTTCCTGATCGCTGGCAGCATCGCTTTCTTTGTCGAATTTTTGTTTGCCCGTCATTTATTCTGCCGCTATGCCTGCGCCCTCGGTTTATTTCAAAGCCTGGCTTGGATGTCGAATGACAAGGCGATGGTGATCGGATTTAAACGGGAAAGAGCGAAAGACTGTTCGACTTGCTACTCCGCTTGCGATCACGTCTGTCCTATGCGTCTCAATCCGCGCAATGTAAAACGCATGATGTTCGCTTGTGTGCAATGCGGTCAATGCACGGATGCCTGTACGCAAACACAAAGCGACAATCCTCAAGGCAATTTACTCGAATGGGTGAATCAAGCCTATGCAGAATCGGAAGCGGCATTAAACGGCAGCACGGCACGTGTTATTCAAATAAAGCTGGAAAAGAATAATGTGTATTCTGAGAAAAAACCTTAGAGAAATTTTCGATACAAAACCCCTCAACGCCGAGACGCGGAGACGCTGAGAAGCGCAGAGAAAACACTGAACAATTTGCCTCCTCTCTTTTTTGATTTTCTCTGCGCCTCTGCATCTCGGCGTTGAGGGGTTTCATTCTTAAGCAATCCGAGACAATGAAAGCGTACCAATGGAAGAATACATAGGCGGTCTATGGGATAGATTAATCACCCGTGTCGCGTATCAAGGCTACCCAGAAGCCCGGGTGGAGTTAGCGCAGATGAAAAACATCGCGGCGACCTTTTTCCGCGCACTCGGCGGTGATCCTGGCATCAATTTACAATCAGTTTCTGCCAGCACGCATGGTGCCCGTCGCAGTTGGTTAGAGCGGATTGCCGGTATCGGCGAAAAAACCGAATTGACCTGGGCTGACGAAACGACTTTGCATCTGCCTGCCTCTATCGATTATTTCCCTGAAAGGGAACTCAATCGTGAATTGTATTTGTGGCTGCTGGCCTTAGTCGCGCATGATGTCAAACCCGACGCGCCCTACGTACAACGCAATCAATCCGCAACCCTGGCATTGCTCAAGGCTTTTCCCTCTTTGCAAGAACGTTATGCCCGTTTGGTACAAGCGACACTCGCACGTCGCCCTGATCCGACAACATTGAAAAAGCAAGAAGCAGAAAACGAATTACGCATTCGCCAAGCATTGTTAGAACCAGGAAGCGTGCTAAACGAATTAAAAAAAGTCGGGCGCAAAGAATTCAGTTTCATCCCTGTCCCAATATGGTTACATCCACCCGCCAACGCCAATAACAAAAGCAGCAAACCCGCCAGCAAGCTCACGCCGGAACAAGCGCAAGGCAGCGCAGCACAAAGCGATACCGAACAACGCAAGCGCATGGCAGAGCGCACCGACATGCCCGACAATCCTAGTCCATTCATGCTGCTGTTTCGCGCCGAGAGTTTGTTTTCTTGGGCAGAATATGTGAAAGTGAATCGCCCCTTGGATGAAGACGATAATCCCGATGCGCAAAGAGCAGCGAATGATTTTGACGTTTTAAGCGTCGCAAATGATGGCAAAAGCACTGCCAGCCGCGTGCGCTTCGATCTCGATTTACCCGCTGAAGCGGATGATGATTTACTCCTTGCCGACGGCATCTTGTATCCCGAATGGCATTATAAAAAACAGCAATTCTTAGAAAGCCATGCCTGCATACAAATGCTGTTAGCGCGCGACGCCGAAGCACAAGCCTTACCCGCGCATTTACGCGCTACCGCCAAGCGCTTGCGTCAGCAATTTCAAAGTTTAACGCCAGAACGGCAGCGCCTGCGTGGGCAACTGAGCGGCGATGATATTGATATCGATGCCTGCGTGCGCTTTAGTGCAGAGCGGGCTGGTGCAAACAATCATGGACTCGCGGTCGCCAGCCCTGGTTTATATCTGGACAACCGTCAGCAAAGCCGTGACATGGCTTGTCTCTTACTCGCGGATTTATCCATGTCCACGGACACCTGGATGAATAGTCAAGCGCGCGTGATTGATGTGATACGTGACAGTTTGTATTTGCTATGTGAAGCCTTGGCCGCCACCCGTGACCGTTTCGCTTTATATGGTTTTTCTTCGGTACGACGTGACAATGTACGCTTTCATATCCTCAAAGGCTTTGACGAAAAATATAGCGATCAAATACGCGGGCGCTTGGCGGAAATTAAACCCGGTTTTTACACGCGTATGGGTGCCGCGATTCGGCACGCGTCGGCTATTTTGCAACAACAAAAAAATGCCCGCCGTTTGCTCTTAATCCTCACCGATGGCAAACCCAACGACCTCGATCAGTACGAAGGTCGTTACGGCATCGAAGACACGCGCGTTGCTATCCACGCAGCGCGACAATTAGGCTTGATTCCCTTTTGCGTCACGATCGATGAAAAGGCCGAAGATTATCTGCCGCATTTATTCGGCGCAAAGGGCTATATCGTCGTCAAAAATGCTGCGGAATTGCCTCAGCTTTTACCGCGTCTGTATGCGCAACTAACGAATGAAAATTAAATTGAAGGCATCACTCAATCTGCAATTCAAGCGGACTAAAAATCAATAGATCAAAGAATTCGACTGGCTGAAAGCCGCCCTATTTAATGAAAAAAAATACTTAGCAACCATCGTTACTAAGCATTTTTATTTAAAAAGCTTCGATTGCGCGAAGTTCAATCGTACTTATTTCCCGTTAATTTGAAATTTAGTTGCTTCAACAATCCATCGTTCACTTTCAAGCCTTTTTGCTACCATACCTCGATAATTTCCCGACGCGACGTACCAAACATAGCTCACAACATCAGGTTGATCTTTTTTGTAGTTTGGAGAGGAATATTTAATTTTACACGCAGGAAAACTGCCCGCGGGAACGGTAATTTCTTCTATGCCCAAAAACGCCATGCCAGACCTAGTTTGGTTTTGACCGATAGGCGCATTAGTTAAAGCGTCTTCCTGATATTCTGTAAAAGATTGTGTGAAGTTCTCATTGATTGCAAGTGAGAATGGCACTCTCTCAGCTGGTAATGAGTAATTTAAGGTAAATGTATGTTGATTCGAATTTGGAACATCATTTTCAGAAACATATCCGTAAGTAACAAACTCACTATTCGCCACTCCAATATAGTCAGTATTAGACCAGGTCGACCCCAGAGACCCAGCGCTTTTGTAAGTTTGGGTTCCAATCAACGCCAATACCGAATTTCCTTTAAAATTGACCGGACCGGTGACCTTACTTTCGATGATATATGTGCCAAGTCCAATGCTAAACGTATCGTCTATGTCCCAGTATATTTTCGTTTGTAATTGCTCGTACCGTAACGTATTGCCAACAGCATAAAGTGCAGGATTGTAGCAATCGATCATTCGACCCACGCCAGAGCTAGAGCTGGTTTGTAAATTGAACTCTCGATCTCTTACGCCTACTAGATTTTTTGCTTTGATAAAGTCAGTAGGTGTTACCGCCGCAGTAAGTGCGACGGTATTACGGATAGAGTCCTCATAACTAAGATAGGTAAGACCTTGTTCAAGCGCGAAATACTTACCAAGCGCGACTTTGTTATTCAGTAGGGATGTCATCCATCCCCATTCTTTACTGTCGGCATACTCACGCGCAGCAGCTAACATAACTGCAACTAACTTTTCTTTAGTAAAACCACTACGTAAGTCCCTTACCCAGTAATCAACATCAGCATCTGGTGGTGCGGTATTGCCCACGCGTCCCAATACGTTCTTATAAATTAAGCGAACAAATGCTTCATCATCCATTTTTGAGTCATACCCCGTCACATCAGGGTACTGCTTTGCAACAAGATAAAAATTGGCACTTATTTGCTCCAATGTCGCCCCCGCTTTGAATTCGCTTATCCAATAATTTAAGCCGTCTGCATCAGGCACTCGATTAAAAAAAGCAATGTATAAATCAATAAGCGAATTCAGATCTTTACTAGAAATAGTTTTGGCATTCTGCGCAACCATCAAATTGACGCTCACATCGCTAAACTGAATTCGTTTCGCATTGAAATGTGTGGTCGTTACTTTGGTAGTATTGTGGGTAACTAAAATACTTTGTGGGCTGTGCAACAGTGTGTAATTCTTACGGGGCTCAACAAAAGTGACAGTATCACCAGCAAGGGCAGCGGAAGTACGTAGTCCTAAAATTGCTGACTGCGATCCAGACAAGGCGGTTGACAATGATGGCTTGTTTGTGGATGTTGAAGGGGAACTACTATTTTCGATGTTTCCACCGCAGCCTGTCAGTAAAGACAAATAAAAAAAGGAAAGAAAACAGAGTGAAATTTTAATCTTCATTTAAAGTAAATCGCCTTAGTTAGGAATTCAAAGTTCAAGAATATTTAAAAAAAATTAATATCTAAGCCAGCAGAAATCAATTTACAAAAAATATCACCAATAGACGAATTATAAACTAATTGCCTTAAAATAAATAATATTAACAATTTAGGCAATTCCCAACTCACGCGAGCCTATCGCACATCAACTGGTCTTCGATTCCCGTGTACTCTCCCCTACTCTGATGTTTTGCGCACCACCATCTAGGGTTGCAGCCTCACCCTCGGCAGGATTGATGGCGCGTTGCCATGATTTAATTTGATCCGACCCCAGTTATCGACCCCAGTTATCCTTGTTGGATAAGCCTATGATCTTGCCACCGAGGTTGTTGATGTTTTTGGTGACGTTGATGTCGATCACATTAGCAGCCACGGTGCCTTTGTTGGTGATGTTGATGGCATCGAGTTGGATGATACCTTGTTGATCACCCGCTTTCGCATTGGCATA
>DLGN01000072.1:0-1089 GCA_002482715.1 Oxalobacteraceae bacterium UBA7693
TCTGATTTCTTTAGGTAGTTTGTTCTATGAGCCAATTTGGATTTTCTATCGTGGTGAAAAAGAGATCACCAGCTTGACCGAATTAAAAGGCAAGCGGATCAATGTCGGTCCGGACGGGTTCGGTGTTCGACGCCTATTTCAGCAATTATTGTCGGTGAATAATCTTGAAGAAACGCAGGTCGAAATTCATCAATTAGAAAGCACACCCGCTACGGTGGCATTTATTGATGAGAAGATTGATGTGCTGGTAATGAGCTCTGCTTCAGATTCGCAACTGGTGCAGATGTTATTGCAAACACCGGGAGTGAAGTTATTTGATTTTGTGCAAGCTGAAGCTTATACAAGGCGATTTCCTTATCTGTCACATGTGGTCTTGCCGCGAGGAATCGTCGATATGGGAAAAGATATTCCCTCACGCGATTATCATTTGATTTCACCTACTGCCACACTGGTCGCGCATGAAAGTTTGCATCCTGCCTTAATCAGTTTATTTTTGCAGGCAGCTAAGAAAATACATGGTAGTGCCAATTGGTTCAGTAAGCAGGGTGAGTTTCCATCTGATCGCTATACAGAAATTACCGTGGAGCCGCAGGCAGAGAAATTTTATAAAAATGGCCCCCCATTTTTGCAGCGTTACTTGAGTTTTTGGATGTCCAATTTTCTTGAACGTATGTGGGTTTTATTGATCGCTTTTGGCGCATTGGCATTGCCACTCTCGAAAATTATTCCTCCTTTGTATGTATGGCGAGTGCGTTCTCGTATCTATCGCTGGTATGGTCAATTGCGTTCAGTTGAGCATGCCTTAGACGAAGCTTCTCCCGAACAAAGGCAGCAAATAGCTGAGCAACAATTGCGGCGTTTGAATGAGATTGAAAATAAGGTCAATCAGATCTCTATCCCTTTATCTTATGCCGAGGAATTGTATGGCTTACGAAGCCATATTCAGTTTGTGCGTCGGCGGGTGCAAAGTGGCATGTAATGCATATCATTTCAAACTAATTAAGTTTGAATGTTTATCACTTATCGGGATGGGGGAGTGAAGTTTAGGACATAAACCCCATCAGTACAGAGGCACACGAAATTACAAGA
>DLGN01000072.1:1101-6564 GCA_002482715.1 Oxalobacteraceae bacterium UBA7693
ACAAGACGGAGGGGAGTATCTTGTTTTTTCACAGGTAGATGTGCACCTCTGTACATCAGTGGTTCTTTCATGATCAGTCAAATTCTTGCGATGTTTGTTGTTGTATTAGTCACTGTCGTGCATCAACAAGCTAATCCGCATTCAAACATATTCGCTTGAGTAAGACTGTCTGCATTTGGTTAAGTTCTATGTAAATTGTCTTAAATTTGTAATGCAATTGTGTGATGTCGCTATCAATCTCAGTGATGTAGAAAACAATTTTTTCTACACCTAGGTTTCTTGGATGTGAGTGTCCACAGTTGTTTGCCGTAAGACTAAAAATAGTTCTTAGGGTCAAGCTGATAAGATTGAGGGTATCGTTACCCAATACTTTTGCTGATTTTTGAACTTTTTTGACATTTGCTTTTCTGCCTGTGCTGGTCTAATTCTTTGTATTCGAAAGTCTTAAAGGCACTAATAAATCACGTAAATTATTGTGATCAATTTCATACATCAATTCTAACAGCCTGCCAATCTCACCTCGTGGGAACCCCTTTCGTGCGAACCATCCTAAGTAATCTCCAGGTAGATCTGCCAATAAGCGACCTTGATATTTCCCATAAGGCATAGTTTTTGTAACTAAAGAAATTAAATCGTCGGTTTGCATAGTGATTGATGGTGATGAAACTGTCTTCGTTCGGTTGGGAGGGCGTGATTACATGAAAAATTCTGAAGTGACGATGCTACAATTCCCGCCCATGTTGCCCATTTTATCGAATCCTGAATCTCATGAATATGCCATTAAATTCTACTTACCTAACCCCCTACGAACTTGGTAATCAAAATCAAACCACAACCTGGGAAAAATGTATTCCTTTTTACGAAAAATTGGCGACAGATTTCCCACAAGTTTTGCGTTTTATGCAGATTGGCGTGTCGGACAATGGTATTCCTATGCATGCTGGTGTGATTACAGCTGATGCTGAGTTTGATCGTGAAACTTTAAAAGCGGCGGGTCGTCCGGTATTTTTTAATAATAATGGCATCCATCCGGGTGAGCCGGAGGGAATTGATGCATGCATGGCCTTGGTGAGAGATTTTTGTCTACAACCAGAACGTCTCGCTGCTTTGGGGCAAACCGTTTTTTTATTTATTCCCATCTACAACGTTGATGGTTGTTTGAATCGACAAAACACCTCGCGTGTTAATCAAGATGGACCGGAATTGTTTGGTTTCCGGGCAAATGCACGTAACCTCGATTTGAACCGCGATTTTATTAAATGCGATAGCCTGGCAGCACAAGTATTTAATCGTTTCTTCACGATGTGGGATCCCGATGTGATGGTCGATACACATACTTCAAATGGTGCAGATTACAGCTACACCATGACCTTGATTCAAACGCAGGCAGATAAATTAGGGGATGGATTAGGGCCATTTTTGCGTAGCACGATGTTGCCCACAATTTATGCCAATATGGAGCAGCGTGGTTGGCCTACCTGTCCATACGTTAATCCAGTTAAAGTGACGCCTGACGATGGGATCGAAGACTTTTTGGAAGTGCCGCGTTTTTCTACCGGCTTTGCGGCTTTGCATCACACCATTGGATTTATGCCAGAAACGCATATGCTCAAGCCGTATGCAGATCGTTATGATTCCATGCGTGCTTTGGTTGAAGTCGTTCTAGATTTCACGATTGCGCATGCTACACAAATTCTGACATTGCGCGATCAGGCGCGGCAAGCCGCAACGCAGAAAAAACAATGGACCGTAAAATGGAAAGCAGACCACACGCGTCCATCAAGCTTTCGTTTCAAAGGCTATCAAGCGGTGTATAGCCCGAGTAAATTAGGGAACTATCTGCGTTTATCTTACGACCGCAATCAGCCTTGGGAAAAAGATATCGCTTACTTCGATCATTTTGTTGATGATGTGGTGATCAATACGCCCAAGGCGTACTTAATTCCTCAAGCTTGGCGCGAGGTAATCGAACGTCTTCAATGGAATGGCGTGGTGTTAGATAAATTGACTGCGGATCAAACACTGCAAGTGCAGGTTTATCATATTGACGATGTAACTTCTCGATCAAATGCCTATGAAGGACATATGTTTCATGATGCGATGCGATTGTCAGTGCGCATGCAAACGATACAGGCAAGAGCGGGTGATTATCTGCTAGCTTTGAATCAGCCAAATGCGCGATACGCCATAGAAACTTTAGAGCCACAGGCGCATGATAGCTTTTTCCGCTGGGGATTTTTTAATAGCGTGTTGGAAAAGAAAGAAGCATTTTCTGATTATGTGTTTGAAGATAGTGCTTATGAAATGCTGCAAACCGAGCCAGGACTGGCAGAGAAATTTGAAGCGTGGAAGGCTGCGAATCCCGAACTGTTGAGCAATCAAGAGGCCGTTCTTGATTTTATTTTTGCGAATGGTCAACGCTTCCATGAGCCGGAATGGCGACGCTATCCAGTTTACTCGGTCGTATAAATGGCAATTATCTTTTATGAATACATGCAGCAACCGCGATATTGGCTAGCGCATGATGAAAATGGTTACTGGTTGGTGCCAGCCAAAGAGCAGGGCTGGCATGATCGCTCGGTGTTTGTCGGGCATGCAATCAACTTGATTCCATTGCGCGATTTTGATGGCATCGATTTAGGTTTGCCTGTGGATTAGTTTGAGGCATTTTGTGGGGCAACCAGAGGTAGTTCAAGTGCAAAACTGGTTCCCACATTCTGTTGACTTCGTACTGAAATACTTCCGCCTAAAATTGAATGGACGATGTTGTAACTGATGTGTAGGCCTAAACCGCTACCGCCTTGCCCCAACCGTGTCGTGAAAAAAGGCTCAAAGATGCGTTTTAGATTTTTTTCAGGTATGCCTTTGCCATTATCTTTGCAACGCAAAATGACGAAGGTTTGATTAAAAAGCTCGGCCTCGATTTTAATTTCCCCCGGTTTGCCTGATTCGAATCCGTGCACGATCGCGTTAATGATTAAGTTGCTGAGTACTTGACCTAGTGGACCCGGAAAGCTGTCCATCATGATTCCCGATTCAATATTAACTTGAAGTTGGTGCCCATCTCTGCGCGTGCGGGCTGCGAGTGTTCGTGCAAGTTCTTCACATATTTTTGCCAGATCAAATGTGCGTCTTTGGTTTGAAGTCTGATCAGCGGAAATTTGTTTGAAACTCGAAACCAGTTGTGCGGATGTATCGAGATTACGCACAATCAGTTCTACCGCCTCGGTTGAGTTGCGACAAAAACGTTCCATCTCTGATCGCTTCAGACTGCCATTATGTATCGATTGAATAAATTCGTCGTTCTTTTCTTTAAGTGAGCTTGCGACCAATAAACTATTGCCTATCGGCGTGTTGAGTTCGTGTGCGACGCCAGCGACTATCGAACCAAGTGCAGCGAGTTTTTCTTGTTCTACGAGTTTGGATTGGGCTAATTTTACCCGTTCATAAGCTCTCGCTTTATCCAATGCAACTGCGGCGTAAGCGCCTAGCGTTCTTAGCATATCAAGATGCGTAGAATCATAGGCATATGGACGCGTGCTAAGCACCGTAATCACGCCAATCACCTGATTATCAATAAACATCGGGACGTATAAGCCAGAGTTGGTTCTGGTGGCTTCTGAATCATCTGACCGTTTTCTATGCATCACACCAAGATGGGTGTTGTCGTCCAAGGTATTGTCATGATCAAATTGGCCGATATTGAGTTCTTGTCCTGTAATAATGCAAAGAGCTGCAGGTTGATTATTCGCATCGAGAGAACGGGAATAACGCTTCGCAGGTAGTCCCTGATCTAATACATTGTCGAAGGTGACGACCTTTTGATCCCAGTCCACCATGCCGATGCCATACACATCTGCATCCATTAATTTTGAGACGTGTGTGTAAAAAACTTTTTGAATCGCTTCGATATCGAGTGATGCACTGATTTCTCTACCGATTTCGCTTAATAAGATGATGTCGCGTCGGGCTTTATCAGCAACTTCGCGCTCTTGCTCGGCAATTTCTTTTTCTTGTCGCAATTGATCTTTTTGTTCGTGAACTTCTTGCGTGCGTAGCTTGACTTGTAATTCTAAATGATCTCTTGTACGTTTTAAAAAGCCAACCCGTAAGCGATAAAACAAAATGAATAGCGCGGAAACGCAGCAAACCAAAAGTAGTTGAAACCACCAACTTTTCCAGAATGGTGGCGAAACTCGTATCTTTAATTGTAGTGCATTTTCGTTCCACTCCCCAGTTGCACTTGCTGTTTTAACTTTAAGCACATAATTTCCTTGATCCAGATTCGTATAGGTGGCTAGCCCCTCGCCGGGTTTGCCATAAATCCAATCTTGATCAAAACCTTCCAATTTCCAAGCATAGCGATTGAGCTGATAATCATAAAATTGCAATGCAGAAAATTCGAAACTGATCATGCTGTGTTTCGGTGTTAAGTGAATTTCATTCGCCTCATGTACTAATGTCGATACGCCAATTTCAGCGAGACTACTTGACTGCTGGGATGTCGATGTTCCTTGAATTTGATCAATCTGTGGCTCGACTGAGTTATCACTTAGCGAACGATTAAATGCCAAAATATCAGACAGAATAACGGGGATTTTGGCGTGGTTATCTTTTAGTTCTTCGGGCCGAAATACGATCAGACCCAAGGCACCAAAAAATAGTCTACCGTCGCTAGCCTGTGTCGTGGCACCAAAGCTAAAACTGCCTTTCACTGGGCCATTAAAGTTGCTATACACGCGTGCGTTGGCGACTTCTGGCATTAATTGAACTAAGCCTTTTTCTGCACCTAGCCATAAGTTTCCTTTGTCATCGTCCTGTATGGTAATCACCCATCCAGCGGGCATGCCGCTGACTTTTCGCCACGATTTTAAGTGCCACTGCTGACCAGATTGAATCAATTGAAATAGTCCAGTCGAAGTTCCGACCCAAATTTTCCCCAACCGGTCTTGATGTAAGCCATAGATCGATAAGGCGTTGGGATTTTTTACTTCGGCTGTTGGCGTCACCGCTTGTGAGAATTTTTTGGTCTTGTAATCCCATAGCTGCAAGCCACCTTTAGTGCCTATCCAAATGCGTCCTTCTCTATCTTCAAGTAAACAGTCAACTGTGTCGTGGGTTAAATAGCCTGGTTGATCGCGTGATGCTTTAAAGGTTTCGACCTTGAGTTCAGGAGAAACCCGGTATAAGCCATTGCCGCTACCGGCCCACAGATCGCCGCGTCGGTCAATGATGATAGAGCTGATCGATTTTGCTCCCGGCGTTTCTTGAGACAGCGCAATTTTTTCTGAGATTTTTGTACGCGGATTAAAACGTACCAAGCCATCGTCGCCACCTAACCAAAGTTGCTGGTCGTTTTGTAAGTGTAGTGCCTTGGTGAACCGAGACCCTGTTTCATTTTGTGGAAATTGCCTTGTCTTTCCGGTTTCCAGATCGAGATAATTAAGGGCGCCGCCATACGTC
>DLGN01000412.1:0-6944 GCA_002482715.1 Oxalobacteraceae bacterium UBA7693
GTTCAGTAATTTCTTTAATTAATTCGTCTTTACCTTCAGGCGTTAATAATCCTTCTGCATTTTTGCTCGATAACAACATAATCAGTCGGCTTTTAACCTGTGGTAAATTCGCTTTAATCACATTGACCTGTGCTTCATCTTCGACTTGTAAAGTCATTTGCACTTGTAAATATTTTTCACCGAGTTCCGATTGAAGATTCACCACGAACGGCTCTAATGGCAAAAAGACTGGTGCTTTTGCGACTTCTGTCTTTTCTTCTTTCGCTGGTTTCTTCTTAGATAAGAACATTGCGGCACCTCCGCCGACAGCACCTAAAAGAAGCACTGCTGCAGCGATCATGATGATTAACTTCTTTTTAGATTTGCCAGCTGGCGCGTCTGTTGGTTTTGCTGGTGCTTTTGACATATTGATTTCTCACCGATTCTGATTGTGTTTCTTATTGAAAAAAATTATCGCGCATTTGGTTTGAATTTGATCTTTGAAATAGAGCCAGATTTATTGCTTAACTCTACTTTTTTGATTCGATTCAATCCCTGAAGATCCTAGCGGTATCCATTGGACTTACTTTTGATTATTTAGCGCCATGATGCAATCGTTTGACCTGACATTCAATACGAAGTTGGCCTTCATGCCTAATTTCACTGTGGAAATATTCACGTACACAATTATAGTATCGTTTTTAAGAGCCTAGCCTAGAAAGCAATGCACGTGATGAAATTCACTGATTTTCATCACGCATAGGCAACAAAAGGCAACAATAGACAATCATTGGAGGAGGGGGGGCTTGCTGAAATTAAGCAAATGTGTCGACTAAGCCTAATTCCTTGCCAGTATTGCGTGCTATCAGCGACATTGCAGTGTTAACGGTTTCACTTTCGGTGCTAGATGACCTAGCTGTTTGCGAACCGCCGCCTCGGCTTGATTTCTCTGCACCAAATTGATTATGCGATTGCGCAGATTCTGCACTAACAGAAAAGCCTGACAATGAAATGCCGGCGTTTTCCATCATTTCGCGTAGTTTAGGTGCAGCGGACTCAATCACTTCTCTGACATCAAGGTGCGAGGAAACAAAGCTGGCATCGACGAAGTTATCGCTAATGCTTAAAACAACCTGAACTGGTCCCAAATCGGGTGGATTCAAAGTCAGTTGAGCACTTTGTTCACCTCCTGCAACCATCCAAACTATTTTCTGGCCGATTGCCTGATCCCATCCTTTCGCGCCTACGCGTGGACCTATGTGATCTGATAGTAAAGGTGCGGCTATGACTTCAGCTCGCATCGCGCTCGATTGGCTAATTGTATTTATCTCAGGTTTTGAGACTTGATCATTCAACTGATCAGTGATGTCAGGCTGATTTAGATTCGTAACATCTTGCTGTTTTTGTGAGAGTTGCGCATTGAATTCAGTCGAAAATTTATCCGAGCTTGTCACTTGTGCCGTTTTTAATTCAATTTGTGGTTCGTACTTATTCATGTCAGCAGGCGATATTGTCGTTTCGGATATCACCGTTTGTGTTGACACTTCAGATGTGGCTCGTTGTCGATTGAGCATCTGTGCGTTAACTGGGGACTGTAGTTGAATGAGATTCGTAATTCCAGATTGTTCGGGTGCCGCTTGGTCGAGCGCTATCGCTCTGTCCAATTGAGACTTTAAGTCTGCTTCCGTAGTTACTTCTGATGCTGATAATATTGCTGATTTCGTGCTTAAATCTGATTTGTCGATATCAGTTTCTGAGTCAATCGAGTCTGGCATTGTCGTAAAGCGTTGGTCACTTTCAAGCGCGTTGTCTTTGTCTGAGCTTAGCTGAGCATGGTCCAGAACACCTGCATTATTTAAGTTCTGGTCTGCTGACACTTCGCGATTTTCTGTCGTCGTATCAAGAGATGGGGCAAGTTTACTAAGCTCAGAAAATTCTGTGATGTTATTAACAAAAATAAGTAATGAGCTTGGATCGTTAATCGCTACAGTTGGCTGTTCTTCGTCTAGCCCATTTCTTTCCACTGCCAAGTCATTAGATTCAATTTTCTCTTGTGGACTTACCGCATTTCTGTCATTTGCAGAAGGTGTTTTATGTTGATTCGTATTTGAACTTTTCTGGGGCTCTGTTGTTGTTTTTTTTGTTTTATGCGCGACTTCATTTTTCAGTACTTGATTGAAAGTACCGTTGTTCTTTGATTCAACGGTCGAGCCGGATGTTTTGTTCGAGACAATCGTAGGCAGAGCTTGATTAATGGTTGGCGGGTTGGGCATGTTGTCACCTACGTTGTCGAAGCAAATCGGTTGGATTACTTTTTATAAAATAGCGTTCGTGTCGCGCGTTCGTCGGTTTGTTTTTGATCGCGCTTGTTTTCTTTTTTTAATTCAACTGCGGCATTTCTATCGATTAAAGTTTTATAAGAGAGGCGTTTTTTTTCACATTCTTGCCAAGCTTTTTTTGCGACTTCAATACGATATTCTGCATCTAAAATTATTTTTTTTTGACCGTCGACAGCTTGATCAAGTTTGACGATGAATGCGCGAAAATTGGCAAACTGCGACACACTTAATCCTTGTTGTGCGTTTGACCGTAGTCGACCTTCATAATCGTCTCGATACTGATGTAGTAGCTTGAGCTGTTCATTAGCATCATCTCTCGCCTTAATCATTCGGCCTAAATTTTTGGCTGCGTTTTCGACATCGTTTTCAGCTAATTCGATTAATGTTGTTAATGCTGAGCTCGCCATAATCTTTTTTACCTTGTATCCATTTTACGGAATATCGACTTTTTTTAAACGTCGAATAGAGAGGAAAGACCCGCTAAGCTCTCGGTTATGGATGATTTTTCAGTGATTTCTTGCTGTAGAAAAGCTTGTATTTGTGGATATTTTCTAATTGCCTCATCTAATATGGGATCTGATCCGGCAGAGTAGGCGCCAACATTAATTAAGTCTCGACTACGTTCGTAACGTGAATAAAGTTGTTTAAGTTTTCGCGACAATCTTTGATGATCTGCCGATGTAATACCATGCATCGCCCGGCTAATCGATTGTTCGATATCAATCGCCGGGTAGTGACCGCTTTCTGCCAAGGTTCGGTTGAGTACGATGTGTCCGTCCAAAATTGCTCGTGCAGCATCGGCAATAGGATCTTGTTGATCGTCACCTTCGGTTAATACGGTGTAAAAAGCAGTAATCGAACCACCACCAAGTCGACCATTACCAGCACGTTCGACCAAAATTGGTAACTTAGCAAATACCGAAGGTGGGTATCCTTTCGTTGCTGGCGGCTCACCAATGGCGAGCGCAATCTCACGTTGTGCCATCGCGTAGCGAGTTAGCGAATCCATGATTAACAAGACATTTTTGTCCTGATCTCGGAAATATTCCGCGATCGTGGTCGCATACGCAGCGCCTTGCATCCGCATCAAGGGAGGGGCATCAGCAGGTGCCGCAACGACAACAGAACGAGCTAATCCTTCCTCGCCTAGGATTTCTTCAATGAACTCTTTTACCTCGCGACCCCGTTCGCCAATTAATCCAACCACAATCACATCTGCCGTCGTGTAGCGCGCCATCATTCCCAGTAAAACACTTTTACCTACGCCAGATCCAGCGAACAAACCTAGTCGTTGGCCGCGTCCCACTGTCAGCATGCTATTAATTGCTCTGACGCCGACATCGAGTTTCTCTTTAATCGGAGCGCGAGATAGAGGGTTGTAGATTCTGGCTCCCAAGGGCGCGGTGGCGCGGCAAATCAGCGGGCCTAGGGAATCTAAGGGGCGTCCGTTAGCATCTAGCACACGACCGAGTAATTCTTCACCAACTGGAAGATGTTTGGTTCTGTCGGTATTTCGTCGATGTGGCGTATGATCGTCAGCACTTGCTTGTGTGACNNGTGACGACAGGAAATACAGGGGCGCCGGGAATGACGCCATCCAAGTCACTTTGGGGCATTAAAAATAGACGATCACCATCAAAACCAACAACTTCAGCCTCAATCTTTACGCCATTTTGCAGATGGATCAGACAGGCACTGCCGACAGGCAATTTGATGCCCACCGCCTCCATCACCAAGCCGGTGACTTTGACAATTCGACCAGAAATATTCTCGCTCTTGATGTGCGAAATACTTTTCGCACTTGCGATAAACTGATCTTTCCAACGTTGCGGAGTAAGCGTGTCGTTCATGTTGCAGTGTGGTCGTTACCTGGATGGTTTAGTGCCTCAGTTAAGCGCGTCCAACGTGTTTCATAGGTGGCATCGATCAAGTTTTGTGCCGTTTCAATTCGACAGCCGCCACGCGTCAAATGGCTATCTTGAATTAATCGCCAACCATCTTTTTCGAGTTCTGTGCCCATCAATTCTTTTAACAAGCGAAGATCTTCCGGATGCAAAAATATTTGTGCCGGCTGATGAATTGCTGGCAGCATTTCTATCGATTCTTTCACGATCTCTAAAATAGCGTCAGACTCATGTGCGAATTTGTGCTTGGTCATCGCGCTCGCCAAATCGACTGCCAAACGAATCAAGTCTTTACCAATATCATTGTGGGCTCTCGACAACTGCTCTTTGAAATTATCTTTGAGTTGTTCTAGTGGCTCTAAAATTTTAGCCGCTTGTTCTCGCATGTCGTGCGTGCCAGCCGCTTGGCCTTCTTGATAGCCCACTGCATAAGCTTCTTTGTAGGCCGCTGTGTAAGCTTCATTTCTTGCTTGTTCTTTGATGGAAGCAAGCTCAGTTTGCGTGATTCTCTCTGCTTCCGCTGCGCGCTCGATATGTGAAGGGCGAAGATCGCCAAAGGAAGTCATTTCCCAGCGTTGGAATGCGGTTAACTTCTCTTTTGGGATCACACTAGACATAGGAATCTTCGCCTTTTGCGCCTAACATAATCTGACCTTCGTCGGCGAGCCTGCGGACAATCAGCAAGATTTGTTTTTGTTGCGCTTCGACTTCGGACAAGCGCACAGGCCCCTTGGATTCGAGATCTTCACGCATCATTTCAGCGGCACGTTGTGACATGTTTTTGAAGATTTTTTCACGCATATCGGCATTCGCTCCCTTCAATGCAATGATTAAGGAGTCCGACTGAACTTCACGTAAAAGTAACTGGATTCCTCTGTCATCAATTTCGAGAATATTGTCAAAGACGAACATCTCATCCATGATTTTCTCAGCCATGTCACCATCATACTTGCGTAAATTTTCCATGATCGATGTTTCATTTTCACCGCTCATGAAATTGAGAATTTCAGCGGCTGCTCTTACACCACCGATAGACTTCTTCTTCAGACTTTCGTTGCCTGTCAATAATTTTGTTAATACGTCATTTAGTTCACGTAAAGCAGTAGGTTGAATGCCATCTAAAGTCGCGATTCTTAGTACCGCATCATTACGTAAACGTTCGCTGAAATTATTCAGAATTTCACTAGCTTGATCACTTTCTAGGTGGACTAAAATAGTAGCGATAATCTGGGGATGTTCATTTTTAATCAATTCAGCAACTGAAGCAGAATCCATCCATTTTAAACTTTCGATGCCGCTCGCATCTTTCCCGCCCAAAATCCGATTGAGCAAAGACGAGGCTTTGTCATCACCAAGTGCTTTGGTTAACACGTTGCGAATGTATTCATCAGAATCGAGCCCAACTGATGAACTCAGATCTGCCTCTGATTTAAAATCTTCTAATACTTTAGCGATGGATTCGTGTGGGATCGCGCCAATCGAGGCCATCGCTGCGCCTATTTTTTGCACTTCTCGCGGGCCGAGGTGTTTCATCACTTCAGCCGCACCATCTTCACCCAAAGCAAGCATTAAAGTTGCTGCTTTTTGTACGCCGTCTTCACTCATTGCTCACCCAAGATTTAATGACGTTGGCTACGATTTTTGGATCGCTGGATGCCAATTGTTTGGCCATGTCCATGTTTGCTTCGTAGCTTGAATAGTGTTGTTTACTCTTTGCTTCTGCCTCACCGTTAATGTTCACGATAGCAGCTTCTTCCTCTTCAATTCTTTTCTTTTCCTCTTCTTCCTCTTCCTTGCGCAGACGCTCTTTTTCTTTTTTGATCGATGCGGCATCTTTACCTGTGAGCTTGTTGAGCGTCGGTTTTAAGTACCCGAAGAAAAGATACAGTAACAATAAACCACCGACCACATATTTTCCAATTTCTTTTGCGGTTTGAAGTACATCCGCTTGCTTCCATAACGGAATATCTTCGGCAGTTACTTTTTCAGGCGTTGCGAATGGACTGTTTACGACATTTAAGGTGTCGCCACGTTCTTTACTAAATCCCATCGCCTCGCGTGCCAAATCAATAATTTGATTTTTCTCTACTTCGGTGAGTGCTCGCGTAATTGTTTTACCTGATTTGTCAGTTTCGGTCTTATAGTTGACCACGACGGCAACTGATAAGCGCTTTAGCCCGCCCATCGCTTGTTGTGTATAGCGTATGGTTTTATCAACCTCGTAATTAAGGGTCGCATCTTTCTGGGTTAAACCATTGTTAGTCGCATTTGCTTGTGCATCATTGGCGTTCGCGGCAGCGGTGATTGGCGCTGTGGCTGGCACTGGAAGCTGATTACTTAAGGCACCAGGAATACCAGAGGCATTTGCTGGTTTTCCATAGCTTTCACTAGTTTGTTGACTGCGAATAGTTGTCGCTTCTGGTGGTGAATTAGGGCGATAACTTTCGGCTGCTTGTTCACTACGTGAGAAGTCGATATCTGCAGTTGCTTCAGCGCGAACGTTTTGAATGCCGACAATTGGTGAAATAATTGATTCCACTTTTTTCACAACGCTCTGTTGAAACTCTTGGACGTATTTGAGTTGTGATGGATCGAGATTGTTGGTCGCTGTTTGTTTACTTGGGTCAGACAGCAAATTGCCATTCTGATCAATAATAGTTACGTTCTTTGCAGGTAATTCAGGAATGCTGCTGGCAACTAAATGAATGATTGCACTCACTTG
>DLGN01000412.1:6967-8449 GCA_002482715.1 Oxalobacteraceae bacterium UBA7693
CTGTTGTTGATCAAGCACCCGACTTGGGTAAAGGTTTAATAGTACAGAGGCTGTTGGCTTTTGTTGTTCTCTTACAAAAACCGATGCTTTGGGAATAGCCAGATGAACGCGGGCTGTTTGTACTGCAGAGACAGCTTGAATTGAACGCGCTAATTCGCCTTCAAGCGCACGTTGAAAATTGACTTGCTCTAAAAATTGAGAGATGCCGAGTTTTTGATTTTCCATTAACTCGAAGCCCACATTACCGCCTTTAGGTAAGCCTTGCGATGCTAGTTTTAAACGTGCATCATGAACCTGGTTTGCTGGTACCAGAATGGCGCTGCCACCTTCCGAATATTTGTAGGGAATATTAAGTTGCTGTAAGGACGCGACAATCGCACCGCCATCTCGGTCATTGAAGTTGGAAAAAAGTACGCGATAGTCTGGTGCCTGGCTCCATAACCATACACCAACCATAATCGCGATGGTGAGCGCAGCACCAACCGCTAATGCGATGGTCCGAACGGCTGGCGTTTGTGGAATGCCAAATACGACCGGTACTTGTGGTCCGTCTAGTGTTGCATCATTTGCGGTTGCCATTGTTGCCCCCGTAACTATCGCTATGTTGATTTCGTTCTTGCTGAAGCATTTTCTTCCCCGTGAAGGTTTTTTCCTTGCTAGCAATTGTGCTACAGACCGATGAATTCAAACGCTAGAAAAACGTGGGATTCACCTCTCTAATCGTGTCTAAGCTTTTTTTGACAACTGATATTCTTGCGCTATCTGAAGATGCGGAGAGCTAACGTGAATATTGGTGGAATTGATAAAAGCCGAATTGATGCGATGGTGGCACAGTTGAGAGCCGCCTCGGCGAAGATGGAAAATGTGGCGCCAAATCCAGTTGTCGGAAGTGCTGTNNGAACGCCGAAGTTGGATTTTGCTGATGCGCTAAAATCTTCGTTAGAACAGGTGAGTGCAGCACAAAGTGCATCGCAAGCTTTGGGTAAACGATTTGCGATGGGGGACGACAGTGTCAATATGTCTGACATGATGATTTCCATGCAAAAAGCGAGTATTTCGTTTCAAGCAACCGTGCAAGTGCGAAATAAGTTGATTTCAGCCTATCAGGACATTATGAATATGCAAATATAGGCTGTGATAGATAGGCTTAAATATGTGGCTGCTAAATTTCTGAGAGCGGCACGATAAAATATTAGATGCCAGTCATTTTGGCATTTCGTTCGCGCTCTAATTTCATAATATATCGTTGCACTGCGGTTAAAGTGCGATTGGATAAATTGAGAAATGCGCAGCCTATCCGGCGTGTTGTTTTCCCGTTTAGCAGAGTTAATTCCTGAGAATTACGGATTTGCAAACTCAGATCAATTACCCCAATGCCGGGGACATCGATTTGGCAAAGTTCATAACTCGTGCCAATCGCGAGATTCACCAAATTACGATCATCTAAGATGGCGATTCCACCGCAGCTAATATCCACTAAAG
>DLGN01000401.1 GCA_002482715.1 Oxalobacteraceae bacterium UBA7693
CTTGTTTGATATACGGATCATTCGTTTGAATTTTAGCGACGATGTCTTTTAAGGTGGAATTTAAGGTCAAACCCTCAATTTCTACCACCATGCGATTCGGATCCTTGACCAGAAAATGTGTGGCTTTGAGTTCCTCGTCATTTTCTAAGGTAACACGCGTGTAGTCAGCCGCTGGCCAAACCCGCACTGCCAAAATTTGCATCGCGTTTGCCGCAGCGGGTGCGAACACAGATAGTAAAAGGGTTGCGCCTGCTTTGAGGAAGGTACGACGGCGAGCAGGAGGGCGGCTAGACATAATCAACTCAAACTTAAAGATTTGGTGCGAAGTGCAATTTGCTAAGACAAGCATTACCTTTGTCTGACAAAGCACGTAATTCTACCTCGCGTCCGACATCAATAATAGTAAAATGTATTTCTAAATCGGGTAAGGGCAAAATGCCGTCAGCTTTTTCTGGCCATTCAATGATGCAAATCGTTTGCGCATTCATTTCATCGCGAAAACCCGCATCGATAAATTCATCAGGGCTGCGCATACGATACAAGTCAAAATGCATTAATTTAGTGACTTGCCCTTGGACTAGGATTTCATAAGGCTCTGCCAAGGTGTAGGTCGGACTTTTGACCGTGCCTTGATGACCTGCAGCATGCAAGATAGCGCGAGTTAGGGCGGTTTTGCCTGCGCCAAGATCGCCGTGTAAATTAATCACGATGCCCGCCTGTAAGCAGTGCGCTAAACTTTTACCAAGGGCTTGCGTTGCCGCTTCATCCGCCAAGCTTGTCTTATAATGTTGCATTCTGAATTCTTTGCTGCCGTAGAAGGCTCAAAACATACCATAACATGACTGATTACGTCCAACTTGCGCAAGAAATCAAAGAACTCGGCAAGCAAGCTGGGTTTGCCGATGTGCGGATTAGCGATGTGGATTTGTCGCATGTGGTCGAACCTTATCAAGCTTGGATAGCCGCTGGTTTTCATGGCGAGATGGCGTATATGGAGGGCCATGGCAGCAAACGCTATCGACCTGATGAGTTGGTGCCCGGAACTATAAGGGTCATTTCTGTGCGTATGGATTATCTGCCAAGCGATACGCCAGACGGCTGGCGTGATATCGAAAAAACGCGTGCTGCGGATCAAGCCGTGATCTCGATTTATGCGCGCGGGCGGGATTATCACAAAGTCTTGCGCCAACGCTTACAGCAATTGGCTGACGCGATTACCGCTAAAGTTGGTGATTTTGGCTATCGCGTGTTCACCGATTCTGCGCCCGTGATGGAAGTGGCATTGGCAGAGAAAGCTGGCCTAGGTTGGCGTGGTAAGCATACTTTGCTACTGACACGTGAAGCAGGGTCTTTGTTTTTCTTGGGTGAGATCCTTGTCGATATTCCTTTACCGGTTGATCCACCGACGAGTGATCATTGTGGTCAATGCCGTTCTTGTATTGATGTTTGTCCGACACAGGCGATAGTCGCGCCATATCAATTGGATGCGCGGCGTTGCATTTCTTATTTGACGATAGAACTACATGGCGCGATTCCTGTTGAATTGCGGCCATTGATTGGCAATCGTGTGTACGGTTGTGATGATTGCCAGTTGTATTGTCCCTGGAATAAATTTGCGCAAACTGCCACAGTAAATGATTTTGATGTACGGCACGGCCTGGATCAGCGCACGATGCTGGATTTATTTGCGTGGAGCGAAACCGACTTTTTACGCAGAATGGAAGGCAGCCCAATCAGGCGCATAGGTTATGAGAAGTGGTTGCGAAATCTGGCCGTGGGTTTGGGGAATGCCGCATGTGAATTCAAAGGCAGAGCAGATATTGTACAAGCCTTGCAAGAGCGACTTGATGACTGTTCAGATCTCGTGCGCGAGCATGTGCAATGGGCGCTGGCGCAGCATTTAGCCTGAGTTTATTTCAATAAGCCAGCTAATTCGACCGCTGACTTAATCTGCATTTTGTCAAAAATATGGGCACGATGGACTTCAACCGTGCGCATACTAATGCCGAGTTCATCCGCGATATTTTTGTTCATCTTCCCCTGTAAAATCAGCTCAAGCACTTCATGTTCTCGTTGCGATAAGCTTTGCAAACGTAATTGAACTTGATGCGCTTCTCTTGCCTTGATCGATTGTTGTAATGCTTGTTTGACTCTGTCCATTAGGGCATTGTCATTGAAAGGTTTTTCAAAGAAATCGAAGGCACCGCGTTTCAGACTGTCAACCGCCATCGGTACATCACCATGCCCTGTTAAAAAGATGACGGGTAGTCTTTGGGTTAATTGACGTGCGCTCAAAATGTCGAATAAGGCGTTGCCGCTGAGTTCGGCCATCCTGACGTCGAGCAATAAACAATCACCTTCTTTAGAGAAGGCCAAGCTTCCATCGATTGCAGCCAAAAACGTCTCACCATTGGCATAAGTTTTTGCATCGATCTGGCGTGAACGCGCCAGCCACAGTAAGGCATCTCGCACCACGTCTTCATCATCAACAATATGTAACATCGTTTAGCTGTGCTCCGGGTCAGGTTCATCTTTGTTACCGCCACAGGGCAGGGTGAATTCAAATACGGTGCCGCCTGCAGGATTCGCGCGATACTTTAAGCTGCCGCCATGAAACTCTATCGCAGTTCGACAGATATTTAAACCCATGCCCATCCCTGCTGCCTTGGTAGAAAAGAAAGGCGAGAACAATTGTTCGGCTACTTCTGTCGTGATGCCGTGTCCTTGGTCGATGACTTGGATCAGCAGCAACTGACTGTGCGGTAGATGTGGGTCAGCGATCACGTGCGCGTGTATTTGCATTTGTCTTTTTGCATAGGCGACATCGTGCATCGCTTCGATTGCATTACGTGTCAAATTCAAGATAACTTGTTCTATCAGAACTTGATCACCTAAGACTTCTGGTAAATCGGGGTCGATTTGATATTGCACGTGGATATGCGCGCTTTGCGCTTGTAGTGCGATCAATGGCATCACACTTTGAAGCAAGGTCGGAATATGAAACAAAGCACGACTAGCTTCGCGCTTTTTGACGAATTGATGCACGCTGCGTATGACTTGCGCCGCACGTTGCGCTTGTTGCGTAGTCTTTTCTAAAGCTTCGCTGAGGGATTGCGGGTCAATTTGCTGTTCTTGCTTGAGAATATTTAGGGCCCCAGTTGCATAACTTGAGATGGCGGCAAGCGGTTGATTGAGTTCATGTGCGAGCATCGATGCCATTTCACCCATAGTCGCCAAACGCGCGTTTTGATGCAATTTCTCCTCTTGTTGGCGACTGAGTTCTTGCGCACGTTTTAACTCAGAGACATCCAAGATCGAACTCATCCAGCCAGTTTGTTTGCCGTTGTCATCGACTAAGGGGGATTCATAAATCAAGACAGGAAATCGTTCGCCATTGGCGCGTTGGTAGATGGTTTCAAAGCCTTCAGGTTGTACGGTGCCCGTCAAGATTTGCGCGAAGCGATTTTCGTATTCGGTGATTTCTTCTGGTGCCCAATACGGCATAGGTGGAAGTTTTCCAACGAGTTCTTCAGCTGGGAAACCTAACATTTTGCAGAAGGAGGGATTGACGTAAGTGAGTCTACCTTCCATATCCCGTGCGCGCAGACCGGTGATTAACGAATTTTCCATCGCAGCTCTGAAAGCGGCTTCTTTACGTAATGCCCCTTCCGCTTGTAAACGCCGATTGATGTCACGCCATAGTGCAATCAAACTCCATACCAAGCCTAGCGACAGTAACACCACAGATACGACCAATAAATTCGAAAGTAGTTTTGGTTCTGCTTTCGTACTATTGGTATGTAGGCTCAAACTGAGTTGCGGAAACTCAAGTGCGCGATTATGTGTATAGACGTTTTTTCCAGGGCCGCCAGCGGCACGTTTTGCCAGCAGTTTTTCGTCTTGATCAAATAAAGAAATTTCATTTTCTTGCGCAAACCACCACGGTACAGTTTCATCTAATAGGGTTTGTAGTCGATAGCTGACGGTCACGCTGGCAAGATAGTTTTTATCGCGAAAGAGAGGGAAACGGCAATGTAACGTGACTAGACTGGCGGCTTGTTGTTGGCTCTTTACGCAAGAAGGTTTGTGTAATCGCTGGGTGAAGTTCGCGTTAGCGTTCAACGCCTCGGTAAAAGAATCGGGCGGCAAGTTTGGATGGATTTCAATATTACTCGCTACCATCTTGTCTTGCGCGTCCCACAGAGCGAGATCGGCAATTTCATGATTATTCGTCGCATATAAACGCAAACGCGCGCTAAGCACATCATTGCTGACTTTGCCGCTGGCGAAATCCTCGGCAATATTCGCTAAGCTCTCTTGATGACGATTCAGCTGAAATTGTAAGGCTTGTTCCACCCACAAAGTATCAGCGATTAATTGCTCTTGACGCTCGTTGGTTTCCATCCTTTGCGCTTGCCAAGGTAGCCAGATCAACACTGCGACGAACAGTAGCACCAAAACAATAGGCAGCAACCAAGGTAAAGAGCTTGGGAATAGCTGGCTAGGTAAGGTCTTGATTTTCATATCAAAAGTGTAGCTGAACTCTTGGTGAAAGCGCACTTTAACAAGCTTTTGTCAGTATATGGCGACATTGTGGTTAACCACAGTTGTGTAATTGTCTGTGAACGGCTAATAATGTTTGCTCAATTATTAAACTAGGAGACTTTTATGAAACATCAAGATATTCATCAGCAAAAACGTCATACCCTGCGTCATTTGCTCAGCGCAATTGGGGCGACTTCTTTACTTGCAGCAGGCTTAGGTTTGAGCGGCACAGCCATGGCGCAAAATCCGATTGTGATCAAATTTAGTCATGTGGTTGCGAACGACACACCAAAAGGGAAAGCAGCTGAACGATTCAAAGAGTTAGCTGAGAAAGCAACCAAAGGTAGAGTCAAAGTTGAACTTTATCCGAATAGTACGCTGTACAAAGATAAAGAAGAGTTAGAAGCACTACAACTTGGCGCGGTACAAATGTTGGCGCCATCACTGGCGAAGTTCGGCCCGTTGGGCGTAAAAGAATTTGAGGTGTTTGACTTGCCATATATTTTTCAAAATCGCGACGTCTTGCATCGCGTGACGGAAGGTCCGGTTGGTGCGAGCTTATTAGCGAAGTTGGAGCCAAAAGGCATAACCGGTTTGGGATTTTGGGATAATGGTTTTAAAGTCATGTCATCGAATATTCCTATGCGAGTGCCGACCGATTTAAAAGGCAAGAAACTGCGTATACAATCGTCTAAAGTGCTTGATGCCCAAATGCGCGCACTTGGTGCAAATCCGCAGGTAATGGCTTTCTCTGAGGTCTATCAGGCGCTCCAAACAGGCGTTGTGGATGGTACAGAAAATCCGCCATCAAATTTATACACGCAGAAAATGCACGAAGTGCAAAAACACGTAACCATGACGAATCATGGCTACCTTGGCTATGCAGTTATTGTGAACAAAAAATTCTGGGATGGCTTGCCAGCTGACATTCGTACAGAATTAAATAAGGCCATGAAATCGGCAACCCAATACGCAAATGCGATTGCGCAAATCGAAAACGATAATGCCTTAGAAGCAGTGAAGAAATCGGGTAAAACAACGGTTTATGTTCCTACTGATAAAGAACGTGCTGAATGGGTCAAAGCCTTGATACCAGTTCAACGTTCCATGGAAGGGCGCATCGGTAAAGACCTGATTCAAAGCGTGCATAAAGAAGCGCAAGCATTGGGCTTGAAATAAAGTCGGTTTGCAATAATTCTCCTCTCTCGTCAATCCAGCAAAAGACAGCTGGATTGACTCCTAACAATCTATTTTTTTCTTACCGGGAGCTGGCATGAAATTGCTTGATCACTTGGAAGAGTATTTGATCGCCTTGCTCATGGCAACGGCGACTTTGATTACCTTTATCGCGGTTGTACATCGCTATATGTCGGGCTTCGATATTCCTGTGGTGCAGGATTATTTGATCAGCCTCAATACGAGTTGGGCACAAGAATTGACGATTTATTTATTCGTCTGGATGGCGAAATTTGGTGCCGCTTATGGTGTGCGTTCTGGCATTCATGTGGGGGTTGATGTGCTGGTTAATCGTATGAATGAAAAGAATCGGAAACTGTTTACCTTGATCAGTCTTGGTTCTGGTGCTTTGTTCACAGCGATCATCGGTAGTTTAGGCTCGTTTTTTGTGTATGGCATCGCGCAGACCGATCAAACTTCACCGGATATGGAAATTCCGATGTGGTGGGTGTATATGGCGATTCCACTCGGATCTTTTTTGATGTCTTTTCGCTTCTTGCAGGTGGCTTGGCATTTCATTCGTAGCGGCGAATTGCCCAAGCATGATCATTCGCATGTTGAAGGTCTGGATAAAGAGGTACAAGCATGAACGCGCTGATTATTTTTAGTTTGTTATTGTTGTTAATGCTAACCGGCATGCCGATTTCTATCGCGCTCGGTTTAACTGTGTTGACCTTCTTGTTCACGATGACGACGGTACCAATTGAGTCGGTTGCCTTGAAACTTTTTACTGGTATCGAAAAGTTTGAAATCATGGCGATTCCCTTCTTTATTCTGGCAGGTAATTTCTTGACGCATGGTGGAGTCGCCAGACGCATGATTAATTTCGCGACCTCAATGGTTGGGCATTGGCATGGCGGTTTAGCATTGGCGGGCGTGATCGCTTGTGCTTTGTTTGCAGCAGTGTCGGGCTCTTCACCTGCAACCGTGGTGGCGATTGGCTCTATCATCATGCCAGCGATGGTCAGACAAGGTTATCCAAAAGGATTTGGTGCGGGTGTGATAACGACGTCTGGTGCTCTAGGCATTTTGATTCCACCTTCGATCGTGATGGTGATGTATTCGGTATCGACTAATACCTCTGTTGGCCAACTGTTTATGGCTGG
>DLGN01000219.1 GCA_002482715.1 Oxalobacteraceae bacterium UBA7693
GGATTGCCTAAAAGGCTCTTTAACTTCACTCATAGGCAGATTCGAAGCTAACACCCATTCTGCATAAGGAATCTGTACATAGGTTCCTAACACATGCAAGCCCTTGGAGTTAACACCTTCGATTACGCCAGTGTATCTCTCGTCGATCGCCCTATCTAATCCGAGATTCTGTCCTGGCAAAGTGGCAACCTGAAGTTGACGACTGTGATCAGGATGCATCAGCATAATTCGTCCTGCTGTGGTCATATATAGGTAACCGGTTTTACCGACTTTTGTCTGCATTAAATCATAAGCAAAATTTTTACTTAACAAATTGAAGACGCCGTGCATCACACCAATCAATTTATTATTAGAAAAAATTGGTGCGCTCATCGCAATTAACACTTGCGCTTGGCCTGATTTTATTGAAAATGGTCTGCTGATTTGTGGCGTGCCAAGGGTTATCGTTTTGATGATATTGGCTTTTTCTAAGGGATCAAGAGTCGCACGTTCTTTAATCTGAGGGCTAGCAATGATGGAATGTCCTTTTGCATTAAATAGACGTAATCCTTGGTCAAAATTTTGCTGTAGAAACGTGCGAGACTCCAAAAACTGACGTGAACGCACTTCATCTTCCAGCATTTCTTGATCGATATTTTTCGCAGCATTAATTAAGGTCGAGTGGACGACCACTAGCTTTTGATTTAAATTTTCAGCTTGACTAGTGAGCATTGTCAATTGATTTTGATTCGCTAATTGAATATAGCTTTCCTCAAAAATTTTTGAGGAGTAATAAGCAATCAGAATAAATGCAACGATGAAGACCGTACTTGCAAGCAAAGCCGCTCTAGTGGCCAACGAAATTTTTGCGATCGTCAACGAAATCTTCATAGCCGGTCTGTGCGGTCCCTAATAAACGAGCAATTGGTCTAGCTTTGAATAATAATCTCAATCAATAACTTTGAATCATGAATAGTTGAATTTACGATAAATAAATTCGCTTTCTGCAACACTAATTCAATCCAACTAATTTCGCTAACGAGCTTAATTCATTCAACACGATCAACCAAAGTTTCAAACTTTAGTTGATCGCTTTGCTTTATTCGAACGTATCAATGTGATCGTGCAGCTCTACCTTAAAACAAGATTAGAATTTCCAAGTTCCACTAAGGTAAAAATTGCGTCCGGCACCTGGCACAGTCGTACCATGAGGAACGCCCATTCCCATCGTTGCTCCCTGCCCTAGATAAGCACCACCCAAGGGTAAAGAATAAAAACGATTGGTTAAATTTTCCACACCAAAATCAATTCGTCCCTGCTGAAAATCATAACTTGCACGCAGATTTACCAATGCGTAACCAGAAGTATTTAACTCACGGCGAATTTCTGAAACATGAGATTTAGCATTGACCCCCTGCCACTCTAAGGTATTTGTCCATCGATCAATTTGCTGCTGCAAGCTGAATTTTGCATTCAATGGCATGATGTTATAGAGACCGGTATGCGTTTGTGTGTTCTCTCCGCGCACATAATTGATACCGCCTTTCGCATGAATTTTTCCAAAATCACGGGATTGTGCGAGCGTTTTTTCGAACGACAAATCGATTCCGAATAACTCGGCCTGCTGGTTACTCAAACTCAAGTTAACAAAACCATCTTTGCGTGCAGCACAAATTTTTCCAACGGACGAACAAGCGACAGCATCAATGTAATCACGCACCCTTGTATAAAATGGCGCAAGCTTGAATTCAATTCCGCTTTCAACAAAATTCCACCAATGAATTGTCGCACTCAGCGTTTGCGCAATCTCTGGTTTCAATTGCAAATTACCAGCGTAGCCATTGCCATCGCCAAACCAATTGTTCATGTTCATCACCATGGTATTACTATTTGCCCATGTATATCGCTCATATAAATTGGGTGAACGCGTCTTGTAAGCATAGCCGCCATCAACACTAAAATTACTATCTGGGGTAAAACGAAATACCGCGCTTACATCAATATTATGATCGTTTCGTTGACGATCACTATGATTGAAGATGCCAGGAATAGATGTGGTGGAAGTTGGATCACCATAGGCCATATTGTTATATCCAGCGACGGCACCGCTATCCATTCTGACGCGTTCACTGCGCACACCGAGCTGACTAAACCAAGTAGGACTCCACTGCGCTTCCCACTCAGCGAATATAGCAAGTCGATTGCGTTCGCCATCTTTAATATTGATAAAGGTATTCGGTGCCATCATCATGCCCGTACCTGATGCATTCCACCAATCGTTCATGCGATATCGCTGCAATTCGGAGCCAAGAATCAATTTATCACGCTCAGACAACACCCAATCTGCTTTGAGTACCGCACCCGTGTTGTGTCCCGCTGTTTCCATCGGCATGCCAGGCGCATTACCATACCAATATTGCTTATCATCAGAAAAATTCATTCTATGTTGCGTGTGTTCATGATAAATCCGTGCATCGACATTGCCCCACTCAAGTTGCTGGCGATAATGCAGATTGATTTGCTCACTACGATTACGCGTCATATCCATGCGTTGATTTGGAAAGCCTTGTAAAGGAATATCTTGCAACCCTAGTTTCAATTCAAGTAATTGATCGGAGCCCCTTATCGCAAAGCTTAATGCATGATTTTCACTTTGGTAAGCGGATGAACCAACTTCTCGGCCAGATGTCACGCTTCCTAAGGCAGACAATCCATTCAATTTGAAAGACTTCGCTGCCAGATAATTATCGGCTTTTGCAACTGCACCTGAATAGTTCAAACTGAAGCTGGGTGTCGCATAATTGGCGCTCACATTAGCGCCGCGCGCATGACTATTACTTCGGAAAAAGACTCCGGCTTGCCCTTTTAAAATATTTCCTTGATCTTCATTGGCAAACACGGGGGCAGAGGAATTG
>DLGN01000195.1:0-291 GCA_002482715.1 Oxalobacteraceae bacterium UBA7693
AGCGTAGGGAAGGGCGGTGGTGACGAACAGCTTGCGAGTCATGATAGATGATTGCTTTATTTGAGGAATAAAGCAGTTATTTTAACAGTGAATCAGATGAAAATAATTGGTTTTCCCAATGAAACTCTAATTGAAACTAAGGTTGATGCTGCGGTGAGCTATCTCCGTAATATATCTTGCCTTATAAGTTCTTCAAATAAATTAAATAAGCACTGAAAGTAATAAAAAAAGCCAACTTGATCTCTCAAGTTGGCTTTCCTGATTAAACAAAAAATAAATTATGCTTTAGGC
>DLGN01000195.1:328-3625 GCA_002482715.1 Oxalobacteraceae bacterium UBA7693
CCATTCACAAGAGCCGCCAGCAACGCAATTCATTGTGTAAATAACAGTTTTAGTATCAACGTCTGTATCATTTGTGCCTTGCATTACTGCAGTGACTGTGGCTGAAGTTGCGCTAACACCTGCTGCAGTAACAGAAGCAACATATTTACCTTTGATTGTGTTAGCAACACCCAAACCGAAGTCGGCATTAGCTTGACCAGCAGCTAACGTGCCTTCATTAAATGCGACACCCAAGCTTGTGCGTGCTGTAGATGTCAAACTAGTTACTTCAGAGACCTTACTTTTTGTTGTGTAATTCTGGTACGCTGGCAAAGCAACTGCAGCCAAAATACCGATAATTGCAACGACGATCATCAATTCGATCAATGTAAAACCTTGTTGTACGCGTGTGGATTTCATATTAAGTACTCCCTCAATTAAAAAATAAAGAATTTGGTGTTTCTGCTTGCTACGTCTTCTCTAATGCAATAGCTGTGCCAGGTTTAAAACAGCTGTTTTTTCGTGTATTTCTCTTTTTTAGTCATTTATTTAGTCGCGTAAGTGACGAAATTTGTCAGTTTTGGTCCGGCGCTTGTGAAAAAAATGTCACTTTTATTGTTGATTTTGCTCGCTCAAAACACGACTTTGGCACAGGGTTATCTGAAGGCTCAACATTAAATTACGTTAGACTTGCGGAAATTGAACGGAGAAACGTATGTCTGTAATAAATCAAGATCCAAAAAATCAACAAATTGAGCAAGTTAAAACACTCTTATCGGCTGTAATTGATCCGAATACTAATAAAGATTTTATTTCGAGCAAATCGATCAAGAATATACAGGTGGAAGCAAGCCTGGTTAGTTTGGATGTTGAGCTTGCTTATCCAGCCAAGAGTCAGTTTGTTTTGATTGCTGGTTTAATCGAGAAAGCACTTGGCGCATTGTCGGGTATTGAGCGAGTTGAGGTTAACGTTAGTAGCAAGATCGTCGCGCATGCAGTACAGCGCGGTATCAAACTAATGCCAAGTGTAAAAAATATCATCGCCGTTGCCTCTGGCAAGGGTGGTGTTGGTAAATCCACTACGGCGGTCAATTTGGCATTGGCCTTGGCTGCGGAAGGTGCTTCCGTTGGTTTATTAGATGCGGATATTTATGGCCCATCGCAGCCGATGATGATGGGAATTGCGGGGCGTCCAGAGTCGGCCGATGGCAAGACAATGGAGCCATTAGAGAACTACGGGGTGCAGGTTTCTTCGATTGGTTTCATGATTGATCCCGATTCCCCTATGGTGTGGCGCGGCCCTATGGTGACGCAAGCTTTGCAGCAATTATTAGAGCTGACGAATTGGCGTGATTTGGATTATCTGATTGTGGATATGCCGCCAGGAACGGGTGATATTCAATTAACTTTGTCGCAGAAGGTGCCCGTGACCGGGGCGGTGATTGTGACCACGCCGCAAGATATTGCTTTGTTGGATGCGCGTAAAGGTTTGAAGATGTTTGAAAAGGTGGGGATTCCTATTCTCGGCATCGTAGAGAATATGAGTACGCACGTTTGTTCAAACTGCGGCCACACCGAAGCGATTTTTGGTGCGGGCGGTGGTGAGAAGATGTGTGCAGAATATGGCGTCGACTTTTTGGGTGGCTTACCGCTCACAATGGCTATTCGTGAGCAAGCTGATTCGGGTAAGCCCACTGTCGTTGCGGATCCAGATGGGCAGATTGCGACTATATATAAAGATATCGCGCGCAAAGTTGCGATCAAGGTCGCCGACAAAGCTAAAGATATGAGTAGTAAATTCCCAACGATTACTGTACAAAATACTTGATGACTTATTTGTCACAATTTTCGCCACAAGATCAAGCTTATATGCGCCAAGCGCTGGAGCTAGCGTCCCGCGCCACCATGGCGACTTCGCCGAATCCCAAGGTTGGTTGTGTGTTGGTGAAAGAGGGTGTGATTATAGGGCAGGGGTGGACCCAGCCTGTAGGTCAAGCCCATGCTGAAGTGATGGCTTTGCGCGACGCGGCAACGCAAGGGAATCAGGTTCAAGGTGCAACTGCTTACGTCACATTAGAACCTTGTAGTCATTTTGGCCGCACACCGCCTTGCGCAAATGCATTGATTGAGGCAAGGGTGGCGAGGGTAGTGGCGGCAGTTGAAGATGGTAATCCGGAAGTGGCTGGTCGCGGGTTTGCGTTGTTGCGTGATGCTGGAATAGGCGTAGAGCATGGCTTGTTCGCTTCCGAAGCGCGTGAAATGAATATTGGTTTTTTTAAGCGTATGGAAACTGGTCGGCCTTGGGTGCGCTTGAAGATGGCAGCTAGTTTGGATGGATTTACTGCGTTACCGAACGGGCAAAGTCAATGGATTACCGATGTTGCCGCACGAGAGGATGGGCATCGTTGGCGTGCGCGGGCTGATGCGATTTTGACTGGAGTAGGTACGGTAATCGCAGATGACCCGCAATTGAATGTGCGTTTGCCCGAGCTCGATATAGTGCTAAATCATCAACCACGTAAGTTGATTGTGGATTCGCGATTGCGTACGCCAATAAGCGCGAAGCTTTTTCAAACTGGTAGTACAACGATTTTTTATTCTGAAAATGATGCGGAGCGGGAGAGTGTTTTGCTAGATGTCGGCGCACAAATGTGTCGCTTACCAGAAGTGCTGTCAGATAATCGCGTTCGAGTAGATTTGCTTGAGTTAATGCATCTATTGGGGCGTGAACAGATTAATGAATTGCATGTGGAAGCTGGTGCAAAATTGAGTGGCTCTTTGATTCAAGCAGGCTGTGTTGATGAGTTGTTGCTTTATCTCGCACCTAAGCTCTTGGGTCAAGGTGCGGCCATGTTTGTGTTGCCAGAATTACAGAATGTCGATCAAGCACGATCCTTGAAAATCCATGAAATGAAACAAATTGGAGAGGCAATTCGAATCTTGGCGCGGTTTTAATTTAACGCTTGTCTAAAATGCACTGAAGGCGTGTAATCTTAAGTGAAGTTTAGTTGCATTTTGCGTGAACATACCAACTGCTTAACGATGACATTGCTAGTGCTTATTTGCTAATTGTCGACGTTTCATCGCTAGAAAACAAAAAAGCCTAATTGATTTCTCAATTAGGCTTAATTTTTGGTCGGAGTACAAGGATTCGAACCTTGGACCCCCTGGTCCCAAACCAGGTGCGCTACCGGGCTGCGCTACACTCCGAAATCTGATCGTTATTTAAACGGCTTAAATAACTGAATTTGGTGAAACTAAAAAGGATCGTCGATTTCTCAACGATCCTTTAAATTTGGTCGGAGTACAAGGATTCGA
>DLGN01000195.1:3685-6532 GCA_002482715.1 Oxalobacteraceae bacterium UBA7693
CTACCGGGCTGCGCTACACTCCGAGAAGCGAGATAATACTTCGGACGGCAATTCTTGTCAACCGCCTTCCTATTGATTTGATCAGCATCAATAGGAAGCCTAGACGCGCCTAGAGACTTTGCTCGCTTTGGAATTCTCTCTTTTGGTGATTAATTGGGTCAATAAAGGCGATTGATTTTGCCAGTAACTTCAATGGTTTGCTGTAATCATCACTGCCAACAGGCTTTGGAGCTGGATAAAACTGATCGTTCAATATCGGCGCTCCCAAGCTGGTCATGTGCAGTCTTAACTGATGTCTTTTACCTGTGTGCGGTTGCAATTGATATAAATCGATATCGTCGCGATGATCGATTACGCAAATGAGCGTCTCACTATTTGCGACACCTGCTACTTCGTGCATCATAAAAAAACGTTCACTTTCTTCGATGCGACTTGATTTGCAAAGAGGGAAAGATTGCAGTGGCAAATGCGCTGCTAATGCGTGATAAGTTTTTTCGATTTTGCGTGTTTGAAATAAACTTTGATAGGCGCCGCGGCTCTGTATTTGTTTTGAAAATAAAATCACGCCAGCGGTTTCTCGGTCTAAGCGATGTAAGGGGGTTAGGTGATCAATGCCGGTACTGGCTTTCAGTCTCACCAATAAAGTCTCGCGCAAATATAGTCCGCCCGGTGTGACCGCCAAAAAATGCGGCTTATCTGCGACTAATAAATGTTCATCCTCGAAGAGAATTTTTTCTTGGAATGGAATGCGTATTTCATTTTCAATTTCGCGATAGTAATAAATGCACATGCCGCGTTTTACTGGGCTCTCCGCTTGCAGATTGTTTCCATGCGCATCGCAAACTTCTTTCTTATCCATGCGTTTGCGCCAGATATCGGGGCTGATGTCTGGAAATTGTGCAGAGAGAAAAGCGAGTGCATTTTCCCAATGTCCCTCAGGCAGCCAAATATAGCTGGGACTGATGCCGTTTTTGCTCGGTAACGGTGCGGATAAGCTTCGGTTGAATTCGTTCACTGGCTTGATAATTTACTGAGTTGCGAACAGTTACGAACAACTAACTAACAACTAGTTAATAGCTAATACAAGGTCGTCATATTAACATTTTGATGCGATTCTAGTATTGCCATGTGTTTCGATTGATAGCGAAAAGCGAGCTTGGCGGGCAATCAGTGAGGTATCTTCGAAGTCGCTAAGGCGGTAAAATAGCGTTTTTACTTTTTTGCGATTCTTTTAGAGTTCTTGGCTTCGATTTGTCGCTATTCACTCTGAAATCCGCCCTGCATCGATGACTGCTTCTCACTTACCTAATCCTACAACGCCAGTGCGCACACGTTTTGCACCAAGTCCTACTGGTTACCTTCATGTTGGTGGTGCTCGTACTGCCTTATTTAGCTGGGCGTTTGCGCGCCATTTTGGCGGTACTTTTGTTTTGCGGATTGAAGATACCGATTTAGAGCGATCAACGCCAGAAGCTGTACAAGCGATCTTAGACGGCATGAACTGGTTGAATCTGCAGCATGACGAAGGTCCATATTACCAAATGCAACGTATGGATCGTTACCGTGAAGTCCTCGCAAGAATGTTGGCAGACGGTACGGCATATCATTGTTATTGTTCAACCGACGAAGTTGAAGCGATGCGTGAACGTCAACGTGCTGCTGGTGATAAGCCTCGCTACGATGGTACTTGGCGTCCAGAACCTGGAAAAACTTTGCCAGCGATTCCTGCTGATCGCAAACCTGTGATTCGCTTTAAGAATCCTCAAGATGGCGACGTTAGTTGGAGCGACGTCGTCAAGGGCACGATCACGATCTCAAATCGAGAATTGGATGATTTAGTCATCGCCCGCCCAGATGGCACACCGACCTACAATTTTTGCGTAGCGGTGGATGATAGTGATATGCAAATTACCCATGTTATTCGTGGTGATGATCACGTGAATAATACACCGCGCCAAATTAATATTTTGAACGCGTTGGGTGCGCCACTTCCGTTTTATGGTCATGTGCCGATGATCCTCGGAACCGATGGGCAGAAACTTTCTAAGCGCCGTGACGCTGTGAGTGTGATGGATTATCTAGACAAAGGCTTTTTGCCAGAAGCTCTATTGAACTATTTGGCACGATTAGGTTGGAGTCATGGTGATGACGAAGTCTTTAGCATGGAGCAAATGATCAGTTGGTTTGATCTGACACATTTGTCGAGTTCTGCAGCGCAATTTAATCCAGAAAAACTAGCTTGGTTGAATAATCATTACATCAAGGCGGCCGACAATCAGCGTTTAGCGGATTTGATTCGAGTTGATATGGAAAAACTCGGCGCGCAATTCGAAGGTGCGCCAGCATTAGCATCTGTGATTGCTTTGCTTAAAGAGCGCACCAATACCACAATCGAATTGGCGCAAGCAGCGATGCTGTTTTATTGCCAGCCAGCACCCGACTTGGCTTTGGTGGAACAACATATTACTGATGCGATCAAGCCAGCTTTACAAGAATTTACGCAAGCATGTGCTACTGTCGAATGGAGTAAAGCCGCCATTTCGACAACGATGAAAGAGACTTTGGCAAAGCATAGTTTGAAAATGCCGCAACTCGCCATGCCTCTGCGTTTGCTGTTGACAGGTCAATTGCAAACGCCATCGATTGATGCGGTGATTGAATTGTTTGGTCGTGAAGTTGTGTTGGCACGCCTCGCGAAAGCTTGAGTATTTCGGTTCAATATTGAATCTGCAAGTTGTCTGTCAAGCTTTAAGCTTTACAAGGAAACTTGAAACTTGCTATACTCCCGTTTCTGTTTTGTGCGGGGGTATAGCTCAGTTGGTAGAGCGCTTGCATGGCATGCAAGAG
>DLGN01000101.1:0-1009 GCA_002482715.1 Oxalobacteraceae bacterium UBA7693
ATCGGCAATGGTCATGTTTTTTGCAGTCAATTTACCAGCGAAGATGAAGCGGCTGCGACCTTGTTGGCGAATCTGGATGGCAAGCCCTTGGCTGAGCCACGTTTGTTGAAGTTCACAACCGGTATGCGTAAGCAATGTTGGAATAAAAATGTGGTGGCGATTGGTTTAGCAAGTGGATTTTTAGAGCCATTAGAGTCAACCAGTATTCATTTGATTCAAACAGCGATTGCCCGATTGATTAGCTTCTTCCCAGGCAAAGTATTCAATCAAATTGATATCAATGAGTACAACCGTCAAAGCAAGTTCGAGTACGAACGCATCCGCGATTTCGTGATCTTGCATTACAAACTGAATCAGCGTGAGGATTCTGCGTTTTGGAAAAACTGCGCAGAGATGGCCGTGCCCGAATCCTTAACGCATAAGATGGAAATGTATCGCGCCAGTGGTCGCTTGCTACGCGTAGATGATGAGTTGTTTGCCGAAGTCGGTTGGTTACAAGTTCTTGAGGGGCAAAATATGCCAGTCGAAAGCTTCCATTCCTTGGTGAATTTGCAGACAGAAGCAGACACTTTGGAATATCTGGAAAGTGTACGTGACGTGATAGTGAAATGCGTCAAGGTAATGCCAGACCATGCGGCCTATATTGCAAAACATTGCGCGGCACCACGACAATAATCTCCTTGAAATGGAATCGCTATGATGAGCAACACTGAAATCTTTTTGATCGCGATGCTGGTGATTTTTAGCGTGCCTTATTTGATCTGGCGGGTTGGAAAAACCGACTACTTTGCCCCTTTGGTGGTGGTGCAAATTATTACCGGCATTTTGCTTGGCCCTGGCGTATTGGGCAATGCTTTACCTGAGGTGTATCAATTTGTTTTTAATCCAGTGGTGGTTCAGCACTTAAACGGCATCGCCTTGTGGGCGGTCATGATCTTTGTGATGATCGCGGGTGTTGAGCTTGATTTGAAACAGGCGTGGGAGCATAAGCGCGAGAGTGGTATTACTA
>DLGN01000101.1:1042-8847 GCA_002482715.1 Oxalobacteraceae bacterium UBA7693
AGGGTTGGCGTTGGGCGTGCCTTTGATCGCCGGTAGTTTGGTCGCGTTAGGGATGCTGCCAATGGCGGGCTGGATAGGTGAGAAAGCTTTATCGTGGCAATTCGTATTGGGAATCGGGATGTCATGTGCGGTAACTGCGCTGCCTATCCTTATCTTGTTGATGGAGAAAATGCATATTCTGCGTGAACCATTAGGCCAGAGAATTTTGCGTTACGCCAGTGTGGATGATATTGCGATCTGGGGCGTGTTAGCGCTGATTTTGCTCGATTGGACGCGGGTTGGTCGCCAAGTCGTGTTTTTGATTTTATTTGGTTTTGCCGCTTGGTTATTTAGAAAAATAATGCTGCGTTTGCAAGAACAAGACCGTTGGTACGTCGCCTTGATTTGGTTGGCGATCTGCGCCTTTGCAGCAGATTGGGCTGGCTTGCATTTTATGGTGGGTGCTTTTTTAGCGGGCGCGGTGATGGATGCGGTTTGGTTTAATCAAGAAAAAATGGATGGGCTACGCCATCATGTATTGTTGGTGATGATGCCCGTATTTTTCTTGAGCACAGGTTTAAAAACCAATTGGACAATGGGTGGAGCAAGCGTTTTTATCGCAGCGTTTGCGCTATTGGTAGCCTCGGTCTGCGGAAAATTGATCGGCATACAAATTGCAGGGCGTGTACTGAAATGGCAAAAGGGCGAGGCCAGCATCATTGGTTGGCTGTTACAAACTAAAGCTTTGATCATGATTATCTTCGCCAATATTTTGTTAGATAAAGCCATCATTACCAATGCCACGTTTACCGCTTTATTGCTGATGGCGATTGCCAGCACCATGTTAACTGTGCCAGTGGTACAGCCGAAATTAACGCGTTTGCGTGAATTGATAGGACGTAGTTCCTAAGCGCATTTTGCAGTAATTCGGAAAGCATCACCGCATACGAAAAAATAAACAAACAACCGAATTTTTGAGGGGACATTTATGCATCAACTAGTAAAACCTAAACTGTCGTTTTGGCAGATCTGGCATATGAGCTTCGGCTTTTTCGGTATTCAATTTGGCTTTGCGCTGCAAAATACCAATACCAGCCGTATTTTCTCGACGCTGGGTGCCGATATCGATAGTTTGTCGATTCTGTGGTTAGCGGCTCCGATTACCGGTTTGTTGGTGCAGCCCGTGATTGGCTATTTGAGCGATCGCACTTGGCATCCGACTTGGGGGCGCCGTCGTCCGTTTTTCTTTATCGGTTCTGTGTTGGCCTCCATTGCGATGTTCTTGATGCCTAATTCCAGCGCGCTTTGGATGGCGGTGTTTGTGTTGTGGTTGATGGATGCATCGATCAATGTGTCGATGGAACCGTTCCGCGCATTCGTCGGTGATAAGTTAGACGCGAGTCAGCAAACAGGTGGTTTTGCGATGCAAACTTTTTTCATCGGTTGTGGCGGTGTTGTCGCCTCTTTGTTGCCAACTATTTTTACCGACTATCTTGGTGTAAGCAATGTTCCAGTGAACGGCGCGATTCCCGATACTGTTCGCTACTCTTTCTATATTGGTGGCAGCGTATATTTTCTCGCGGTGTTATGGACAGTCTTGTTAAGCAAAGAAGACGCACCGTCAGACATGGATGCATTCTTGGCTGAGCGTGCCGCGAACAAAGGCATGCTGCATGCGGTGAAAGAAATCTTGGGTGGCTTCTTCAAAATGCCTAAGACCATGATACAGCTTGCACTCGTTCAGTTTTTTACTTGGGTCGCTATGTTCGCGATGTGGGTTTACACGACACCTTCAGTTGCGTCTGGCGTGTTTCAATCAAGCGATGCGCAATCAAGTGCCTATCAGGACGCGGGTAATTGGGTAGGCATTATGTTCGCGATGTATGGTGGTGTTTCTGCGATTGCGGCATTCATACTGCCGATGTTAGCAAAAATTACGAGTCGTAAGTTTGTTCATTTAATTTGTTTGGTGATAGGTGGTTTTAGTTTAATCAGCATTTTTGCGATTACTAATAAACACATGTTACTACTGCCTATGGTGGGTGTTGGTATCGCTTGGGCAAGTATCTTGACGATGCCCTATGCAATTCTGGCGGGTGCTTTGCCTGCGAATAAAATGGGTTATTACTTGGGCTTGTTTAATTTCTTTGTGGTGATTCCGCAGATCGTCGCAGGCGTGGTGCTTGGTGCGATTTTGAAACACTTTTTTGCGAATCAATCGGTCAAGGTGTTGATGTTGGGTGGAGCTTGCATGGTATTGGCGGGTGTCTTGACTTTGTTTGTACAGGACGATGCTGAGAAAGTGCTTGCAAAATAGTTCGCAAACGATCTTGTGAACCAAATTGTGAGCCAAATTGTGAATACAAATCTTGGTTTGTAATCTACCGACAGTACTAATTGATTGATAGGAAGTCTTCCCATGCAAAATAAGACCTTAAATAAGGCTTTGATCTGCTTGTCGCTCTTGGGTTTGAGCTTAGCTCACAACGCCAATGCGACAGAGATCGCTAAAGCGAATAAGAAGCCATTTTTATGGGAGAACGCGACCGTTTATTTCTTACTGACGGATCGTTTTCATAATGCCGATAAGAAAAACGATTTGGCGTATGGGCGACAAGCCGATGCTGCGCCTTTGCGTGGTTTTATGGGGGGCGATTTGCAAGGGGTGATTGCTAAAATTCAAGACGGTTACTTTAGTCGCTTGGGTGTGAATGCGATATGGATCACGCCACCGGTCGAACAAATTCATGAGGGAACGGATGAAGGTACTGGCAAATCCTATGGTTTTCACGGCTATTGGACCAAAGACTTTACTAAAGTTGATGCGAATCTCGGCAGCGAAAAAGATTTTAAGAAGTTAGTCGAAGTCGCACATCAGCATGGCATACGCATCTTGCTCGATGTGGTCATGAATCACATTGGACCAGTGACTGCAAGCGATACGGTTTGGCCTGCAGAATGGGTTCGCACGGAACCGACTTGTGATTACAAAACGGCTGATGGTGCGATCAAATGTACTCTGGTAAAAAATTTGCCGGACATATTAACCGAGAGCGATAAGCCAGTCGACTTACCGCCGCAATTGGTACAGAAGTGGAAAAAAGAAGGGCGCTATGAACGTGAAGTAAAAGAGTTGGATGCCTATTTTGGACGCACCGGCTTCCCGCGTGCACCCCGCTATTATTTGATGAAATGGCACACTGATTGGATACGCAAATATGGCATCGATGGTTTTCGTGTTGATACGGTTAAGCATGTGGAAGCATCGGTTTGGAAAGAATTGAAGCAAGAAGCGAGTGCGGCTTTTGAAGAATGGAAAAAAGCCAATCCCAAGAAGAAGCTCAGTGATGATCCCTTCTTTATGACCGCAGAAGCCTATAACTATCCAATCAGTGATGGTTTACAGTTCAGAATGGATGGCGGTAGCCGCGTCAATTATTATGCGAATGGTTTCGATAGCATGATTAATTTTAGTTTTAGATCGGATGCGCACCTAGAATACGAAACTTTGTTCAGCCGCTATGCTAATTACTTGCAGAACGATCTCAAAGGCTATTCGGTATTGAATTACATCAGCTCGCATGATGATGGTAGCCCCTTCGATCCAGCACGCCAGCGCCCATTTGAATCGGCGACCAAGTTGATGTTAACACCAGGCTCTGTACAGATTTATTATGGTGATGAAATCGCGCGTTTGTTAAATATCGCGGAGGCGCAAGGTGATGCGAAGTTAAGATCGATGATGGACTGGTCTGTATTGCAAAAAGATAGACCACTCGCTTTACAAACCAAGCAAGTACCGTACACGTATAAAGACTCGCCAACTTATCGCGATTTGCTCACGCATTGGCAAAAGCTAGGCCAATTCCGTGCCGCACATGTATCTGTCGGCATGGGTGTACATCAACAACTTTCAGCCTCTCCTTACATCTTCAAACGCAGCTATCAAAAAGATGGTGTGCGTGATCAAGTCGTCGTAGCGCTTGATTTACCATTGGCAAAAACGCATACGATTACAGTTGCGCCTGTGTTTCAGGATGGTGAGCGGGTAAAGGATTACTACTCTGGTCAAATCGTGATTGTTCAACACGGCAAAGTCGAACTTCCAGGTAAGCACTCGACTATTCTTTTGGGTAAACCATGAAACCATTTCCTCGCTATTCTCGATCTGCTAGCTTAATCAGCGCGGCTTTGACGCTCGCTTTCAGCGTATCTGCTTACGCGCAAAATCCGCAACGTCAGCTATTGCAAGTAAAGCATAGCCCATCGCATATAAGCATCACGACCAATGATGGGCAATATCAGATTACGCCGTACTCAACGGAAGTTTTTGAAACCCGCTTTATTCCTAAAGGTGAAGTGCTTACGCCATTTGATCAGCAATCGCATGCGGTGGTGGGAAAGCCGCAAAAAGTCAAAATGCAGTTTCAGGAGACTGCACAACAGATCGATTATGTGAGCTCTGGGATCTCGGTGCGCATACAAAAAGCGCCGTTCCAGATCAGCTACTTTTATCAAGGTAAATTGCTGACCTCTGAAAAACTCGGCTACGAGAAAATTGATACGGCCGAAAAAAATAAAGAGCGCATCAGCTTTAATTTAGATGCGCAGGACGCTCTGTACGGCGCAGGTGCGCGAGCACTAGGGATGAATCGTCGTGGTCATCGCCTACCTCTCTACAATAAAGCACATTACGGCTACGAAGAACAATCGAGTCAGATGAACTATGCGATACCGCTGGTGTATTCATCCAGGATGTATGGCATCCATTTTGACAATGCCGCAATCGGTACGCTCGATCTCGATAGCACTAAGGATAATTCACTCAGCTACGAAACCATCGGTGGACGTAAGACTTATCAAATTATTGCTGGCAAATCTTGGGCGAATGTGATCGCCAATTACACCCAGCTAACAGGGCGCCAGCCGCTGCCACCGCGCTGGGCGTTTGGTAATTTTGCCAGCCGCTTTGGTTATCATTCGGAAGCTGAAGCGCGTCAGGTGATTGCAAAATATCGCGCAGAGCAAATTCCTGTCGATGCGATTATTTTTGATCTATATTGGTTTGGTAAAGAAGTGAAAGGCACGATGGGTAATCTCGCCTTTGATCAAGATAATTTTAAGAATCCGAAAGGCATGATCGCGGATTTTAATCAGCAAGGTGTTAAAACCGTACTCATCACCGAGCCTTTTATTTTGACGACCTCGAATCGCTGGCAAGAAGCAGTACAGGAGAAAATTCTGGCAACCGATCAAGCCGGAAAGCCATTCACTTATGACTTCTACTTTGGTAATACGGGATTGATTGATCTGTTCCAACCGAAGGCTCGTGACTGGTTTTGGAATATCTATAAAGACTTGGCGCAGCAAGGTGTTGCTGGCGTGTGGGGCGATCTTGGCGAACCCGAAGTGCATCCTAGCGAACTACGTCATGCGAATGGCCAACTAGGTGCCGATCAAGTGCACAACATCTATGGACATGAATGGGCGAAGCTTGTCGCACAAGGCTATCAGAAAGATTTCCCAACACAACGGCCATTCATTTTGATGCGTGCAGGTTATTCTGGCTCGCAACGCTTTGGTTTGATTCCCTGGTCTGGCGATGTGAATCGCACATGGGGTGGCCTTCGCTCGCAGCCAGAGATTGCACTGCAAATGGGGATGCAAGGTTTGGCGTATATGCATTCCGATTTAGGCGGGTTTGCCGGCGCGAATCTGGATGATGAATTGTATGCGCGCTGGTTGCAGTACGTTGTATTTCAACCCATCTTCCGCCCACACGCACAAGAAGATGTCCCTTCTGAACCGATCTTCCGCGCAGCAAAAGCGAAACAGTTAGCCAAATCAGCAATCGAATTACGCTACCGTTTGCTGCCATACAATTACACGCTGGCATTTGAAAATCAGCAGCAGGGTTTGCCTTTGATGCGTCCTCTATTTTTTGCTGAGCCTGATAACGAAAAATTGCGCGCGCATTCTGCTTCGTATTTATGGGGTAAGGATTTCTTAGTGCAACCGATTATGCAAGCGGGGCAACAACAGGCTGAGGTGATATTCCCTTCTGGCACGTGGATAGACTTTTACACTGGACAGGTTTATGCAGGTGGTACGAGTCATACAGTGAAAGTGCGTGAAGAGCATATTCCCGTATTTGTACGCGCTGGGGCATTTATTCCTATGGCTATGCCTATGCAAAGCACACAGTTTTATAACGAGAACGAATTAGCACTGCATTACTATCACGACGCCGCAATTGCGCAGAGTCAGGGAACCATGTACGAGGATGATGGTCTGACAGCGCAAGCATATCAACAAGAACGCTTCCGTATTCATCATTTTTCTAGCAAGTTTCAAGCACAAGCAAACGGTCAAACTTCACTGCAAATTCAACTTCGTCAGCAGAATGGACGCAAGATGAAAGCTTTAAACAAGCAGATCGCTTTGTATGTGCATAATGTGGAGCAGGTACCGCAGCAAGTAACATTGGATGGAAAATCAGTGAAATTTGACTGGGACTCTAGTCGTAAGCTGCTCACAACACAAGTCCGCGGAAGTGCAAAATCAGCGAATTTAATTCGTGTGAATTGGTGATTAAGATGTTCTGATTTGGTGAAGTTGATGATCTGCAAAGGCGAGGGAAAAAGCCCTTGTCCTGTATGCTGCATCCTATTACACTTCGTTTTTTTGCAAGTCGCCTGTAGTCATCAATACTGAATTGGCACCATGAATCTCAAAAGTCTGGCACAAAATCTCGGCATCTCAGAAACGACCGTTAGCCGTGCTTTAAACGGCTATCCAGAAGTGAGCGCACGAACTCGTCAACGTGTTTTAGAAGCCGCTGAGCAATTTGGCTATCGTCCCAATCCAATGGCGCGTAGCTTGGCATCTGGGCGTACCAATGTGATCGGTATCATTCATGCCCTGATTGCCAATGATTTGGCTGATCCTATGTTCATGCAAATTGTCGGCGGCATGGTGGAAGCATTAGAAGGTCGCCAAATGGATTTAATCATGGCGCCTGTGTCACCGGAAAATGAGTTACGCGCTTATAAACATATGGTGAAAGAGCGTCGGGTCGATGGTTTGATTGTTGGTCGTACGAAGCTGTATGACGAACGCGTCGCCTACCTGGCCAAGCATGGTTTGCCTTTTGTTGCACATGGTCGTACCCGCGTCAATGAACCACATGCCTGGTTCGATTACGATAATGAAAGCGGCATGCGAGTTGCTGTTGAGCATTTACTCGCCTACGGACATCAGCGTATTGCTTTAATGAGTGCGCCGTTAGAGATGAATTTTGCGCGTCAGCGTTTTGATAGTTTTCAATCTGTGATGCGCGATGCTGGCTTACTGCCAAATCCCGATTATCTCAAAGATAATTCGAATGATCGACGTGGTGGTTACGCTGCCATGCAACAGTTATTGGCGAGCTCCGCGCCGCCAAGTGCAGTGATCGTCGATAACCACATGGCAGGCGTCGGCGCGATGCGTGCTCTGTTAGATGCTGGTATCGCAATTGGCAAGCAAATGTCCATCATCGTGTGGGGTAAGATGGAAGATTCTTTGGCTGGCTACAATGTCACCACGATAGAGCAGCCTAATCCTGATCTTGCTGGTAAAAAAATGGTAGAGATGCTGTTGGCGCTACAGAATGGTACGCCACCATCGGAGTTGCAGGTCTTATGGCAACCAGTCTTGATCGCCGGTGAGACGGTGAGTTGAACCCAGATTTTCCATTTGGCGCATTCACGGTCATTTTTTTCGTTCTTCGTTGCAAATAGCTAACTATTTGCGCCTCATTCACGTAAAAACTGCCTCGAAAAGTG